>NZ_CP032624.1:607898-911848 GCF_003627055.1 Gryllotalpicola protaetiae
TCGAGCGCGACCTGGCTGATCTGCAGCCCGTTGTGGTGCCGCGTGTGCAGCACCTCGATGACGTTCGCGCTCACCTCCGCCAGGATCTGCGAGATGGTCGCGAGCTGGCCTGGGCGGTCGGGCAGCATGATGCGCACGGTCAGGTAGCGGGCGGATGCCTCGAGGCCGTGCGCGATCACCCGCTGCATGAGCAGGGGGTCGATGTTGCCGCCTGAGACGATCGCGACGGTCGGGCCGCTCGCGCGCACCTTCCCTGCGAGGATGGCGGCGACACCGGCCGCTCCGGCCGGCTCGACCACGAGCTTCGCGCGCTCGAGCAGCACGAGGATCGCGCGAGCGAGATCGTCCTCGCTGACGGTGACGACCTCGTCGACGTACTCCTGCACGATCGGGAAGTTGAGGTCGCCGGGGCGCCCGACGGCGATGCCGTCGGCGATCGTGGGATCGACCGGCACCGACACCTTCTCGCCCGCGGCGAGCGACGGCGGGTAGGCTGCGGCGTTCTCTGCCTGGATGCCGATGATGCGGATGCTTCGCCCTGCCGTCTCCGCGCTGAGCTTCGCCGCGCGGGCGACGCCAGAGATGAGGCCGCCGCCCCCGATCGGCACCAGGATCGTCTCGACGTCCGGCACCTGCTCGATGATCTCGAGACCGAGCGTGGCCTGTCCGGTGATGACGTCCTCGTGGTCGTACGGCGGGATGAAGACCGCGCCGGTGCGCGCCGTGAACTCCTGCGCGGCGGCGAGGGTCTCGGTGAACGTGGTGCCCTCGAGCACGGCCTCTGCGCCGTATGCACGCGTCGCCTGCAGCTTGGGCAGGGCGACGCCGGCCGGCATGAAGATCGTGGCTGCGATGCCGAGCCGCTGCGCGGCCAGCGCGACGCCCTGCGCGTGATTGCCGGCCGACGCCGCCACCACCCCGCGCGCCTTCTCGTCGTCGGTGAGGCGGCTGAGCCGGTTGTAGGCGCCGCGGATCTTGTACGAGCCCGTGCGCTGCAGGTTCTCCGCCTTGAGCCACACGGGGACACCGAGCAGCTGCTCGAGGTAGCGGCTGCGATCCATCGGCGTCGGCTGAATCACCTGCGCGACGACCTCGCGGGCCTGCTCGATCTCGTCGAGACTCGGGCCGAGGTAGACGGCAGCGGGCGATTCGGGCGCGGAGGTCATTCCGTCAGTTTACGTTTCGCGCTGGCACGCACCCGCTCGGCGGGCACGACCTGCCAGAGCGCGGTGCCCCGCTGCGCGTACGCCGGCGAGCCTCTCGTGTCTGCGCGGATCGACAGGAATCCGATCATCGCATTCAGCACCGCGGCGAACGGCACCGCGAAGAGCGCGCCTGTGATGCCCGCAAGCAGCGAGCCGGCGGTCACGACGAGCACCACCGCAAGAGGGTGGACCTTGACCGCCGTGCCCATGATGAGCGGTTGCAGCACGTGCCCCTCGACCTGCTGCACGAACAGCACGATCGCGAGCATGACCAGCGCGAACCAGAACCCCTTGTAGACGAGGGCGATGAACACGGCGAGCGTTCCGGTCACAACGGCCCCGACGATGGGGATGAACGAGCCGAGGAACACCAGCACCGCCACGGGGATCGCGAGCGGCAGGCCGAGGAAGAAGGCTCCGAGGCCGATGCCGAGGGCGTCGATGGATGCCACGAGGATCTGCACCCGCACGAACGTCCGCAGCGTCACCCAGCCGGACCGCCCTGCCCCGTCGGCGGCGGGCCGAGCGCGCTTCGGGAAGACGCTGACCACCCAGCTCCAGATGCCTGCGCCGTCGATCAGGATGAACAGGGTGCTGAACAAGGTCAGCAGGAGCCCCGTGACGACATGGCCGACGGTCGAGCCGACCGACAGCGCGCCGTTGATCAGCACCTGGGTGTCGGCCTGGATCGCATCGGTGAGCTGGCGGATGCCGTCGTCGAGCTGCCGATCGGTGAGGTTGAATGGCGGCCCCGTGAGCCAGAGACGCAGCGCCTCGACGGAGGCCATCGTCTGGTGCCGCAGGGAGCCGGCCTCCGCACGCAGCTGCTGGCCGACCAGGAACACCAGGCCGCCGATCACCGCGATCGTGATCACCATGCAGAGCACGATCGCGATCCACTTCGGCAGGTGCGCGCGGACCAGCAGGTCGCGCAGCGGGACCAGCAGCGCCGAGAGCAGGATCGCGATCAGCACGGGCACGACGATGAGCCGCAGCTGCACGATCACGAACAGCAGCACCGCGATGGCCGCGCCGATCAGCAGCAGGCGCCATGACCAGGCGGATGCCAGCAGCACGCCGCGAGGCAGGGAGTCGTCGACCTTCTGCGACTCGCTGCGATGGGTGTGCGGCCGAGGGGCGGGCATGCGGCTGAGTCTATGGCCCTCGTCGGGGCCCGTGTCGGTGGCTCGCGATACCGTTTCACCGATGGTTCAGACACTCAGCGCGGCCGCCGCCCGGCGCGTCGCGCTCGCCGCGCAGGGGTTCGGGCGCGTGCCCTCGGCCACGGTCGGCACGCGGCAGCTCAACGGGCTGTTCGACCGGCTCGGGCTGCTGCAGATCGACTCGGTGAACGTCTTCGAGCGCTCCCATTACCTGCCGGCGTTCGCACGACTGGGCGGGTACGACAAGACGCTGCTCGACCGCCTGACGTTCCGGCCCACGTCGCGGTCGTCGGAGTCGGGGTATACCGAGGTGTGGGCGCACGAGGCGGCATTCGTCCCGGTGCGCGACTGGCCGTTGTTCCGCTTCCGGCACCGGCGCTTCCGCGAGAAGTACCTCGCCGGGAAGGACAGCTGGGGGCTCACCGCCGGGCGCGAGACGATCGAGTGGCTGCGCGCAGAGCTGGCCGCGCGGGGTCCGCTCGCCGCGAGCGAGATCGAGCACGACGCCAACGTGAGGCGGGGGCCGTGGTGGGGCTGGTCCGAGGTGAAGCAGGGTCTCGAGGTGATGTTCCGCGCGGGTGAGCTCGCGACCGCCGGGCGCACGCGCTTCGAGCGGCGCTATGCGCTCGTGGAACAGGCACTGCCGGCATCCGTTCTCGATCGTCACGTGCCGGAAGACGAGGCTGTTCGCGAGCTCGTGCGCCACTCGGTGACGGCCCTCGGTGTCGGCACGCTGGCCGACATCGCCGACTACTACCGGCTGTACACCGCCGAGACGAAGGCGGCGCTCGACGACCTGGTGCACGCGGGCGAGGTCGAGAGGGTGCACGTGCACGGGTGGCAGCGCGCCGGCCGGCCGCTGGCCGCCTACGCACCCGCCGGGGTGCGGGTGCCGCGCGCGATCTCCGCAACCGCGGTGCTGTCGCCGTTCGACCCCGTCGTGTGGGAGCGCGAGCGGCTGCTGCGCATGTTCGGCATGCACTACCGCATCGAGATCTACACCCCGGCGCCGAAGCGAGTGTTCGGCTATTACGTCATGCCCGTGCTCGTCGACGACGAGATCGTGGGGCGCGTAGACCTCAAGAGCGACCGGCAGGCCGGCGTGCTGCGGGTGCAATCGGCCTGGGTCGAAGAGGGCCGGGCGGAAGGCGCGGTCGCCGAGCGGCGCGCACCGCTGCTCGGCAGGGTCGCCGAGTGGCAGGGCCTCGGCGAGGTGATCGTGGCGGGCCGCGGGAACCTGGCGGCCGCGCTCGATGCGGAAGTGGAAGGTGCTGCGCAGACCGCGGTGTGAACGCGGGCAGACTGGGAGGGATGGCTTCCGAACCCGCTCCGAAGATGCACGCGCACCAGATCGACGTCTCAGACGACGACGTGCGGCGCCTGATCGGTACGCAGTTCCCGCAGTGGGCGCATGAGCGCGTGCGGCGGGTGCCGTCGTACGGCACGACGAACGCGATGTTCCGGCTCGGGGCCGACAAGGTGGTGCGGCTGCCGTTCATTCCGGGCGACGGGGTCGGCGTGCCGGTCGAGACGGCGATCCTCGAACGGGTGAGCGGGCAGCTGCCGGTCGCGATCCCCGCGGTGCTCGCGAACGGCCGAGCCGACGAGTGCTACCCGTACACCTGGTCGGTGCTGGGCTGGGTCGAGGGTGAGATGCCGGTGCCCGAGGCGCTGGTCGACGCCACGGGGCTGGTCGATGATCTGGTCGCGGTGCTCGCGAGGCTGCGCGAACTTCCGACGGAGGGTGTGCGGCTCGCGCAGCGCAGCGGGCCGCTCGCGCCCCTCGCAGAGCCGGTGCGTGAGGCCATGCGCGAACTCGACGGCGAGTTCGACACGGATGCGTTGCGGAGGCTCTGGGACGATGCGCTCGCCGCTCCGGAATGGGCCGCCGAACCCGTCTGGCTGCACGCCGACCTGCTGCCGAGCAACCTGCTCGTCGACGAGCACGGCCGCCTCGCCGGTGTGCTCGACTGGGCGGCGGCGGGCATCGGCGACCCGTCGTGCGAGCTGCTCGCAGCCTGGAATGTGTTCCCGTCCGGCGCGCGGGAGGTATTCCGCGCGCGCCTCGCCGAACGGCTCGACCTCGACGACGCCACCTGGCGTCGCGGCCGGGGCTGGGCGATCGCGCAGGCGGTGCTGGCGCTCCCCTACTACCGAGGCACGAACGCGGGCATGGTCGAGATGGCGACGCGCGCGCTCCGGGCGCTCGAGCAGGTGCCTGCCGACCACCGGTAGCGGGGTCGATGCCTAAAAGCCGCCGCCGATCTTCTTGAGGCGCTCGATGCGGTCAGGGATCGGGGGGTGCGTCGAGAACAGGCGCGAGGTGAGCGACGGCTGCAGCGGGTCCGAGATCCAGAGATGGGCCATCGAGGTGTTCTGGCGCTTCATCGGCCGGCTGTAGTCGCCGAGCTTCTGCAGCGCCGATTCGAGCCCCTCGGGGAAGCGCGTGATCTCTGCGCTCGTGGCGTCGGCAAGGTATTCGCGCTGCCGCGAGATCGCCGCCTGCACCAGCGCCGCGAGGATCGGCGCCAGGACGATCGCGACCAGCCCGAGGATCAGGAGGATCGGGTTGCCGCCGCCCCCGCCGCCGTTGTTGTTGCCGCGGCCGCGGTTGTTGCCACCCCCGAAGACCGCGCCGAAGAACGTCATACGGATGAAGATGTCGGCGATGAACCCGATCGCGACGACCAGCCCGAACACGATCGTCGAGACGCGGATGTCGTAGTTGCGCACGTGCCCCATCTCGTGAGCCATGACGCCCATGAGCTCGGTCGGGTCCATGAGCTCGAGCAGGCCGGTGGTCGCGGCGACGACCGCATGGTCGGGGTCGCGACCGGTTGCGAACGCGTTCGGCGCAGGGTCGTTGACGATGTAGATCTTCGGCATCGGCATGCCGGTCGAGATCGAGATGTTCTCGACGGTCTGCCACAGCACGGGGTGATCGGATTTCTGCTGCAGCTGCACTGCGCCCGACATGGCCACGGCCTGCGAGCTCGCGGTGAAGTACTGCAGCACGGCGTACGCGATCGCGATCACGAGCGCGATGATCGTGACCGACCAGCCGCCGCCCATGAAGTAGCTGATGACGTAGGAGATCACTCCGACGAGGACCAGGAAGAACAGGATGAAGAAGACCGTGTTCCTCTTGTTCCGGGCTATCGCTCGGTACATGTTCTAGCTGACGGTATCGCGCTGAGCGCTAGAACTGCACGCGCGGCGGCTCGGAGATCGCCGCGGCGTCAGGCACCTCGAAGAACTCGCGGTCGGCGTAGTGCAGGTTCTTCGCGACGATGTTCGACGGGAACTGCTTGATCTTCGTGTTGTACTCGCGCACGCCGCCGTTGTAGAACCGGCGGGCCGCCTGGATCTTGTCCTCGGTGTCGACGAGGTCGGCCTGCAGGCGCAGGAAGTTCTGGCTCGCCTGCAGCTGCGGGTACGCCTCGGCGACGGCGAAGATGCTCTTCAGCGCGGCCTGGAAATGACCTTCCGCGACGGATGCCTCGCCGGGAGTCTGCGCCGAGATCGTCTCTGAGCGGGCCTTCGTCACGTCTTCGAAGACGGTCTTCTCGTGCGTGGCATAGCCCTGAACGGTGCTGACCAGGTTGGGGATCAGGTCGGCACGGCGCTTGAGCTGGACCGTGATGTCGCTCCACGCCTCATCGACTCGGACGTTCAGCTGGATCAGCGAGTTGTACGTCGCCCAGTACCAGATGCCGATGATCACCAGGATCACGACGACGATGATCAACGGGATGAGCCAGGCAAGCATGGCGGCAACTCCTCGAGAGGGTGGGGGCCGGGCGGCTTTCACCCGGTGTCGCGCACATCCTATCGACGTCGATGCGGCTTTCGGGGGCTTGTCGGCTCACTCAAAGCAAGCGCGATAATTCAAGCGTGGCCCGGAGCGATCGAAACAGCGCGAGTGCGATCGTCGTCGAAGGACTGCGCGTGCGCCGAGGGAAGGCGGACGTGCTGCGCGGCCTCACGGTCAGCGTGCCGCGCGGCCAGGTCGTCGGCCTGCTCGGGCCGAGCGGCAGCGGCAAGACCACGCTGCTGCGCTGCGTCGTCGGGGTGCAGAAGGTCGCGGCGGGCAGCGTCACCGTGCTCGGGCAGCCCGCCGGAAGCGCACCACTGCGCCGGCGGGTCGGCTATGTGACGCAGGCATCCAGCGTGTACGACGACCTGACCGTTCGCGAGAACCTGCGCTACTTCGCGCGGGTGCTGGGCGCCCCGGCATCCGATGTCGACCGCGTCATCGACGAGACCGGTCTCGGCGACCAGGCCGCGCAACTCACCGGCAGCCTCTCGGGCGGCCAGCGCAACCGGGTCTCGCTCGCCGCCGCACTGCTCGGCGCCCCCGAGCTGCTCGTGCTCGACGAGCCGACCGTCGGGCTCGACCCCGTGCTGCGCAGCGAGCTGTGGGGCCTGTTCCATCGGCTGGCGCACGCCGGCACGAGCCTGTTCGTCTCGAGCCACGTCATGGACGAGGCCGCCAGGTGCGACCGCCTGATGCTGCTGCGCGACGGCGAGGTGATCGCCGACGACACCCCAGAGGGACTGCTGCAGTCCACCGGCGCGCCGGATGCAGAGGCGGCGTTCCTCAGCGTCATCCGTCAGCGCGAGGCGAAGCGGTGAGCCCCGGGCGCACCATCGCGACCGCCGGTCGCGTGCTGCTGCAGATCAGGCACGACCCCCGCACGATCGGCCTGCTGGTCGTCGTCCCGAGCCTGCTGATCGGCCTGGTCGCCTGGATCTTCGAGGACACCCACGTGTTCCAGACCATCGGCCCCGCGATGATCGCGCTGTTCCCGTTCATCGTGATGTTCCTCGTCACGAGCATCACGACGCTGCGCGAACGGCGCACGGGCACCCTCGAGCGACTGCTCGCGATGCCGCTCGGCAAGGGCGACTTCATCGTCGGCTATGCGCTGGCGTTCGGGCTGCTCGGGCTGATCCAGTCGGCGATCGCCGTGTCGTTCGCGGTGTGGGTGTGCGGCCTCGACATCGAGGGCTCGGTGTGGCTGCTGTTCGCGGTCTCGGTCGCCGACGCGCTGCTCGGCACGGCACTCGGGCTGCTCGCGAGCGCGTTCGCGCGCACCGAGTTCCAAGCGGTGCAATTCATGCCGGCGCTCGTGTTCCCGCAGATCCTGCTCGGCGGCATCTTCGTGTCGCGCGACTCGATGCCCGACGTGCTGCGGGTGATCGGCGACTGGCTGCCGCTGTCGCACGCCATCGATGCGCTGAACGCGGTCGCGAACGGCACGCACGACGACGGCTGGGTGTGGACCCGCATCGGATTCCTCGGCGCCTGGATCGTCGGAGCCGTGATCGTCGGAGCCCTCACGCTGCGCCGACGGACGGCGTAGGGCCGGTGACCGGGCCGACGGGCTCTGCCGCCGGGGCAGGGGCGGGCTCGGGTCGCCTCGGCGGGTAGACCCACGCGACCAGCACGACCGAGATGATCATCAGCAGGAACCAGCTCACGATCTTGGCGGGAGTCACGGGGTGCCAGCCCGCGAGCTGGTCGGGGTAGGCCCACGCGCCGCCGAAGGTGGCGAGGTTCTCCCCGATCCAGATGAAGACGGCCACCAGGCCGAATGCCAGCACCAGCGGCATCCTGACCCCGCGCCGGAAGACGCGGAAGTGCATGACGCAGGGGCCGAAAGCCGCGAGCACGGCGGCGAGCAGCACCCAGCGCAGATCGACGATCCAGTGGTGGGTGAAGAAGTTGAGGTAGATCGCGCCGGCGATCGCCGCCGTGAGCCAGCGCCATGGGTAGCGCACGAAGCGCAGGTCGAAGAGACGGTAGACGCGCACGAGATACGAGCCCACGGCGGCGTACATGAAGCCGCTGTACAGCGGCACGGCGCCGATGTGCAGGATGCCGGGACCGGGGTACAGCCATGCGCCGATGCCCGTCTTGAACAGCTCCATCACGGTTCCGACGACGTGGAACAGGACGATGACGCGCAGCTCGCGCAGCGTCTCGAGACCGAACAGCACCATGCCGAGTTGGATCAGCACCGCCCCGATCGTCACGAGGTCGTTGTGGGCGACCGGACCGATGCCTGCGGGCGCCGCGACCTTCAGGGTGAGGATCAGCGCGAGCATCAGGAAGCCGAAGACGCAGGCCCACGCCTGCTTCGCGCCGAACACGAGGAACTCGACGAGCCCCGAACGCCAGCCGGTCTGCGGTGCGTCTCCGAGCAGCCGGTTGGCGGCCGCGTCGATGCGCGCTTCAAGCCGCGTTTCGGGGGCGCCGGACTTCATGCAGGCATCCTGCCCGGCAAATCTGGGTGTTCTACGCCGCCTGCCGCTCGCCCGACCCGATCGGCTCGCGTGGCAGCCGCGGCGCGATCGCCGCGACCTGCGCGGCGGTCGGGCGCTCTCCCGGCTCGCGGGCCGTCATCGCGGTGAGCATCGTGCGCCACTGCAGGTCGAGCGTGTCGGGCAGCGGCGGGTCCTGAGAGAGCCGGGCGATCGCGGCCTCGACCGTGGTCCCGCGGAAAGGGCGCTCACCGGTCAGGCACTCGAGCAGAACGAGGCCGAGCGCATAGATGTCGCTGGCCGGGCCGGCGCCGTCGCCCATGACCTGTTCGGGCGCGAGGTAGGCCGCCGTGCCGAGGATGTTCTGCTCGGAGGTCAGACGGTCGTCGCCGAGCAGCTGCGCGATGCCGAAGTCGACGAGCTTGGTGGTCACCCTGCCGCCGGGTGCCGTGGCGAGCAGGATGTTCTCGGGTTTCAGGTCACGGTGGATGATTCCATCCGCATGCAGGTAGGCGAGAGCGGCGCCGAGCTCGACCGCCAGCTGCGCGGTGAG
The DNA here is from genome assembly GCF_003627055.1 of Gryllotalpicola protaetiae. Lineage (NCBI taxonomy): Bacteria > Bacillati > Actinomycetota > Actinomycetes > Micrococcales > Microbacteriaceae > Gryllotalpicola > Gryllotalpicola protaetiae. The sequence continues at coordinate 617,087 of NZ_CP032624.1, forward strand.
ACCCGGAGTCGCGCCGTTCGCGTCGAGGCGCCTTCTCAACGTGCCGCCGCGCACGAGCTCCATCACGATATAGCCGCCGCCGGGGTGCGCGTCCGCTCACCCTGTGTCGACGGGCTCGTCCTCCCAGTCGGCGTCGAACAGCGTGACGAGGTTGGGATGGTTCGCCCGCGCGAGCAGGCAGATCTCGCGGGTGCGCCGCTCACGTCGCTCGGCGTCGCTGCCCGCGATGTCGTCGGCGGCGAACACCTTGAGAGCGACCTCGCGGTCGAGCTTGAGGTCGACGCCGCGGTAGACGGTCGCCGCACCCCCGCGACCGAGCGCCTCGCGCACCGCGTAGCGACCGCCGAGAAGCGCCTGGTCGGCTGCTGGGCTGTTCAGAATCGTCATGGTCCTCTCACCCTTGGTCGGCGTTACCCGGTCACCAACTCGACAGGATGCGTCTGGTCGAGCTCGGTGACGACAGCCAGAAGGCCGTCGTGCAGTGCGTTGTTCGTGTGCTCGTCGAGCGCATCGACCACGTTGACGAGGGTCTCGTGGAAATGCGCGTACGCCGCGCTGATCTTCGCCTCACCCGCCTCGGTCGGCGTCAGATAGATCGCACGCCGGTCGCGAGGGTGGGCGGTGCGCGTCAGGTCGCCGAGCTCGACGAGCCGGTCGACCACCTTGGTCACGGCCGCGGGCGACAGGTCGAGCATGATCACGAGGTCCTTCGGGCCCATCGGCCGCTGGTCGCGCTGCGCCTGCAGCAGGTAGCGCAGCGCCTGGAATTCGCTGCGGGTCAGGTGCGCCTTGCGTCGCGCCGCCTCGAGCTCGATCGCCTCCGCCCGCTGCAGCGCGAGCAGCGCCTCGACAGCGCGAAGGCCTGCTTCGGTCTTCGGCGAGCGGCCGTAGAGATGCTCGCTCTCGCGACGCACGACAGTCAGGGGCACAGCGTTCCTTTCCGGGAGATGACGCTACTTGGTGAAATATATACAAACAACTTTTACCCGGTGGGCTATACACCGGCGCGTCACATGTGTTAGGCGCGCGTGCGGCTGTGCGATTGAATTGACCGGATGCCTGCCAGCCTGCTCGAGCGCCTTCCGAAGCCCTACGACGCCGACGCGATGTTCGAGGCGTTCGCCGGGTGGGCCGAGGATCGCGGGCTCACCCTCTACCCCGCGCAGGAGGAGTCTGCACTCGAGCTGTTCCTCGGCTCGCACCTCGTGCTCTCGACCCCGACGGGAACGGGGAAGTCCCTCGTCGCGGTGGCCGCGCATGCGGCATCTCTCGCCGAGGGCAAGCGGAGCTACTACACCGCACCCATCAAAGCGCTGGTCAGCGAGAAGTTCTTCGCGCTCGTCGAGATCTTCGGCGCCGAGAACGTCGGCATGGTGACGGGCGACAGCTCGGTGAATCCGGATGCGCCGATCGTGTGCTGCACGGCCGAGATCCTCGCGAACCTCGCGCTGCGCCAGGGCGCCGACGCCGACGTCGACCAGGTCGTCATGGACGAGTTCCACTACTACGCCGACCCCGACCGCGGCTGGGCGTGGCAGGTTCCGCTGCTCGAGCTGACGCGGGCGCAGTTCGTGCTGATGTCGGCGACCCTCGGCGACGTCACGCCGATCGTGACCGACCTGCGCGAGCGCACAGGGCGCGAGGTCGCCGAGGTCACGGGCGTCGCGCGGCCCGTGCCGCTGTCGTACTCATACGTCGACACACCCGTGCACGAGACCGTCGAGACCCTGCTCGCAGGGCGCGAGGCGCCGATCTACATCGTGCACTTCTCGCAGGCCGCCGCCCTCGAGCTCGCGCAGGCGCTGTCGAGCATGCGCATCGCCTCACGCGAGCGGCGCGATGAGATCGCAGAGGCGATCGGCGGATTCCGGTTCACGACCGCGTTCGGCAAGACGCTGTCGCGGCTCGTGCGCGCCGGAATCGGAGTGCACCACGCGGGCATGCTGCCGCGCTATCGCCGTCTCGTCGAGACGCTCGCGCAGCGCGGGCTGCTTCCCGTGATCTGCGGCACGGACACGCTCGGCGTCGGCATCAACGTCCCGATCCGCTCAGTGCTGCTGACCGGCCTGTCGAAGTTTGACGGGACGAAGATGCGACAGCTGACCGCGCGGGAGTTCCACCAGATCGCGGGGCGCGCCGGACGGGCCGGGTACGACACGGCCGGCACCGTCATCGTGGAGGCGCCGGAGCACGAGATCGAGAACTCGCAGGCGCTGCGGAAGGCCGGCGACGACCCGAAGAAGCTGAAGAAGGTCGTGCGGAAGAAGCCGGCCGCGGGGTTCGTGACCTGGGGCCGGGGCTCGTTCGACCGGCTCATCGCCGCCGAGCCCGAGCCGCTCACCCCGCACTTCGAGGTCACCGCCGCGATGCTCATCAACGTCATCGCACGCGGTCACGCGCTCGCCGACATGCGGCGGCTGATCTTCGAGAACCACCAACCGCGTGCTCGGCAGTACGAGCTGGCGCGGCGCGCGCTCGGCATCTACCGCACGCTGGTCACCTCCGGCATCGTGCAGACGGATGCCGCAGGCAACGTGTCGTTGACCGTGGAGCTGCAGCCGAACTTCGCGCTCAACCAGCCACTGTCGCCGTTCGCGCTGGCGGCGATCGAGCTGCTGGACCCGACGGAGAGCCGGTCGGTCGCGGTCGAAAGCGGCCCGGGTGCGGGAGTCGGATCGGGGCACTATGCGCTCGATGTGGTCAGCGTCATCGAGGCGACGCTCGACGACCCCCGCGTGATCCTGTCGCAGCAGCAGTTCGCGGCGCGCGGCGAGGCCGTCGCGGCGATGAAGCGCGAGGGCATCGAGTACGAGGAACGCATGGAGCTGCTCGAGGACGTGACCTGGCCGAAGCCGCTGGAGGAGCTGCTCGCGCAGGCCTATGAGACCTTCGCCGCGAGCCAGCCCTGGGTGCGGGACTTCGCCCTGTCGCCGAAATCCGTCGTCCGCGACATGTTCGAGCGCGCCATGTCGTTCGCGGAGTACGTCCAGCACTATCAGCTCGCGCGCTCAGAAGGTCTGGTGCTGCGCTACCTCTCGGACGCGTACCGTGCGATCCGGCAGACCGTCCCCGACGAGGCCAAGACCGACGAGCTGCGCGACATCATCGAATGGCTCGGCGAGCTCGTGCGGCAGGTGGACTCCTCGCTGGTCGACGAGTGGAGCGAGCTCGTCAACCCGACCGTCACCGACGACACCCCCGTCGTGCCGCCCGCCCCGCCCAGCATCCTCACCAACAAGCGGGCGTTCACGATCCTCGTGCGCAACGAGCTGTTCCGGCGCGTGCAGCTCGCCGCGCTCGAGCGGGAAGAAGAGCTCGCCGACCTCGATCCCGACGTCGACTGGGGCGCGTTCCTCGACGGGTACTTCGGCGAACACGACGAGGTGCTCACGGGGCCCGCTTCGAGGTCCGCGTCCCTGTTCTCGGTCTCGGAGTCCGGCGCCGAGTGGAAGGTCGAGCAGACCATCGACGACCCCGCTGGCGACCACGACTGGCGCATCCGCGCGACGGTCGACCTCGCCGCCTCCGATGAGGCCGGCGAGGCCGTGCTGCACGTCGACTGGATCGGGCGGCTGTAGCGCTCGCGGTCAGCTCAGGCCGAAAGCCTCCAGTTCCTGGTCGGTGAGCATCCGCGAGCGGATCAGGAACCGCTTGCCCTCCGGCGCCTCGACCGAGAAGCCGCTGCCGCGCCCGTCGACGACGTCGATGGTCAGGTGGGTGTACTTCCAGTACTCGAACTGAGACTTCGACATGTACACCGGAACCGGTTCGATGCCCGCGACGTTCAACGTGCCGAGGAACTCGTCTGACGGCCCCGTGATAAACATGCCGACCGGGAAGCACATCGGCGACGACCCGTCGCAGCATCCGCCCGACTGGTGGAACATGAGCGGCCCATGAGACGCGGCGAGATGCCGCAGCAGCTCAGCTGCGGCATCCGTCACGTCCACACGCGACAGCGTGGCGGCATCCACTAGAAGAAACCCATCGGCCCTTCGGCGTAAGACACCAGCAGGTTCTTGGTCTGCTGGTAGTGGTCGAGCATCATCTTGTGGTTCTCGCGCCCGACGCCGGACTGCTTGTAGCCGCCGAACGCGGCATGCGCGGGGTACTGGTGGTAGGTGTTCGTCCACACGCGGCCCGCCTCGATGGCGCGGCCCGCGCGGTACTGCAGCGCCCCGTCGCGCGCCCACACGCCGGCGCCGAGGCCGTAGAGCGTGTCGTTCGCGATCGAGATGGCGTCGTCGAAGTCACTGAACGAGGTGAGCGCCAGCACCGGTCCGAAGATCTCCTCCTGGAAGATGCGCATCGAGTTGCGGCCCTCGAAGACCGTGGGCTGCACGTAGTAGCCCTCGGCGAGGTCGCCGCCGAGCTCGGCGCGCTCGCCGCCGAGCAGCACCTTCGCGCCCTCCTGTCTGCCGATGTCCATGTAGCTCAGGATCTTCTCAAGCTGGTCGTTCGACGCCTGCGCGCCGATCATCGTCGCCGGGTCGAGCGGGTTGCCCTGCTTGATCTTGCGCACCCGGTCGAGCCCGTCACCGACGAAGGCGTCGTAGACGGATGCCTGCACGAGCGCCCGCGACGGGCAGGTGCACACCTCGCCCTGGTTGAGCGCGAACATGGTGAAGCCCTCGAGCGCCTTGTCGTAGAACGAGTCCTTCGCGGCCGCCACGTCCTCGAAGAACAGGTTCGGGCTCTTGCCGCCGAGCTCGAGCGTGACCGGGATCAGGTTCTGGCTCGCGTACTGCATGATGAGCCGGCCCGTCGTGGTCTCGCCCGTGAAGGCGATCTTGCGGATGCGCGGGTGCTGCGCGAGCGGCGCCCCCGCCTCGAAGCCGAAGCCGTTGACGATGTTGAGCACGCCGTCGGGGATGAGGTCCTTCACGAGGTCGAGCCACACGTGGATCGACGCCGGGGTCTGCTCCGCAGGCTTCAGCACCACGCAGTTGCCTGCGGCGAGCGCCGGCGCGAGCTTCCACGTCGCCATCAGCAGCGGGAAGTTCCACGGGATGATCTGGCCGACCACGCCGAGCGGCTCGTGGAAGTGATAGGCGACCGTGTCGTGGTCGAGCTCGGAGATGCCGCCCTCCTGCGCGCGGATCGCGCCGGCGAAGTAGCGGAAGTGGTCGATCGCGAGCGGCAGGTCGGCGGCGAGCGACTCGCGGATCGGCTTGCCGTTGTCCCACGTCTCGGCGACGGCGAGCAATTCGAGGTTCTCCTCCATGCGGTCGGCGATGCGGTTGAGCAGCACCGCGCGCTCGGTGACGCTGGTGTTCTTCCAGGTGGCGAAGGCCTTCCACGCGGCGTCCACCGCGGCGTCCACATCGGGGGCCGTGCCCCGGGCGACCTCGGTGAACGGTTTGCCTGTGACCGGGCTCGGGTTGTCGAAGTACTCGCCTGAGGCCGGCGGCACGTACTTCCCGCCGATGAAGTTGTCGTAGCGGGGCTGGAAGTTCACGCGCGCCCCGGCGGTGCCCGGCGCGGCATAGACGGCAGATGTCGGCGCGGAAGTCGCTTCGGACGTCTCGGCCTGCACCGGCTTGTCGAGGATGGTCATCTCTTCTCCTTGTCTGACGGCTCTGTCTGACGCGGCCAGCCTAGGAATCCGGGGGTTGCAACGCGTTGCGCCGGTCAGCGCTCCAGCGCCTCGAGCCGCTCGACGATCGCGGCCCGCTTCGGCGAGTGCGGCGGCAGCTGTCGAAGGGCCTCGCGCAGCACGGCGGCGTCGACCGAGCCGTCGGGCGTCGCCGCGTACTGCACGAGCACGTCGGCCGAGGCATCCGTCAGCAGCGCGTCCCGCAGTCGCTGACGCAGTGTCTCTCGGATCTCTGCGATGCCGGGTGCCGTGCTGCCGGGCAGCAGCGGGCCCGCATAGGCGGCGAGCGCGACCCGGTGGGCCCCGCGCTCGAGCAGGGTCAGCACCTGGTGCGCGTCGAGCTCGAGCGCGCGGGACAGGCGGTAGGGGTGCGTGTCGATCGTGACGCCGGGCAGGGCGGATGCCAGCACGCGGCGCAACCGGACGAGTTCGGCGCGCAGGGTGACCTCGGCCGCCTCCTGCGGGTAGGCGAGCTCGCGCAGCGCCTCGGACGACAGCCCCTGCCTGTGCCAGCTCAGCAGGGCGAGGATCGTCGCGTGACGGGCACTAAGGGATGTGATGCGGCCGCCGGCGTCCAGTTCGCCGGTGTCGCGGCCGAGCAGGTGGAGAACGGGCACAGCGGATGCTGCGGCGGGCGCGGGGCGCCTCGGAGCCGGCCGGGGCCGCATCCGCTCGGCGAGCCTCTCAGCGAGCAGCTGGGACTCGGCCGCGGCGGCCGTCGCCTCGAGCAGCGGGAGGGTGAATGGCGCGATCGCGCGCGCGTCGCCCGTGATGTCGATGACGCCGAGAATGCGGCGCGTCTCGGGGTCGTGGATCGGCACCGCCGTGCAGCTCCAGCCGTGCACGACGGTGTCGAAGTGGTCGGTGTCGTGGATCTGGATTCCGTGGTCGAGCGCCAACGCGGTGCCGGGGGCCGAGGTGCCGACCCTGTCCTCCGCCCAGTTGGCGCCTGCCACGAAAAGCATCCGCTCCGCCCGCTGGCGCGCCGCCTGGTCGCCCTCGACCCAGAGCAGGCGCCCGAGCTCGTCGCCGACGGCCACGAGCAGGCCCTCGCCGTCGACATCGCGCACCAGCAGCCGCCGGATCAGCGGCATCACCGACGCCAGGCGGTGCCCGTTGCGGTAGTCGTCGAGCTCCGCGTCGAGTTCGAGCGCCGGCAGCACCCGCTCGGGGTCGAGCCGGCGCTCGCGCGCCCGCCGCCACGAATCGAGCACGACGCCGCGCGGACGGCTGCGCCCCGGCAGGGCGAGCCACTCCCCCGCGTCACCGTCATCGCGCACCTGGTCCACCGATCTTCATTGATCGCCCGTTGTGCGCGCCATGCTACGCCGCGGATGCGCCCGCCGGTCTAGTGCTGGACGAGCGGACGAACCTCGAGATAGGCGTGCGGCTCGTTGGTCTCGTAGAGGGCGGACGCCCGCGCGACCGCCTCGTCGAGGTCGACCGCCTCGATCACGTAGAAGCCGCCGAGCACCTCTTTGAACTCGGCGAACGGGCCGTCGGTGACGTGGGTGCCGCGGATCGTCTTCGTCTTCGCCGGTGCGTCGAGCTCACCCGAGGCGATGGAGCCGCCCGCGTGGAACGCACGGTGTGCCGCATCCACCCGCCCGCGCTCCTCCTCGGTGCGCTGCCCCCATTTCTCGTCGTCGCCGTAGATCAGGATCAGGAATTCAGCCATGGTCGCGGTCCTTTCGCTCGAGAGGTGGTCGGAGCCGCGGCATCCGTTCTCGACACTTCAGCCCGCTCTGCCTATCCAAGAACGCGATCGAGATACGGATTGCGGAACACCCGACCGGGGTCGAGGCGATCGCGTGCCGCGAGGAAGTCGTCGAAGCGCGGGTACGCCTGCGCGAAGAAACCGGCATCGCGCGTGTGCAGCTTGCCCCAGTGCGGGCGTCCGCCGGCCTCGACCATGATCTTCTCGGCCGCGGCGAAGTATTCGAGCTGATCAGGGCGGGTCTCGCGGTAATAGCGGTGCACGGCGATGTAGCCCGTCTCGCGCCCGTAGGCGGTCGACAGCCAGTTGTCGTCGGCCGCAGCCGAGCGCACCTCGACGGGGAAGGAGATGCGCCAGCCGCGCCGCTCGATGAGCCGGTCGAGTTCGCGCAGCGCCTCGGGCACGGCCGCCCGCGGCAGGGCGTACTCGGTTTCGCGGAACCGCACGGACCGGTTCGTGACGAACACCTTCGGCGAGGCATCCGTGAACTCGCGGTCGCCCGTGAGCCGCGTCGCGAGCCGGTTGACGCCCGGGATCATCGCGGGCGTGATCGTGGCGAGCGCGCACAGCCCGCGGTACAGGTCGTTCGAGAGCAGCTCGTCGCCGACGACACGGTCGAGCAGGCCGAGCGGATGCCTGGGCGCGTCCCCCGGCAGCCGCGTGTTCGTCTTCGTGAGCGCCACCTGCGTGTGCGGGAACCAGTAGAACTCGAAGTGGTCCTCGCGCGCCGAGCGCTCGAGGTAGTCGTCGAGCACCTCAGGCAGCGGCTCTGGCCGCTCGACCGCGTGCAATGCGAACGCCGGCACGCACTGGATCGTGACGTCGACGACGATGCCGAGCGCTCCGAGCCCGAGGCGCGCCGCGGGCAGCAGCTCGGCGTTCTCGGTCTCCGAGACGCGCAGCAGCTCGCCGGTTCCGGTGACGAGCGTGACGGCCGTGATCTGGGTGGCGAGGCCGCCGAACGAGCCGCCGGTGCCGTGCGTTCCCGTGCTCGTCGCGCCGGCGATCGACTGGCGGTCGATGTCGCCCATGTTCTGCAGGGCGAGCCCGTACGGCGTGAGGAGCCTGGGCAGCTGCCACAGCCGGGTGCCCGCGGCGAGGGTGACGCGAGCGGACGCCTCGTCGACGGCCACCACCCCCTGGAGCCGGTCGGGCAGCAGCTGCACGCCTTCCGCGACGGCGATGCCGGTGAACGAGTGGCCGGCGCCGATCGCCTTGATCGTGAGGCCCTGGTGCGCGGCGGCCTGCACGGCGCGCTGGACGGCTTCGGGGGAATCGGGCGTCTCGACCCGGATCGGGTGGACCGATTCGGTGCGCGACCAGTTGCGCCATTCCACCGCGCGCAGCGAGTTCGGCCTCGATGGTTTCCGGACTCCGCTGCGCGGCTCCTCAACCATCGGACTCCCCGTCACAGGAAGGCCTTTCCCTCACCACGGTACGTCGGCGTGGTTCCGACGACGCCGTGCTCCCCCACGAGCGCGAACTCGTTGACGTGCTCCGACAGCTCGCCCGACTTGGTGTGGCGGAACCAGACGCGGTCACCCGGTCGCAGCGCCTCGGCGGCAGCCCCCGACAGCGGCGTCTGCACCTCGCCCGCCATCTCGCGCGCGGCGAACTCGAGGTGCTCTGGCCACACGGGCCGCGGCATCCGGTCGTTCCCCGGTGGGCCGGAGGCGATCCAGCCCCCGCCGAGCACTGTCGCCGTGTCGCGCTTGGGGCGGCGCACGACCGAGAGCGCGAACGCCGTCGCGGGGGCCGGAGTGAAGCCACGATAGTTGTCGAACAGGTGGCCGCCGAACAGCCCGCTACCCGCGGCGATGTCGGTGCACGACGGGTCCGCCGAGGTGAATTCGAGCGAGCCCGTGCCGCCGCCGTTGACGAATTCGAGCTGCGCGACCTCGCGAACGGATGCCACCGCTGCGGCTCGCCTCTCGAGCAGCTCGGCCTTCGAGCGGCGCTGCATCCAGCGCACGGTCTGCGCGAACGCCGCGCGCCCGGCCGGGTCGTCGCCCTGGCCGGCGATCTGCGCCTCGTACGACATCATGCCGACGAGAGCGAAGCCCGGCCGCCGCGCGATGTGCTCGGCGAGCGACCGCGCAGCCGCGGCCGTGTGCACAGGCGAGCGCCATACGCCGATGTGCCCGGCTGGCCCGTTCCACGACGCGTCGAGCTCGATCGCGACGCGGACGGTCTCCCGGGCGCCAGGCGGAACGACCGCGTCGACGAGGTCGAGCTGCGCGACCGAGTCGACCATCAGCGTCACCCGCGCGGCAAGCTCGGGCGAGGCGGCCAGCCGCCTGATCGCGGCGCGTTCCGCCGTGGGGTAGCCGACGACGACGTCCGCGATGCCGGGGCGATCGGGTGAGGCATCCGCCGCGAGCCACAGCGCCTCGCTCAAGGTGTACGCGAGCACACCCGCATAGCCGGGCAGCGCGAGCACCGCGTCGAGCACCTCACGCACTCGCACCGACTTCGACGCGAGCCGGATGGGCTTCCCACCCGCGCGCCGCAGCATGTCGTGCGCGTTGTGGGCGAGGGCGCCGAGGTGGATGACGCCGTAGGGCGGGTCGAGCTCGCGCGTGGCATCCGTCATGCTCTGCCAGTAGCCCGCGGCCGAAACCCAGGGCTGCGCGACGGGCGGAAGCGAAAGATCGATCATGCGACGCTCCTCACGCGTGCGACGGCGAACGCCCCGCCGAGGGCCGCGAGGCCCGCGAGGACGAACAATCCGGTGAACCCGCCCAGCCAGAACACGACGATGCCGCCGAGCAGGGGGCCGAACGCCTGCGGGATGGCCCAGGCGATGTTCATGATGCCGAGGTCCTTGCCGCGGGTCTCGGGGTCGGGCAGCACCTGCGTGGCGAGCGCCTGGTCGACGGCGAGGAAGCAGCCGTAGCCGATGCCGAGCAGCGCGCCGCCGACGTACGCCGTCGGCATCGACGGGAAGGCGGCGAGCAGCAGCGCTGCGACCGCCTGCACGACGCTCGCGACGAACACGAACAGCTTGCGGCGTTCGAGGCGGTCGCTGACGCGGCCGAGGGCGAGGGATGCCGCGATCACGAATACCATGTAGACGAACACCAGCGGGATCAGGTCGTTCTCGGCGTTCCGGTCGTGCAGGCCGAATTCGAGGAAGTAGAGCAGGAGGCCCGTGCCGAGGGCGTTGCCGAGGTTCACGAGCACGCGCGACAGCAGGGTCCAGCCGAAATCGGGGTGGGCCTTCGGCGAGATCCAGAGCTCGGCGACGATGCGCCTCGGCGTGAGCGGTGGCAGGCCGCGGGCGCGGTGTCGCGGGTCCGGCACGACGAGCAGGAAGGGCGCGACGAGGACGATGAGGGCTGCGGCTGCGAGCCCGTAGCCGCCGAGCGTGCCGAGGCCCAGGATCGTGACGAGCGCGAGGCCGAGGATGATGCCGATGGCCTGCGGCGCGCTCATCCAGCCGGAGACGTAGCCGCGCTGGCCGACGGGCACCTGGTCGGAGATCATCGCGGTGAGCGCGGCGGTGAGCACGCAGAAGCCCGTGAGGCTGAGCGCCCAGAAGACGGCGATGCCCGTCATGGTGGTCTGCAGGCCGAGCGCGAACAGCGCGGCCGCGAACAGCAGCGCGCCGCCCGCGACCCAGGGCCTGCGGCGGCCGAAGCGGCTCGCTGTACGGTCGCTCAGCGCGCCGGTGAGCGGGTAGGCGACGATCGCGCACAGGCCGGCGATGCCGGAGACGACGCCGAACCAGAGCACGTTGTCGACCCAGTACGCGGTGCGCAGCTCGGTCTGGATCTGCGCGGGAAGCAGCAGCTGGATCGGGGTGAGCTGCGCCATCCAGACCCCGAGCCAGGCCGCGGCGAACAGTGCGATCCAGCGGCCGGTGACCGGAGTCAGCGGCTCGGTGCGAGCGGTCGTGGCGGTGGCGCTCATGCGCTGCGCTCCGGTGCACTCGCGTGCGCCTCGACGGCCCGCGCGCCGGAGCGCGCGAGCGCGAGCGCCTCGCCGTCGTCATGCCGCACGAGCCACGAGATCGTGATGCCGTCGGCCAGCGCGACCACCATGCGGGCCACCTCGACAACGGGAACGTTCCAGCGCCACCCGGTGCGGCCGGCCGCCGCCTCGAGCGCCATCTGCACGAGCTCGGTGTAGCGCTCGTACTGCAGCCGGGCGAGGTGCGCCGTGCGCTCGTCACGCAGCGCGTACTGCGTGAGCTCGAGCATGGCGCGTTCGCGCTCGGGCTCAGCCTTCACCGAGTCGAGGTAGCGGGTGAGGCCTGCTTCGACGAGGTCGCCCAGTGAGGCATCCGTGATATCTGAACCGAGCAGCGGCGCGATCGCGCGGTATTCCTCATTCACCGCCCGCTGCACGAGCTCGGCCATGAGCTCGTCGTGCGAGTCGAAGACGTAGTGGAAGCTCGCGAGGGGCATGTCGGCCTCCGCGACGATCGCGCGCGTGGTGGCGCCCGCGATTCCGTCGCGCGCCACGACGCGCAGTGCAGCCTCGATGAGCGCCTCGCGACGTTCATTGGCCGGGATGTGAGCCACAGGGTGCCCCCTCGCATGCAACTGGGACGATTGTCCCAGTTGGAGGAACCCTAGCGCGGTTGCAACGCGGATGCTGCACCGCGCTGTATCGGTCGGTGCGGTTCAGCGTCGTACGGACTCGGGGGCCGGGCGATAGTGCGCCTCGACGAAGACCGCGAGGTCGTCAACCTCGCGTCCGGCGACATCGTGGCCGAGGCCTGCGTAGACACGCACCTGAGCGTCCGCGTGCGTGGAGGTCCAGCGTTCGGTGCGAGCGACCGCGGACGGCGGAATGACCCCGTCGTGCGCCCCATGTCCCCAGAAGACCGGGCGCGGACGGGATGCCAGGACAGCGTCGCCCGGCTGGACGTCGTCGACGACGAAGCCGGCCAGATTCACGGCGTAGTCGACGATGTCAGGAGCGAGCCGCATGACCTGCAGTGCCATGGCGCCGCCCTGGGAGAAGCCGCCTACTCCGACCGTGGCCGCCCTGGGGAGCGAGGTCAGCCAGTCCACAACGGAGGCCGCTGCATGGTTGGCAATGGCTGGCTGCGGGTCGCCGATGGGGTTGCCTCGGCTGGGGAACCAGGCGAAACCGCCGGCCTCGGGCAGGTTGGAGCGGACCGACGCGACCACGAGGTCATCAGGGAGCCGGGTCCGGAGCGCGAACAGGTGATGCTCGTCGTAGCTCCAGCCGTGCATGAGCACCAGGAGCGGCCGGCCCGCGCGCTCGTCTGCGGGATGCGACCAGAGGACGTGCTGGGGATCGATAGCGGGCATGGTGATCCTCCGTAGGACGTTCGGTGGGTGGGGCGTCTCAATCGTCGGATTGAGCCCCACCCACGCGCCACTACCTTCACGTGCGTCCCGATACCCCTCAGGTATCGGGGAACGCCGGCCAGGTCATCGGACCCCTGGTGCGCCCCCACGCCAGGCTCGGAAGCTCTCGCCGAGCGTCGGGACCGCGAGGTCGAGCGCGATCCGGCGGAAGTCCGCGATCTCGGGCGCTGTTCGGTGTATCGCCGAGGCCAGGCCCACTCGCGCGGCGAGCACGCCATCGAGGTTGCGGTACACGACCTCGGGCCGGGGGTAGAGGCCCGCGATGGAGGTGCCCACGATCGCGATGCCACGCCGGGCGACGACGTGCTCAAGTTTCTCCTCCATGGACCGCGTCGTCACCCCTGGGCGCCCGGTGGGCAGGAAGTCGCCGGCCCAGTCGGGCACGAGATCAGGCGAGTCAAGCAGCGGCTCGTCCTCCAGGTCGCGCACGTCGATCCGGTCGAGGCTCGCGAGCGGATGGTCGCGCCGTAGCGCGACCATCCGCGGTTCCTCGGCCAGCGGGGTCACAGCGAGACCGGTCTCGTCGAAGGGGTAACGCACGAATCCGACGTCGGCTGTGCCGTCGTGCAGCACCGTGACCTGATCGGTGAACGATGTACGCACGACGTCGGTGTCCCATGCTGGATGGACGTCGGAGAAGCGGACGGCCATCGCTGTGACCACAAGACCGGGCATGAAAGCGATGGTGAACAGCCGCCGGTCGGTGTCCGTTCGTGCGGCACGACGCGCCAGGGCGTCAGCCGCGCGCAGCAGCGGCAGCGCGTCCTCGAACACCTGCTCGCCCGCGGGCGTGAGCGTCGTGCCCAGGTGGGACCGGTCGAGCAGCCGCACGCCAAGTTCTTGCTCCAGCGCCCGCAGTTGACGCGTGAGCACCGGCTGGGCGATGAAGAGCTGTTCGGCGGCGGCGCGCATGGAGGAGGCCTGTGCCACGGCGACGAAATAGCGCAATTTGCGCAGGTCGACGTCCATACTGCTCCCTCGCGCGACTAGGTCATTTGTGGACATGTCACCGCGGCCGGGCGTAGTCACCCCTGCCGTCTCGATTTCTTCACGGACGGCGTGTTCGCCGTCGTGATGACCATCATGATCCTTGAGGGGCGTCCTGCACGACCGCGAGGCGTCCCGAGCCGTGACGGTCGGGACGCCTCGCGGCGGTCGATATCGGCTCAGACGAGGACGGTGCCGCCGTCGACGACGCTGACCACGCCGGTGGCGTAGTCCTGCTCGATGAGGTGGACGTACTCGCGCGCGATGTCCTCCGGTTCGCCCACACGACCGAGCGGCAGCGCCCTGCCGCTCGTCTCGTACATGAGCTCGCGGTCGCTGTCGGGCATCCCGGCCCACAGCGGGCTGCGCACCACCCCGGGGGCCACGACGTTCACGCGCAGCGGAGCCAGCTCCACGGCGAGAGACTTGGCCGCCGAGATCACGGCCCCCGACACGGCGGCGCCGAGGAACCAGCCGGAACCGCCCTTGAACGCTGCGGTGCCTGCGGTGAGGGTGACCGAGCCGTCCTCACGCAGGTGCGGCACGGCCTGGCGTACGACGTCGAGCATGTGCACCAGCCGCAGGCCGAGGAAGCGGGTCCCACCCTCGGCCGTGTAGTCGTCGAGGGTGGTGGCAGCGAAGTTCTCCCCCGCGGTGTAGACGAGGTGGTCGAACGGCCCAACCTCGTCGAGAAATGCGCCCACGGCGGCCGTGTCCGACGCGTCCACAGTCCGCCCGATGGCCGTCGGCGGCAGCGCGCGCAGCGCAGACTCGACGGTGATGGGGTTGCGGGACGCGACAACGACCGTCGCCCCCTTCTCAGCGATGGCCTGCGCGGTCGCAAGCCCAAGACCGCTCGTGCCGCCGATCACGACGACCTTGTGGGCGGTGCCTAGTGACATCTGATCCTCCTGGATTCCGGTGCGGTCATTCGTGGACCGCTAAGACCAGAGTCCGGCTCGGTGCTCCGCGTGACTACTACCTTCGACGTCCGGGTGATACCCGCGAGGCATCGCCGGGGCTTCTGCGGGCCGAACCTCCCCGGACATCACACCTAGGCGCTGGAAGCTCCGTCATTGATCCGATCATCAATGGATCGCCCGCTACGTCGTGCCCCCGGCCGGGTTCGAACCGGCACTGTGAGAATTTTAAGTTCCCTGCCTCTGCCAATTGGGCTACGGGGGCGCGTGCTCAGCGTAGATGTGAAATCGGGCCTGCCCACTGAGGACAGACCCGATTTCAACGGCTGGGCGGATGCCTACTCTGCAGGCGTCTCGGCACCCTCGGGCGCCTTGGCATCGGCCTCTGCCGCGCGCTGCGCCGCGGTCTTGCGCGGGGCGCGCTTCGGCGCCGGCGCGGCCTCGACGACCTCGGGCGTCGGAGCCGCAGCGGCAGCCGCAGGAACGGCCGGCGCAGGGGCGACCGCCGGAGCGGCGGCAACCTCGGGCGCGGCGGGCCGGGGGCGCGACGCGAACTCCTCGAAGTTCGCGCGCGGCGTCTGCACGGCCGAGATGGTGGCGAAGTCGCGGCCCAGGAAGAAATTGCCGAGCCAACCGAAGATGACGCGCCACTTGCGCTCCCACGAGGGCATCGCGAGGCCGTGGTAACCACGGTGCATCAGCCAGGCGATGAAGCCCTTGAACGCCAGGTTGCCCGACTGGAACACGCCGTCGTAGAGGCCGATGCTGGCCACGGCGCCCAGGCTCTTGTGGATGTAGTCGACCGGGTCCTCGCCGCGCAGCACCGCGATGAGGTTCTTGGCAAGGCGCTTCGCCTGGCGCACAGCGTGCTGCGCGTTCGGCACACAGAAGCCGCCGACGCCCTTGCCGGTCAGGTCGGGGACGGCCGCGACGTCACCGGCGGACCACGCGCCTTCGATGACCTCGCCGTCGGCGTCGATGACGCGCAGCGACGCGTTGGTCGTGACGCGACCGCGAGCCTCGATCGGCAGGTCGGTGTTGCGGGTGACCGTCGGGGTCGCCATGACACCGGCGGTCCAGACGATGAGATCGCTCTCGTAGGTGTCGCCGTTCGACAGCTCGATCTTGCCGCCCTCCGCGCTCTTCAGCTGCGTGTCGAGGTGGATCGGCGCGCCGCGCTCGGCGAGGCGGTTGACGACCCAGTGGCTCGTCTCGAGCGACACCTCGGGCATGATGCGTCCCATGGCCTCGACGAGGTGGAACTTGGTCTCGTCGAAGTCGATCTCGGGGTAGGTCTGCAGCAGAGCGGATGCGGCCGAGCGCAGCTCGCCGTACGCCTCGATGCCGGCGAAGCCGCCGCCGACGACCGTGACGGTCAGCAGACGCTCACGCAGCGGGTCGCCCTTGGGCAGGCCGGCCGCCTTGTCGAAGTTCGTGATGAGGCGGTCGCGCACGGCGACGGCCTCTTCGATGTTCTTCATGCCATAGGCGAGATCGGCGACGCCGGGGATCGGGAAGGTGCGGCTGACGGCACCGGCGGTCACGACCACCTGGTCGTATTCGACGTCGAAGGGCTCGCCCACGAGCGGGGTGACGGTGACCTTCTTCTCGGCGTTGTTGATGAAGGTCGCGCGGCCGGAGATGAGCTTGGTGGTCTTGAGGTGGCGGCGGTGGACCACCGTCGCGTAGCGCGGGTCGATGGCGCCCGCTGCGACCTCGGGGAGGAACGGCTGGTAGGTCATGTAGGGCAGCGGGTCGATCAGAGTGACCTCTGCCTCACCCTTGCGAAGCGACTTCTCGAGCTTCCACGCGGTATAGAAACCGGCGTAGCCACCGCCGACAATCAAGATCTTGGGCACAGTTCAGCGACTCCTCGGAGGAAAAAGTGTGTCTCTAGCCTACAGGCGCGAAATCAGAGGCCGTAATCGGCGCATTCGCAGACATCAGGCGACCAACTCCCACGTTCCAGGGCGAGATCGCCGATCGGATTGACCCCGGGACCGGCCGCGAGAGCATGCGCTGAGAGAGCATGCAGGCACTTCACGCGGGCCGGCATCCCCCCGGCGGAGAAGCCGCGGATCTCCTCGACGACCTCGATCGACTCGCGGTCTGCGAGGTATGCCTCATGAGCGCTCTGATAGGCGGCCTGCACTCCGGCATCCGTCGCCAGCAGATCCTGCAGTTCGACCATCACATGGTCGGCCTCCAGCCGCGACATGGCGGCGGTTGCCGCGGGATGGCTCAGGTAGTACAGCGTGGGGAACGGCGAGCCCACTCCGGGCAGCCGCGGCGCGGTCGCGACGACCGTCGGGTTGCCGCAGACGCAGCGCGCGGCGATGCCGAGCACGCCGCGGGCCGGCCGCCCGAGCTGTGCGGAGACGACGGCGATGTCGCGGTCGCCGGCCGGCTCGAACGGAGGGGTGGTCACCCGACCATTCTCTCAGTGATCGGCGGACTTGTCCGGCTGCTCGAGCATCGAGCGCAGTAGGGTCGACGACCAGTCGCCGCCCTGCTGCTGCACCTTGGTGCTGACCTTCTTCGGCGCGGAGGCGGGCGCAGGCGGCAGATCGTCGATGATCAGGTAGCTGGTCTCCCCCGGCATCACATAGAGCAGGCGGTCGCGTGCCTGCGCCTTGATGTAGTCGGGGTCGTCCCAGTCCTTGATCTGGGTGTCGAGCTTGCCGATGCGGGCCTTCTGCTCATCGTTCGACGCCTGCAGCTTCGAGATCTGCTGCTGCTGCTGCGTGTACATGCGGATCGTCGGCGCGAGCACCAGCACCGCGAGCACGATCACGCCGAACATGACGACCGTGAACCAGGAGAATCGGATGCCACGCAACCAGCCCCGCGTGTTCACGGCGGCGGGACGGGGGGTCGACATGATGCCGAGCGTAGGCGAGACCCAGAAGCGCGCCGCCCCAGTGGGACGGCGCGCCTTCTGTTTGTTCGCTGTGTTCTCTACTTCCCGAAACGGGGGAAGGCGCGCTTGCCGGCGAAGGTCGCGGCGTCGCCGAGCTCCTCCTCGATGCGCAGCAGCTGGTTGTACTTGGCCACACGCTCGCTGCGGGCCGGGGCGCCGCTCTTGATCTGCCCGGAGTTCACGGCGACGACGAGATCGGCGATCGTGGTGTCCTCGGTCTCGCCAGAGCGGTGCGAGAACATCGTCGTGTAGCCGGCGCGGTGCGCGAGCTCGACGGCGTCGAGCGTCTCGGTCAGCGTGCCGATCTGGTTCACCTTGACGAGCAGCGAGTTCGCGACGCCCAGGTCGATGCCCTTGGCGAGGCGGGTGGGGTTGGTGACGAACAGGTCGTCGCCGACGAGTTGGACCTTGCTGCCGAGCGCGTCGGTGAAGGCCTTCCAGTTGTCCCAGTCGTCCTCGGCGAGCGCGTCCTCGATGGTGACGATCGGGAAGTCGTTCACAAGTCCCTCGAAGTAGCCGATGAGCTGCTCGGCCGACCAGTCCTTGCCCTCGACGCGGTAGACGCCGTCAGTGAAGAACTCGGTCGCGGCGACGTCGAGGCCGACCGCGATGTCGAAGCCCGGCGTGAAGCCGGCCTTCTCGATCGCCTTGATGAGGAAGTCGAGGCCCTCGCGATTGCTGGGCAGGTCAGGGGCGAAGCCGCCCTCGTCGCCGAGACCGGTCGCGAAGCCGGCCGCCTTCAGCTCGCCCTTGAGGACGTGATAGGTCTCAGCTCCCCAGCGCAGCGCCTCTGCGAAGGTCTCGGCGCCGATCGGCGCGAGGAAGTACTCCTGGAAGTCGATGCCGTTGTCGGCGTGCTCGCCGCCGTTGATGACGTTGAACAGCGGCACGGGAAGGACGTGCGCGTTCGGGCCGCCGACGTACTGGTACAGCGGCAGGTCGACCGAGTCGGCCGCAGCGCGCGCGACGGCGAGCGAGACGCCGAGGATCGCGTTCGCGCCGAGGTTCGCCTTGTTGTCGCTGCCGTCGGCCTCGATCAGGGTCGCGTCGATGGCGCGCTGCTCGGTGGCCTCGATGCCCTCGATGGCCGGGCCGAGCACGTCGAGCACGGCGTCGACGGCCTTGGTCACGCCCTTGCCGAGGTAGCGGCTCTTGTCGCCGTCGCGCAGCTCGTACGCCTCGAACGCGCCGGTGGAGGCACCGGACGGAACAGCGGCGCGGGACACGGTCCCGTCGTCGAGCAGCACCTCGACCTCGACGGTCGGGTTGCCGCGGGAATCCAGGATCTCGCGAGCGCCAACGGCCTCGATAGCAGCCACAGTGTTCTCCTTCTGCTGGTGGTCGGTCTCACTCTACTGACGAGCAGTGCGCCGCAGAAAAGCGGAAATCTGGCCGGAAATCGCTTGTTTCGCGCCAATTCCCCTGGCGGTCATCGACGATTGCCGCTCGTGTGCGCATCCGGTCACGCCAACGGCCGGAATTCGAGGTCGCCGACCGATGAGGTCTGCGCGCTCACGTTCGCGACCGAGCCGTAGCCCGACTCGGCGGCGCGCGCGAGCAGGGCCTTCACATTCTTCGTGCGCTTCTCGAGCCGCACCCGCTTGCCCTCGCCGACGAGCGCCGTCTGCAGCGCGATCAGCGTGGCAGGCGGCACATCTCTGTCGTGCAGCAGCACGACGGCGTCGAGGGCGGAGGTCTCGTCGTCGGGAAGGAGGTCGACGATGCGCTCGAATCCGATCGAGAAACCGGCGGCCGGGGCATCCGTGCCCGCGAATCGCCCGATCATGCCGTCGTAGCGCCCGCCGCCACCGAGCGACGAGCTGAACTCGGGGTGCTGGATCTCGAAGATCGCACCCGTGTAGTAGCCCATGCCGCGCACCAGGTTGTGCGAGAAGATCAGCGGCACATCGGGCGCCGCCGCCTTCACCGCGTCGCGGATCTCGAGCAGCTGCGCATACGCGTCGGGGTCGAGCCACGCCGGCGCGTTCTCGCCCGTGAGGTTCCAGCCGTCGTCGTCCAGCTCCGCGAGGTCAGCACGCGCCTGGTCGGCGAGCTCCGGCTCCAGGAGCTCGAGCGCCAGGAGCTCGGCGACCACCCCGTCGACGCCGATCTTGTCCTCTTTGTCGATCGTGATGAGCGCGCGGTCGCTCTGCTTCGACGCGATCTTCCATGACGCGATCAGGTGCTTCAAGATCGCGCGGTGATTGATGCGGATGCGGCAGCCGGCCAGTCCCAGCGCGGTGAGCGTCGCTGCGGTCGCGGTGATCAGCTCGACCTCCGCGAGGATCCCGGCCTCTCCGATGATGTCGATGTCGCACTGCACGAACTGGCGATAGCGGCCCTTCTGCGGGCGCTCCGCCCGCCAGACCGGTGCGATCTGGATCGACTTGAAGACGCCGGGCAGTTTGGCCCGATTGGTCGCGTAGAAGCGGGCGAGCGGCACGGTCAGGTCGAAGCGCAGCCCGAGGTCTGTGAGGGCGGTGAGATCGCCGGATGCCGCAGCCCGCGTCACGTCGTCGGAGTCGAGGCCGCGTTTGAGGATCCCGAAGGCGAGCTTCTCGTTGTCGCCGCCGAGGCCCGAGTGCAGGCGGGTCGAGTCCTCGACGACCGGCGTCTCGATCTCCTCGAAGCCGCGCGCCGCGTACTGCGCACGGATGATGGAGAGGAGCCGTTCGCGCTTCGCCTTCTCGTACGGGAGGAAGTCGCGCATGCCACGAGGCGGATTCACGTCTTGGGCCATGAGGCAATCCTCTCATTGCTGGGAATACGCCAGGAGCGCCGATGACTTGTAGTTCACATGCCTGAACGATCGTCCGGGGTCGGGCTGCGCTCTGAGCGCGGGCCTGTGCTTCTCTCCCAAATGCTCGCCACGGGTCTCGTCGCCCTCGACTCCACGATCATCGCCACCGCGTCGACGTCGATCGCGAAGGATCTCGGGCACTTCCAGCAGCTGCCCTGGCTGTTCTCGGTCTACCTGCTCGCGCAGGCCGTCGTCGTCCCGATCTACGGCCGGCTCGCCGATGTCGTCGGCCGCAAGAACACCCTGCTGTTCGGCATCGCGCTCTTCCTGCTCGGCTCGATCCTCTGTGGCGCTGCCTGGTCGATGCCGGTGTTGATCGGCGCCCGCGTGATCCAGGGCCTCGGAGCCGGGGCCGTGCTGCCCGTGTCGATGACGATCACGGCTGATCTGTACACGCTCGAAGAGCGCGCGAAGGTGCAGGGCTACCTCGCGTCGGTGTGGGCGATCGCCTCGGTCGTCGGGCCGACGCTCGGCGGCGTGTTCGCGCAGCTCGGCATCTGGCGCTGGATCTTCTGGATCAACATCCCCCTCGGCGCCGTCGCGGTGTTCATGCTGTGGCGTTCGTACCACGAGAAGCGCGCCTCGGCAGAGCGCGAGCCGATCGACTACTTGGGCGCGGTGCTGCTCGCCGGCGGCACCACCCTGCTGCTGCTCGGACTGCTCGAGGGCGGCCAGGCATGGGCATGGGGCTCGGCGCTCGGCGTCGGAATCTTCGTGCTGGCGGCCGCGCTGATCGCGGCCTTCGTGTACGTCGAGCTGCGGGTGAAGCATCCGATCTTCTCGCTCGCTCTCCTCAAGCGCCGGGTCGTCGCCGCCTCGACCGTCGCTTCGCTGATGATCGGCGTGGTCGTGCTGGGGCTGTCGACGTACGTCCCGATCTACGCGCAGAACGTGCTCGGCTTCGGCGCGCTGATCGCGGGTCTCGCGCTCGCGGCGCTGACGATCGGCTGGCCGGCCGCCGCCTCGCAGGCGGGGCGGCTGTATCTGCGCTGGGGATTCCGCGTGACCTCGGTGATCGGGTCGCTGCTCGTCGTCCTCGGTGCCGGGCTGACGCTGATGCTGCGCGAGCACTCGTCGATCTGGCTGGTGGCGCTGTTCTGCTTCATCATCGGCTGCGGCATGGGATTCACCGCCGTGCCTTCGCTGATCGCGGCGCAGTCCTCTGCGGAGTACCACGAGCGCGGAGCCGTCACCGGGACGAACATGTTCGCGCGCTCGATGGGCTCGGCGATCGGCGTCGCCATCTTCGGCGCGGTCGTGAATTCGCGGGTAACGCTGACGGCCGCCGGCGTGCCCGAGGGTCCGGGGCTCGCGAACGCCATGCACCTCGTGTACACGGCGATCTTCGTGGTCGCGCTCGTACTGCTCGTGTCGGTGCTGTTCCTGCCGGGTCACCGGCGCCGCGAGATCGAGCAGACCGACACAGGGGCCGCGGTCACCGCCTAGCGCTTGGTCGCGTTCGGTCCATTCAGTGGTCGCAAATGGCTCGCTTTTCAGCGAAAGGCGGGCCATTTGCGACCACGCTGCGGTGGAACGGAACGGAACGACGCGGGGTGGTCGGCCCGGGTCAGAACTCGGCGGCGCGCACCGCGTCCGAGAGCGCACGCACCCGGGCGCGCAGCGCGCGCTCGGCGTCGAGGCCCTGGGCGCGCGCCGCGGCGACGATGGCGAGGAGCTGCTCGCCCAGCTCGTCTTCGCTCGTGAAGGAGGCCGGTGCGGCATCCGTCGCCACCCCGACCGATGCCGCGCGGCCGATTGTCTTGTCGGCCAGCGCGAGCGCAGGCAGCGAGCGGGGGATGCCGTCGAGCACACTCTTCCGCTCGTGTTTCTCCGCCTTCTTGGCGGCCGTCCAGAGACGCACCACGTCTTCGGGCGTCTCGGCCACTTCACCTGCGAAGACGTGCGGATGCCGGCGGATCATCTTCGCCCGCACGTTCGCCGCGACCTCCTGCACGTCGAAGCCCTCAGAGGGCGTGCGGCGCGCGATCTCGGCGTGGAAGACGATCTGCCACAGCACGTCGCCTAGCTCTTCGAGCAGATCGTCGCGCGTGCCGGCCTCGATCGCCTCGACCAGCTCGTAGCTCTCCTCGATGAGGTACGGCACGAGGCTCGCATGGGTCTCGCGCTGGCTCCAGACACACGTGTCGAGCACCTCGGACATGGCGGCGGCGAAGGCGTCGAGCTCGCTTGCGGTCATGCTGTCAGTATTGCCCGGAGGCCGCGCATCGACGCGACGGTTATCGGCCACCGCCGCTTCTCATAAGAATCTTTGACGCGTCGCCCGTAACTTCTCTTCATGAGACGAGGTGTGGTGGCTCTTCTGGCGGTCGCCGGGGGCGCGGCCGTCGTCGGGCTGTGGTGGCCGACGGCGGTAGTGACCGGGTCCGGCTCTGCTCTCACGACCGCCGTTGCCGAGCTCGCCGGCATGATCGGCTCGTACCTCGTCTGCATCCAGCTGCTGCTGATCGCCCGGGTCCCCTGGCTCGAGCGTCTGATCGGCCTCGACCGTCTCATCGGGTGGCACAAGGTGGTCGGCACGGCGACGCTGTTCCTCGTGCTCGCACACGTCGGCTTCATGACGCTGAGCCAGTGGATCGCAAGCGGGCACGGCCCCATCGGCGCTTATCTCGGGCTGTTCAGTCTGTACCCCGACATGCTCACGGCGACGATCGGCACGGCGGTCGTCCTGCTCGCGGGCCTGCTCAGTGCGCAGGCGCTGCGAAGGCTGCTGCCGTACGAGGTCTGGTACTGGACGCACGTGACCACGTACGTCGCGATCTTCCTCACCTTCCTGCACCAGATCAGCGCGGGTCCGGTGTTCGTGGGGCATCCGTTCGCACGCGGCATCTGGATCGCGATGTACATCACGACGGCTGCCTGCATCTTCTACTGGCGCGTCGCGACCCCGCTGATGCGCTTCGCCGAGCACCGCTTCGAGGTCGTCTCGGTGGTTCCCGAGTCGGCGCGGCTGACCAGCGTCTGGATCAGATCGCGCCGGCCCGAGCTGCTCGCGGTGCGGCCCGGTCAGTTCATGCTGTTCCGGTTCCTCGAGCGCGGGCACCTGCTGTCGGCGCATCCGTACTCGATCTCGAACGTGCCGGCCGATGGTCTCGTGCGCATCACGGTCGCCGATCTCGGCGACCACTCGGGCCGGCTGCGCGATTTGCGGCCCGGCACGAAGGTGCTGCTCGAGGGGCCGTTCGGCGGCTTCGTGGGCCGACGGCGCACGGGGTCCGTGCTGCTCGTGGCCGGCGGCGCGGGGATCGGGCCGATCCGCGGGCTCGCCGAGCAGTTCGCCCGCATGGGCCGTTCTGTCGTCGTGATCTACCGTGCGAGCCGGGCGGATGAGCTCGCGTTCCACGCCGAGTTCGCGGGCCTTCCGAGCATCCGTGTGATCCCCCTGATCGGCCGGCGCGACGAACTCGGCTTCGACCCGCTCGACGCGGAGTCGCTCGGCTATTACGTGCCGGATGCCGCGCAGCGGGAGGCGTTCGTCTGCGGGCCTCCCGCGATGATCGACAAGACCGCCGACAGCCTGCGCGCCCTCAGAGTGCGTCGCGTGCAGTTCGAGGAGTTGAGCTTCGCATGACGCGGAGATGGCAGGGCACTGCGCTGTTCGCGATGATCATGGCCGTGCTGTCGGCGACGGTCGCAGGGCGGATGCTGACGGGCGGCGGCGCGGCGAGCACGAACACGTCGACGTCTGCGCCGACGGGCGGAAGCGCGAGCAGCAGTACGAGCGGCACGGTCGTCACCGGCAAGACCGAGCAGACGCGCTTCGGTCCGGTGCAGGTCTCGCTGAGCTTCGACGGCTCCACGATCACGGGAGTGAAGGTGCTGCAGGCACCGAGTGGCAGTGGGCGCGACGAGATGCTGACGCAGTACTCCACCCCGTTGCTCGAGAAGGAGGTGATCGCGTCGCAATCCGCCCGCGTCGATGCGATCTCCGGCGCGACCTACACGTCGGAGGGCTACCTCGCGAGCGTCCAGTCCGCGATCGACGCGCACTCGTGAACCTCACGCACCGCACCATGGGCACCGTCGTGTCGCTCGACCTGCGCACCGCGGCGCCCGATGAGATCGTGACGCGTGCGTTCGCGATCTTCGATGAGGCGGATGCGCGGTTCAGCCCCTTCCGCGATGACAGCGAGCTCTCGCGCATCGGCCGCGGCGAGCTGCCGCTCCAGGGGGCGAGCGCCGACATGGACGAAGTTCTGGCGCTCGCCAGCGCCTTCGAACGGGCGAGCGGAGGGGCCTTCTCGGTCTGGCGCAGCAACGTGCTCGACGCAAACGGGGTGGTGAAGGGGTGGGCGGCGCAGCGCGCCGCCGCCGTTCTCGACGCGGGCGGGGCGGCAGATTTCTGTCTGAACGCCGGAGGCGACATGATCGCCCATGGCGTGCCGGCCGACGGGCAGCAGTGGCAGGTGGGGATCCGTGACCCGCGGCGCGCCGATCGACTGCTCGGGACCGTCGTGCTCGGCGAAGGCGCGCTGGCGACGTCCGGCACCTATGAGCGGGGCGCCCACATCGTCGATGCGCGCACGGGCGAGGCATCCCATCACTGGTCGTCGATCACTGTCCTCGACCCCGATCTGACGGTCGCGGATGTGCTCGCAACCGCTGCGTTCGCGATGGGCGCCGACGGGCCGGCGTGGGCGCACGAGGAGTTCGGCAGCTCGGTGATCGCCGTCGACGACACCGGTCGGATGGTGGTGAGCGGCCCTGTCAAGTGGGCCCGAGGATAGGCTTGCCTTAGCTCAATCTCGCGCTCTGATCAGGGATTTAGGCTCGCCTCACCTTGCTAGCGAAGCTCGCGATGCGGTGGTTCCATTGAAACCATGACGAACGTGCTCTCACCCCTGCGCGCTCTGCTCGGCGCCCCAGAGCAGGCGGCGCCCGAGAGTCTCGCCTCCCGGCTCAACTGGCTGCGCGCCGGGGTGCTCGGCGCGAACGACGGCATCGTCTCCGTCGCCGCGGTCGTCATCGGCGTGGCGGGCGCCACTTCCGCGGTGCACCCGATCCTCCTCGCCGGAACCGCCGCCCTCATCGGCGGTGCGCTCTCGATGGCGCTCGGCGAGTACGTCTCTGTGAGTTCCCAGCGCGACGCACTGCGCGCGCGCATCGCCCGCGGCGAGGCCGCGGACGACGACGACGTCAGCCCCGTGCACGCCGCCCTCGCCTCGCTCATTGCGTTCCTCGTCGGCGGACTGCTGCCGTTCCTGTGCGCCGTGCTCGTCCCTGTGCCGCCGCGCGTGCCCGTGACCTTCGGCGCGGTCCTTCTCGCGCTCGCCCTCACCGGCTGGCTGGGGGCGCGATTCGGTGACGCTCCCCCGTTCCGCGCGACCGTGCGGGTCGTGATCGGCGGTGCGATCGCCCTCGGCATCACCTTCGGTATCGGCGCGCTGCTCGGCACCAGTATCAGCGGCTAGCGCCGTCGCGCGTCATCTCGTCCGGCGACAAAGGATGCGGGAATCCGCCCGCCATTCGGGCATCGAATGTCGCCGCACGAAAGCGGGGCGGGTCACGCGGCGGCGGACGCGCGGTATCTGCGCACGAGCTCGGCGGCGCTGCCGTGCCACGGGGCGCCATGGCCAGGCACGACCAACTCGATGTCGAGATCGAGCAGGCGCTCGAGGGATGCCGCGGCCTCCGCCGGCTCGTCGGTGAACGGCGACGGGCGCGGGCCGGAGGCCGCCGTCAGCACGTCGCGCGTCGTCAGCGCATCGCCGACGAACACCGCGCGGAACGCCGGGAAGTAAACGGCGACGCTTCCCGGCGAGTGCCCGGGAAGCGCGACGATCTGCGGGTCGCCGGGAAGCGACGGGCGATCGCCGTCGCGCACCGCGACGGCGTCGCGGAGCGGCTGCGTGCGGAATCCGCCCATCGCCATCGAATAGCCGAGGAACTGCACCATCGGGCCGAGGCGCCAGTGGCCCCAGCCGGGCGAGGTCTTCTCGAGCCCCGCCGCGCGCGCGACGTCGCCCTCGTGCACATAGACGGGCGCGTTCGCCTCAGTGCGGATCCGCTCGGCGAACCCCGTGTGGTCGCCGTCGCCGTGGGTGAGGACGACCCCGCGCACGTCGGCGAGCGAGAGCCCGGCCGCGGTGAGCTCGCGCTTCAGCCCGCGATAGTGCCCGGAGAGGCCGGTGTCGACGACGGTCACGCCCGCATCGGTGACGATGAAGTGAACCGCGATCAGATCGTTTCCGATGCGGTGGATGCCAGGTACGATCTCCATGAAGGCTACGGTACATAGCCATCATGGCTAATGGCAATAGCCTTTGTGAAAAGGAGTCCAGAATGCCCGCGCCCGGACGCACCAGCTCAGCCGAGATCGTCGCCGCCGGCCGCCGCATCGTGGCCGCCACGGGTCTCGAATCGCTCACCATGCAGGCGGTGGCTACACAGGTCGGGGTGCGTGCGCCATCCCTGTACAAGCGGGTTAAGGGGCGCGACGAGCTGATCCGGCTGGTCGTCGAGGCGACGATCGACGAGCTGGAAGAGCGCCTCGCGTCGGTTGGGAACCTGGTCGACTCCGACCCGGCGGCCGCGCTTGCCGATCTCGCACGCGAGCTGCGCGGCTTCGCACACGAGAACCCGTCCGGCTTCCGACTGATCTTCGGCGGCGTGCCGCTCGAGTCCCGACCCGACGTGGTCGTTTACGCCCGCTCGGCAGCTCCACTCATCGAGGCGACCACGCGCCTGGTCGGGGCCGAGCACGCGCTCGACGCCGCGCGCACGGTCACGGCGTGGGCGAACGGATTCCTGACCATGGAGCTCGCCGGCGAATTCCAGCTGGGCGGCGACGTCGACCGTGCGTTCGAGTGGGGCCTCACCCGCGTCATCGCCGCGGTCGCGGCGGAGTAGCGGGGACGCTACGCCGTCGCCGCTTCCTGCGCCTTCTCGGGCAGCGGGAAGATCGCCTTCAGCAAGTCGCCGACCCAGGCGATCAGCTCGGTGTCGGGCAGCGGATGCCCGTCGACGACCTTGATCGGCACCGAGATCGCGCGCTGCTGCTGGAAGTGCTTCGCGCCCGGGTACAGGCGCTGCAGCCTCACCTGGATCGAGTCGGCGAGGTCGGCAGGCGCGATGCGCAGGTTCGAGCCCATGGTCACGACCTCCGACAGCCCGGCCAGCTGAGCATGCCGGCGCAGGCGCGCCACCGAGATGAGGTTCTCGACGGGCTCCGGCAGCTCGCCGTAGCGGTCGGTGAGCTCCTCGACGACGAGCTCGATCGCGTTCTCGCGGGCGTTCGGGCCTGACGCGGACGAGAGCTTCTGGTAGGCCTCGAGGCGCAGGCGCTCAGAGTCGACGTAGTCCTCGGGGATATGCGCGTCGACGGGCAGTTCGAGCCGCAGCTCGGTCTGCCCCTCGGCGACGTCGCCGCGGAACTGCCCGACGGCCTCCCCGATCATGCGCAGGTAGAGGTCGAATCCGACGCCCGCGATGTGCCCCGACTGCTCGCCCCCGAGCAGGTTGCCCGCCCCCCGGATCTCGAGGTCTTTCAGCGCGATCTGCATGCCCGAGCCGAGCTCGTTGTTGGCGGCGAGCGTCGACAGCCGGTCGTGCGCGGTCTCGGAGAGCGGCTTGTTCTCGTCCCACAGGAAGTAGGCGTAGGCGCGCTCGCGACCGCGGCCCACGCGCCCGCGCAACTGATGCAGCTGGCTGAGCCCGTACTTGTCGGCGCGGTCGATGATGATCGTGTTCGCGTTCGCGATGTCGAGACCGGTCTCGATGATCGTGGTCGAGACGAGCACGTCGAACTTCCGCTCCCAGAAGTCGACGACGATCTGCTCGAGCACGTGCTCCGGAAGCTGGCCGTGTGCGACCGCGACGCGCGCCTCGGGCACCAGCTCGGCGATCTGTGAGGCGACCCGGTTGATCGACGAGACACGGTTGTGCACGAAGAACACCTGGCCCTCGCGCAGGATCTCTCGGCGGATCGCCGCCGACACCTGCTTGTCGCTGTAGGGGCCGACGAAGGTGAGAATCGGATGCCTGTCCTCAGGCGCGGTCGCGAGGGTCGACATCTCGCGGATGCCCGTGACGGCCATCTCGAGCGTGCGTGGAATCGGCGTCGCGCTCATCGCGAGCACGTCGACGTTGGTCTTGATCTTCTTCAGCGCGTCCTTGTGCTCGACGCCGAAGCGCTGCTCTTCGTCGACGACGACCAGCCCGACATCCTTGTAGGTCACGCCCTGCGCGAGCAGGCGGTGCGTGCCGATGACGACGTCGACGGTGCCGTCGGCGAGGCCGTCGAGCACCTCCTTCGCCTCTTTGTCTGTCTGGAACCGGCTGAGCTGGCGCAGGTGGATCGGGAAGCCTGCGAAGCGCTCGCTGAACGTCTCGAAGTGCTGCTTCACGAGCAGCGTCGTCGGCACGAGCACGACGACCTGCTTGCCGCCCTGGACCGCCTTGAACGCGGCGCGCACCGCGATCTCGGTCTTGCCGAAGCCGACGTCGCCCGAGATCAGGCGGTCCATCGGGATCGGCCGCTCCATGTCGGCCTTGACCTCGTCGATGGTCTGCAGCTGGTCGGGGGTCTCAGCGAACGGGAACGCGTCCTCCAGCTCCTGCTGCCAGGGCGTGTCCGGTGGGAAGGCGAAGCCCTTGGCCGCCATGCGAGCCGAGTACAGCTTGACGAGCTCGACGGCGATGTCGCGCACCGCCCGGCGAGCCTTCGACTTGGCCGCCGCCCAGTCGCTGCCGCCCATCTTCGACAGCGCCGGCTCCTCACCGCCGACGTAGCGGGTGAGCAGGTCGAGCTGGTCGGTGGGCACGTAGAGCTTGTCGCGCGGGCCGCCGCGCTTCGAGGGCGCGTATTCGAGCACGAGGTATTCGCGCTTCGTCTTCACCGCGTTGCGACCGCCAGACGACACCTCGCGCTGCACGAGCTCGACGAACTTGCCGATGCCGTGGGTCTGATGCACGACGATGTCGCCGGCCTTGAGCTGCAGCGGGTCGACGACGTTCTTGCGGCGGCTGCCGAGCTTCTTCACCTGGCGGGAGTCATAGCCGATCGTGCGACCGTAGAACTCGGTCTCGCCGATGAGCGCGAGCTTGTCGTCCGGCAGTTCAAAGCCGTTCTCGACGGCGGCCTTCACCAGATAGGCGACGCCGGCCTCGGCATCCGCCGGGTAATCGTCGACGACGCGCGCGGCCAGGCCCGCCTCACCGAGCACGTCGGCCGCACGGCCGACCAGGCCCTGCCCGGCCGCCGCGATGACGACCCGCCAGCCGCGCTCCAGCAGCTCGCCGACGTGCTCGAGCGCGCCCATGACGTTGCCCTGGAAGCTGGGCACCGCATTGCCTGCCACCCGCACCGCACCGCCGGCGTCGCCCGCGTCGAAGGTCGAGATGGTCCACCACGGGTCGCCGGGCACGCTCGCCCTGAGCGCCTCGAGGGTGAGGAAGTCGCCCGCGTCGAGGTCGATCGGCGCTGCGGCGCCGACGGTCGCCGCGCTCCAGGCGGCGGCAAGGAACTCGCGGTTCGTCTCGGCGAGGCTGACAGCCCGGCTCGCGACGCGCTCAGGGGCGATGATCGCCACCGCGGCCCCATCGGGCAGATACGAGGTGAGGGGGACGAGCCGGTCGACGAGCGCCGGCGCGAGCGACTCCATGCCTTCGACCGGGATGCCCTGGCCGACCCGCTCGAGCAGCCCCGACAGGCTCGGGAACTCGTGCTGCATCTCGCGGGCGCGCTGGCGCACGGACTCGGAGAGCAGCAGCTCGCGGCTCGGCGGCAGGCTCGCGGTGTGAACCGGCTCGGGGATCGAGCGCTGGTCGGCCACGGAGAACCACCGGATCTGGTCGACCTCGTCACCGAAGAAGTCGATGCGGTACGGGTGCTCGGCTACGGCTGAGAACACGTCGAGGATTCCGCCGCGCACCGCGAACTCGCCGCGCCGCGTCACCATGTCGACGCGGGCGTAGGCGAGGTCGACGAGCGTCTGCGCGATGCGGTCGAGGTCGTAGCCGCGGTGACCGACCTCGAGCTCGATGGGATCGATCTCGGTCAGGTTATCGGCGATCGGCTGCAGTGCGGCGCGCACGCTGGCGACGACGACGAGCGGATGCCTGCCCTCAGGCTTCTGCGCCTGCCACTCCTTCAGCCGCCGCAGCGCCATGAGTCGCTTCCCGACGATCTCGGCGGAGGGGCTGAGCCGCTCGTGGGGCAGCGTCTCCCACGCGGGGAACTCGACGATCTCGGCCTCAGGGGCGAAGCTCGGCAGCGCCTGCCGCAGCGCCTCGGAGTCGCGCCCGGTCGCGGTGACCACGAGCAGCGCCTGCCGGTCTGCTGGCCGCTTGGCGAGCAGCCCCGCGAGCAGCGGCACCCGGAGCCCGTCGGTGGCCTGGAAATCGGCCTCACGAGACGCGTACGCAAGGGCGTCGTCGAACTTCTGGGCGCGCGAAAGCGCCTCGATCAATCCCTCGAGTACCACGCGTCAAGTCTACGGAAGCGCGCCGACACCGGAACGAGGCGCCGGCCGTCCGCGCGGTACGGTCATCGCCGCGTGATTCCGCGTGCCACAGCGCGCGGCGTTGATCGTTTCGCGCGGATGAGGGCCTCGTCCACCAGCCGCGAGCTCAGATCCAGCCGTCGAGGGCGTCGACGAAGGCGCTCGGATCGTCACGGTTGACCGTATGCGTCGCGCCGGGTACAACGCGGACGACGAATCCCGCTCCGGTGAGGCGCGCCGCGAGCGCCTCGTCGACGAGCTTCGACGCGTCGGCGAGCACGAGCAGCGAGGGCACGACCGGATGCTCGGGGCCGACCAGCACGTCGGCGATGTCGCGCCTCAGCAGGAACGCGCGGAAACGCGGGTCGAACGCGTGGAAGTCCTCGGACTCGATCACGGTGTCCTCGACGGCCCACCGCGGGTTCGTCTTGGCGATCTTCTCGGGCGTCGACCGCAGCAGGCGAGCGGATGCCGGCCACGCCAGCGCCCGCACCACGAGCGACAGCCGCGGCGCCGAGAACGCCGGGTCGACGTAGACCGCACGGGCGGGCTGCAGCCTCTCGACGGCACGGCTCAGGGTAAACCCGCCGAGCGAGTGGCCGATGGCGAGCTCGGGGCCGGGCGGCACGCTCTCGAGCAGGCTCTCGATGAGCAGCTCGGCGTCGTAGTGCTCGGCTCGCGGGCTCTGCCCGTGGCCCGGCAGGTCGGCGGCCACGACCCGGTATCCGCGCGAGGCCAGCTCGGGGCCCAGCATCCGCCAGTTGCGCGAGCTGCTCATCACGCCGTGCACGAGCACCGCGACCCGGTCGCCGCTCCCCCATTCGCGCGTGAACAGTCGCATGTTCGGACAGTAGCCGTCGCCATAGGGTGAGGACATGATCCGGCACACCGTCGCTTTCCGTCTCGTCCACCCCGCAGGCTCGCCTGAGGAAGCCGCGTTCCTTTCCGCAGCGGCTGAGCTCGCAAGCGTCCCCGGGGTGCAGAGCTTCGAGGCGCTGCGCGAGGTGAGCCCGAAGAACGACTTCGCGTTCGGGCTCTCGATGGAGTTCGACGACCAGGCCGCGTACGACGGCTACACGAACCACCCGCTGCACGCCGCGTTCGTGGCGGAGCGCTGGGAGACCGAGGTCGCCGACTTCCAAGAGGTCGACTACACCGCGCTCTGATTCGGCGGAGCTACGCGGTCTTCGTGTGGAAGCGGAGCTGCGCAGCGGTCAGCCCCTGGGTCGTGATCAGCTCGACCGCGTCGGCCGCATCGCCGATGAGGATCGGCAGGTTCTTCCGCTCGGTGGAGCTGAAGGCCTTGAGCACGTGATCCGCGGCATCCGATGACCCGGGCGGCCGCCCGACACCCACCCGCACCCGCGTGAAGTCGCCGGTGCCCGTCGCCTTGATGATGTCGCGCACGCCGTTGTGGCCGCCGTGGCCGCCGCCGAACTTGAGCTTCAGGGTGTCGAAGGGGATGTCGAGCTCGTCCTGCACGACGATCAGCTGAGCGGCGGTCAGCGAATAGAAGTTGAGCAGCTGCGACACCGGCCCGCCGGAGGTGTTCATGTAGCCGTTCGACTTCGCGAGGATCAGCTTCGGGCCGCCAACGTGAATGCGCCCCTCGGCCACGTGCGAGTTCGTCTTGTGCGATCTGAAGGCGGCGGATGCCCGCGAGGCGAGCTCGTCGACCACCATCTGCCCGATGTTGTGGCGGGTGTTCGCGTAGGCCGAACCGGGATTGCCGAGGCCGACGACGAGCCAGGTGTCAGCGGGGGAAGACATAAGGCCCTACGGTACGCGAAAGGCGAGCGCCCAGATGGGCGTCCGCCGCACGACGATCCGGTGAGGGTCGTCGTGCGGCGGACGCCGAGCGGGCCATGCCCGCGAGGGGTGGTTACTCGGCGGACTCGGCCGAGGGGGCCGCGGTCTCGGCGGCTGCCGCCTCCTCAGCGCCCTCCTCGACGGGGGCGGCCGGCAGGACGATGCCGACGACCAGCGTCTCGGGATCGGTCACGAGGCTCGCACCGGCCGGCAGCTCGAGGTCGCCTGCGGTGATGTGCGTGCCCGCCTCCTTGCCCTCGACGTCGACGACGATGCGCTCGGGGATGTTGGTCGCCTCGACCTCGACGGAGATCGTGTTCGCGTCCTGCTCGGCGATGGCCGAGCCGAAGGGCTCGCCCTCGACGTGCACCGGAACGTCGACGGTGACCTTCTCGCCGCGGCGCACGAGGATCAGGTCGATGTGCTCGATGATCTGGCGCACCGGGTCGCGCTGCACGTCCTTCACGAGCGTCAGCTCGGAGGTGCCGGCGATGTCGAGCTCGAGGATCGCGTTCGCCTTGCGGATGAGGAGCATCGTCTCGTGGCCCGGGAGGGTGACGTGGCGCGGCTCGGTGCCGTGGCCGTAGATCACGGCGGGGATCTTGTTCAGGGCGCGGATCTTGCGCGCGGCGCCCTTGCCGAAGGAGTCGCGGACTTCCGCGACGAGCTTGTTGTCGTCAGCCATGTGAGTGCTTTCTGTCGGTGGGCTGCCTGCCCACGTCTGGTGTGTGATTTCAACTCGAACGCGTATGCGCGTGAGGAATGACGTGAAGCCGGTTCCACCGCGTCGATAACGGATGCCAGATGAGGCGTCCCTCGCCGAAGTTCTGTCCAGTTTATCAGGCCGAGAGGACTACTCCCTCGGGAGGATGCCCGGCGTCGACAGCGGCCCCTACGCTGACCACATGCCCGCCTCTCGACGCTCTGCACTGCGTGTGTGGGTGCCGGTCGTTCTGTCGGCGCTGGTGCAGCTCGGCACGACGTTCGGGGTTCTCGCGACGCGGAGCGTCCGCACGATGCCGCCGTGGCTGCATCATGCGGCCCCGCGCATCGATCAGCCCGCGCTGGTGGTGATCGCCGCGGTCGTGCTCGCACTCGCGGGCCCGGTGCTGCTCGTCTGGATCAGGCGCTGGCCCGGGCCGCTGCTGGTGGCCATCGCCGCATGCGCCGTTCTCGGCGAGACGCTGCTGATCACCGTGGTCGGCGCGGTGGCGTTCTACATCTCTGTCGTCTTCGGCGTGGTCATCGCGGTGCTTCAGGGCGCGCGCCTGTGGGCCTGGGTCGTGACGGGCGTGTTGTGGCTGACGCCGATCGCGCTCTACCTGGCGACCCGTCAGGTCGGCGCGCTCGTGCTGCTCGTGCCGTGGACGATCGTGTCGATCCTGGTGCTCGTGGTGCCAGAGGGGGCGCGCAACCGGCGCGCCTGGCGCGCACAGCTGCTGCGCGACGCGGAGGCGCGACAGGCGGAGGAGGCGCAGGCCGAGCGGGTCCGCATCGCGCGCGAGCTGCACGACGTGCTGGCGCACTCGCTGAGCCAGATCAATGTGCAGGCGTCCGTCGGCCTGCACCTGTTCGACACGCAGCCCGAGAAGGCGGCAGAGGCGCTCGCGAACGTGAAGGACACGAGCAAACAGGCGCTCGGCGAGGTGCGACAGGTGCTCGGCATGCTGCGCGGCGACGAGGCGCCGCTCACGCCCGAGCACGATCTGGCGGGCATCCGCCAGCTGGTCGAGGACGTGCGCGGTGCCGAGGCCGTGCTTGATTTCGGGGTGCCGGATGCCGCGGCCGTGCCCGCCGCCGTGCAGCAGGCCGCCTACCGGATCGTGCAGGAAGCGCTCACGAACGTGACGAAACACGCCCGCGCAGGGCGGATCCGCGTCGAGGTCGTTGAGGCGTCGGGCGAGGGCGGCTGGCTGCTGGTCGCGGTCTCCGACGATGGCCAGGGCGCCGCAGCGACCCCCTCGCCCGACGGACGCGGGCTGCTGGGGATGCGCGAGCGGACCGAACTGCTCGGCGGCGTCTTCTCGGCGGGGCCCCGGCCCGACCGCGGGTTCGAAGTCCGCGCCGAGCTGCCGTTGCGGAGCCCCTCGTGATCCGGGTCGTGGTCGCCGACGATCAGGCGCTGATCAGGGGCGGATTCCGCAGCCTCATCGACTCCGAACCCGACCTCGAGGTGGTCGGAGAGGCCGGCACCGGGCGGCGCGTGCTCGAGGTGGTGCGCGACGCCAGGCCCGACGTGGTGCTGATGGACATCCGGATGCCGGACGGCGACGGCCTGTGGGCGACGGAGCAGATCGCGGGCGACCCCGGGCTGGCATCCGTTCACGTCGTCATCGTCACCACCTTCGAACTGGACGAGTACGTCGCACGCGCCTTGAAAGCAGGGGCGAGCGGATTCCTGGTCAAAGACACCGAGCCCGTCGATCTGCTACGCGCGGTGCGCGTCGCCGTCGCCGGCGAGGCGCTGCTCTCGCCCGGCGTGACGAAGCGGCTGCTGGCGCAATTCGCGGCAGGGCATGCGCCCGTCGACGCGTCGCGCCTCGCGGTGCTGACCGAGCGCGAGCGCGAGGTGCTGCGGCTCGTGGGGCGCGGCCTCACCAATCAGGAGATCGGCGTGGAGCTCTTCCTCAGCCCGCTGACCGCCAAGACGCACGTGTCGCGCATCATGACGAAGCTCGCGGCCCGCGACCGCGTGCAGCTCGTGGTGATCGCCTACGAAACGGGGCTCGTGCCGTAAGGCATCATCGAACGGTGCCCCACACCGTCGCCGTGCTGCTCCTGCTGCCCGCGGGCGTCGTCGCGGGCATCATCGGCACGGCCGGCGGCATCACCAGCCTCGTCGCGTACCCGGCACTGCTCGCCGCCGGCATCCCGCCGCTCACCGCGAACGTGACGAACTCGGTCGCGCTGCTCGGCAGCGGGCTGAGCTCCGCGAGCCGGGCGGCGCCCGAGCTCGTCGGGCATGGGGAGACGATCCGACGCTGGGTGCCCCTGAGTGTGCTGTTCTCGCTCGCGGGAGCGGTGCTGCTCGTGGTCACTCCAGGCCAGGTGTTCGACCGGATCGTGCCGTTCCTCGTGCTCGCGGGGTCGCTGATCCTGCTGCTGCAGCCCTCGATCACGCGGTGGCAGGAGGCGCGCGGGCACGAGTGGAGGCGGCCGGCGGTGATCGGGTCGCTCGGGGCGGTCACGCTCTACAACGGCTACTTCGGCGCCGGCTCCGGCATCCTGCTGATCGCGCTTCTGCTGTTCACGCGCGAACCCGTGCTGCACCGGGCCAACGCGATGAAGAACGTGATCCTGGTCGCCGCCGACCTGCTGCCCGCGGTGCTGTTCGCCGTCGTCGGCAGCGTCGTGTGGCCCGCCGCGATCTCACTCGGCATCGGCGCCGTCATCGGCGGGCTCATCGGGCCGTCGGTCGCGCGGCGGGTGCAGCATGACGTGATGCGGTGGCTGATCGCCTGCTGCGGGTTCGTGCTCGCCGCGTGGCTGCTGCTCCGTCAGGAGTAGGTGAGGTCACTCCGCCGGGCGGATTCGCGCGGTCGGCGGTTTCGGGACGCTGGATGAGTCAGCGAAACCGCTTGAAAGGAAACCGCCATGTGGCACAACGGATTCGGGTTCTTCCCGTTCTTCATCTTCATCCCGCTCTTCTGGATCGCGGTCATCGTCGTGCTCGCGGTCGTCTTCGGCAGGCGGCGCCGCGCCATGTGGGGCTACTGGCACAACCAGGGCGCGAGCTCGGCCGAGCAGACGCTCGCACAGCGCTACGCGAACGGCGACATCGACGAGAAGGAGTACCGCGCGCGCCTCGAGGTGCTGCGCGCGAACCGCCCGGAGTTCGGCCCCGGGCCGCGTTAGGCCGGCCGACTCACCAGTCGTGCATCGAGCCGTCGAGGAGACGGTTGACCGGCAGGTAGGCGCGCTCGTAGGGGTACGCGGCGGCGGCCTCGTCGTCGTACGAGATGCCGAGGCCCGGCTCGTCAGAGGCGTTCAGCAGCCCGCCATCGAACGTGAACGTCGTGTGGAACACGTCGTGCGTCACGGGGGCGTGCTGCATGTACTCCTGGATGCCGAAGTTCGGAATGGCGAGCCCGAGGTGGATCGCGGCGGCGAGGCCGACCGGCGAGACATCCGTCGGGCCGTGCATGCCCGACTTGACCTGGTAGACGCTCGCGTAGTCGAGGATGCGCCGCAGCCCCGTCACACCCCCCGCGTGCGTGATGGGGCTGCGCACGTAGTCGATCAGCTGCTCTTCGATGAGCGTCTTGTAGTCCCAGATGGTGTTGAACACCTCGCCGATCGCGAGCGGTGTCGTGGTGTGCTGCCGCACGAGGCGCAGCGCGTCCTGGTTCTCGGCGGGCGTCACGTCCTCCAGCCAGAACAGGTCGTAGGGCTCGAGGGACTTCCCGAGCTTCGCCGCCTGGATCGGGGTGAGCCGGTGATGGGCGTCGTGCAGCAGGGGCAGCTCGGGCCCGAACTCGTTCCGCACCGCCTCGAACACCCCGGGGATGTGCCGCAGGTACGCGCGCGTGTCCCAGGTCTCCTCGACGGGCACGTCGTTGCGGCGGGCAGGCTCGTAGTCGTAGCGGGCGTCGGTGCCGCTAGAGGTTCCGGTGGCCGCATTAGCCGACGAGGCGACGCCGTAGACGGACGGCAGACCGGGGATGCCGGTCTGGATGCGGATCGCCCGGTACCCCTCCTCCAGATGCTCGTGAATGCTGTCGAACAGCTCGGGCAGCTCGGCGCCCGAGGCGTGACCGTAGACCAGCAGGCCCTCGCGCGACCGCCCGCCGAGCAGCTGGTAGAGCGGCAGCCCGGCGATCTTCGCCTTGATGTCCCAGAGGGCGGTGTCGACGGCGGCGATGGCGGCCATCGTCACGGGGCCCCGGCGCCAGTAGGCGCCGCGGTACAGATACTGCCAGGTGTCCTCGATGCGGTGCTCGTCGCGGCCGAGCAGCAGCGGCACGAGGTGCTCGCCGAGGTACGCGGCGACGGCCAGCTCGCGCCCGTTCAGGGTCGCGTCGCCGAGGCCCGTCACCCCGTCGCTCGTCGTGATGCGCAGCGTCACGAAGTTGCGCCCGGGGCTCGACACCAGGACTTCGGCCTTCTCAATCGACACGGAACTCTCCCTTTCTCACGATCTCGTCGAAGGCGGCGATGGTCGCCTCGCAGGCTTCACCCGCGGGAAGCCCAGCCTCGATGCGCGCCGCCATGATCGCCTGCTGCCGCTGGGCAAGCTTCTCGCGGCCCTGCCGAGCGATCTGCTCGAGGCGGTGGGCGATGCGCGGGTTGGCGAATCGCGGACGGAGGGCGGCGAGGGCGGCATCCATCTCGTCGTCCGGCAGTGTCATCGAGAGCCCCTGGCCGAGCACAGGCCGCACCTCTGTCCACAGCTGCTCGACCGTCGCGCGGATCTCGGCGTCGCCCCATGCCTGGTCGATCGTCTCGAGCCCGCGCAGCAGGCCGAGGTAGGTCATGGTCGTGTGCGCCGCGTTCAGCAGCCAGAGCTTGCGCCGTTCGTAGGGCGCGACGTCGTCGACGAAGCGCACGCCGACCTCGTGCCACGCGGGGCGCCCCGCGGGGAAGTCGCCAGCGATCACCCACTCCGAGAACGGCTCCGTGACGACGACCAGCGGGTCGTCGGTGTGCGGTGTGATGCGGTCGACCATGGTCGAGGGGAACGTCACATTGCGCTCGACCCAGCGCGCAAGTGCGAGATCGGATGCCTCGGCCAGCCGCGCCACCGCGCCGTGCAGCACCTCGCCGTTGCCCGCGAGGTTGTCGCAGCTGACGACGGCGAGCGGACCGGCGCCCACAGCCCGCCTGGCGGCGATGCCGGTGAGCAGCCGCGTCGGCGCCGCGGTCGGCGCGTCGCCGTAGCCGGACTCGGTGACCGTGACGGTCACGACGGCGAGCTCCGGGTCCGAGAAGGCGGCGACCCAGCCGTCCGCATCGTCACCCGGAATCGAGCGCGTGACTGACGTGATCGTCGACGCGGTGTCGCCGTCGGCGCCGCGCTCGATCAGTGTGTAGCGGTCGCCGCCCGCGGTCATCGCCTCGGCGAGGACGGGCGAGCGGCCCGTGAACGCGGTGTACGCCCACGTCTCGTCAGGGTTCAACCCGTTCGCACGCTCGGTGTACCACGCCTGGTGGGCGCGGAAGAAGTGCCCGAGTCCGAGGTGCGCGAGTCGTGGCATCCCTACTCGTCGGCCTCGTCGGCCTCGTCCGCCTCGTCGGGCAGCTCGATCTCGACGGGCTCGCCGGCCGCGCGGGCGGCGGCCTCGTCCTCGGCGACCATGCGGTCGACGAAGGCGTCGTAGTCGTCGCCGTCCGGCGAGCCGGCCGCGACCCAGCGCGCCCACATGGTCGCGCGCTCATAGGCGCCGTTCAGGTAGGCGAGGCTGTCCTCCAGGCGCTCGTCGCGCGCGCGGTTGTGGTCGACGAAGTCCTCCAGCGTCACCCAGCCGTCGTAGCCGGCCGCGACGAGCGCGCGGAACAGCCACTCGATGTCGGCCTGGCCGTCGCGCAGCTGGGCCCAGTTGAAGCCCCAGATCACCTGGCCGTCGGGGCCGAACTGCGCGTTCGGCCACCAGTTGCCGTTCTTGACATGCACATGCGCGAGGTACTCGCCGAGGATCTGGAACGCGGCGCCCAGGTCTTCAAAGCCCTCGTTGACGAGGTTGCCGATGTCGTGGATGACGCCGATGTGGTCTGCGTCGAGGCCCTCGACGAGCCGGTAGGCGGCCGACGCGCTCGAGACGATCGTGCCGTGGTGCAGTTCGATGAGCACCTTGACCCCGTGCTCGGCCGCACGCTCGGCGGCCCACTCGAGGTGTTCGCGGGTCTCGGCGAACACGGCGCGGTAGTCGCCGACGGGAAGCTTGGGCAGCGTCACGCGCACGCGGCCTGCCCCGAGCGCGGCGGTCGCTGCGAGCAGGCGCTCGACGTTCTCATGGTCGGATGCCGGCGCGTAGCCGCCGATCGCCGAGATCTCGAGCCCCGCCTCGGCGGTGATGCGCGCGATCTCGGGAATCGAGCCCTCGAGCCCGGTGAGCGGCCAGGTCGCGCGGTTGCCGGCCCAGTGGCCCGGCTTCTCCGCCTCTTCCTGATCGGTGACGCGCCACTCGATGCCGTCCCACCCGAGGCGGGCGATGATCTGGGCGGTCTCTTCGGGCGTCCACTCGGGCGTCGAGACGGTGAAGACAGAGAATTTCATAGCGGCTCCTGCGTCGCTGCGGGGTCTGGTACCAGGTCATCGTATTGGCCAGCCAGCACCTCGCTGACCAGTACCTCCCTACCGAGGGACGCGGAGACGTAGAGTGCGCGAACCACCGCGAGCGACCTCAGCGCGTCGTCGACGCCAACCTTGGGTGCGCGGCCCTCGCGGATCGCGCCGACGATGTCGTCGTACTGCCTGCTGTGCCCCTGCACGAACGCATCGTCCGGCACGGGGCCGCCCGCGAGATGCTCGGCCGGGACCAGCCCGGACGCGAGATTGCGGGGGCCGACGCGGGTGGGATCGACGTGGGTGTCGCCGAGGACCGCCGGGTCGGTTCCCTCTGCGGGCTCGGCGTAGAAGTACTCGAGCTGGTCGCGGTCGAGCTGCGCCGAGCCCTTCGAGCCGTGCACGTTGACCCGCACGCTGAGCCCCGGGAACGCGGCCGTCGTGGTGTGCAGCACCGCGATCGCGCCGTTCGCGAAGCGCACCGTCGCGGCGAGCGTGTCCTCGACCTCGATCCGCTCGTGCGCGAGCGCGGCGGCATATGCGAACACGGCGACCGGTCGGCCAAGGAACCACACCAGCAGGTCGACGGTGTGCACGCCCTGATTCATGGTCGAGCCGCCGCCGTCGAGCGCCCAGGTGCCGCGCCAGGCGCCGGAGTCGTAGTAGTCCTGGCTGCGCCACCACGCCACCGAGGCGACCGCGCTGGTGACGCGGCCGAGCGCGCCGCCGTGCGCGGCGTCGGCGACGACGACGGAGGCAGGGTCGAAGCGATGCTGGCTGATGACGCTGACGATCTGACCGCGGGCGGATGCTTCGCGCGCCGCCCGGGCGAGCGGCAGCGCCTTCCCGACCGTCGTGTCGAGGGGCTTCTCGATGACGACGTGGGCGCCGGCGGCGAGCGCCTCGAGCGCGAGCTCGACGTGGGTGCCACTGGGCGTCGCGACGATGACGAGGTCCGGCGCGCCCGCGGCGAGCGCCGCGGTGAGCGAGTCGAACTGCGCGGGGGCCGGCCAGCCGGTCTCCGCCACGATCAGCGAGGCGATCTTGGCGCGTGCCTCCGAGTCGGGGTCGACGAGCACCGCGACGCGCACGCCGCCTTGCCGCGCGAGGGCGCGCACGTGGTTCGTCGCGATGATGCCGTTGCCCACGAGGGCGGCGGTCAGTGAGGCATCCGCCGTGCTCATGCGGTCGTCACGCCGATCTGCGCGAGCAGCTTGTCGAAGGCGCGCGCCGCGCGCCCGAACGCGGCCGGGCCGCTGAAGCCGCCGAGCGCGAAGCCTGCGGCCAGGTGCGGCTCGAGGCTCGCGAAGCCCCGATAGCCGGCATCGCGCAGCGCGGTCGCGGTCTCGAGCAGCTCGCCGTCGCCCTCCCCCGCCGGCACGACCTCGCCGGTCGCGGCCACCGCGTCCTTCACCTGCAGGTAGTCGACATAGGGCGCGAGCGTCGCCCAGCCCTCGGTGAACGGCTTCACGCCGCACTGCACGAAGTTCGCGTTGTCCCAGGCGAGCCGGAGGTGGTCGCTGCCGACGGACTCGACGAGATCGAGCACGCGAGAGGGCACGTCGCCGTAGATCTCCTTCTCGTTCTCGTGCAGCAGCACCACGTCTTCGGCTTCGGCAATATCGGCGAGAGCGCGCAGCCGGCTCAGCACGTCGTCGCGCGTGGCCTCGACCGGGACGCCGTCGCCCCGGTAGAACGAGAAGATCCGCACGTAGCGCGACTCGAGCCGGTGCGCCACGCGGATCACCGCGCGCAGCCGCTCGACCTCATGCTCGACGGGCAGCGACACGCCGACCTTGCCGATCGGCGACGCGATGGCTGAGACGCCGAAGCCCGCGTGCGAGATGAGGCCGGCCAGGGCATCCGCCCGCTCGTCGTCGAAGTCGGCGACGTTCACGCCCCACGCGCTGCGCACCTCGATGTGCCGGGCGCCGAGCGCCTCGAGCACCGCGAGCTGGATCGCAGGGTCCGGGGAGATCTCGTCGCCGAAGCCGGAAAGGGTCCAGACAGCGGTGTCGCTCACGGGGATCACGCTAGGCACCGGCATCCGCATGCAGCAAACGTTTGCCGATTATTGCCAAGGATGCTCGCATCAAGGCATGCCGACACCCGAGCCCGCCTCGCGCGCCACTCTCGCGGATGTCGCCGCGCGCACCGGTGTCGCCATCTCGACCGTGTCGCGTGCGCTGACGCGGCCCGAGCGCGTGAACGCCGCGACGCGCGAGCGCATCGCGGCCGCGGCGGCCGAGCTCGGCTACACCCCGAACGCGGCGGCCCGCGCGCTGGGCTCCGGACGCACGCGCAGCATCGCCCTGCTCGTGTCCGACGTGACGAACCCGTTCTACTTCGACATCATCCGGGGCGCGCAGCAGGAGCTCGGACCCGCGGGCTACACACCCCTGCTGCTCGACACCGAGGAGTCGGAGGAG
The DNA here is from genome assembly GCF_003627055.1 of Gryllotalpicola protaetiae. Classification (NCBI taxonomy): domain Bacteria; kingdom Bacillati; phylum Actinomycetota; class Actinomycetes; order Micrococcales; family Microbacteriaceae; genus Gryllotalpicola; species Gryllotalpicola protaetiae. The sequence continues at coordinate 659,292 of NZ_CP032624.1, forward strand.
CTGGAGGAGGCGATGCTGCGGCGACTGCGCGCCTCCTACGACGGGGCGATCATCGCCGCCTCGCGCCTCACCGACCGCCGTCTGGCCGAACTCGCCCGGACCGTGCCGCTCGTCGCGATCAACCGGCAGACCCGCGGGGTGCCGAGCGTCTTCATCGACACCCCGGCCGGCGTCGAGCAGGTGCTCGAGCACCTCGTCTCGCACGGGCATCGGCGCGTCGCCTATGCAGCGGGGCCGCCCACCTCATGGCCGAACGAGCGGCGCTGGCGCACCTTCGTCGCGGCATCCGAGCGGCTCGGCGTCGCGGTGTCGCGGGTCGGGCCGTTCGAGCCGCGGCAGAGCCAGGGCGCTGCGGCAGCCGACGCCGTGATCAACACGGGCGCCACCGCCTGCCTCGCCTTCAACGACCTGCTCGCGATCGGCATGCTGCGGCGGTTCGCCGAGCGCGGGGTGCGCGTGCCTGACGATCTGAGCGTGGTCGGGTGCGACGACATCTTCGGCGCCGATTTCTGCCACCCTCCGCTCACGACCATCACAGCGCCGATCGCGCAGGCCGGGCGCGTCGCCGTCTCGATGCTGCTCGCGCAGCTCGCCGGGGGCGCGTCGAGGCGCGGTGTGCGTCTGCCGACCCACCTGACGATCCGCGCCTCGTCCGGCCCGGCGCCGGGTGGATGACGAGGCGAACACCCGACCGGCAACGCGTGGCAAACGTTTGTCATGGTGGATGCCTCCTGCTTGACTGCCCCGCATGACCGCGCTGTCGCCGCACCCCGACCGCCTGCTTCCCTCGGACTCCGCCGCTCGCGAGGTCGCCCGACGTCTGTACGACGACGTCAGAGCCGCCCCGATCCTGTCGCCGCACGGGCACGTCGACGCGCGCGTCCTGCTCGACGACGAGCCGTTCCCCGACCCGGCCGCGCTGTTCATCACGCCCGACCACTACGTGACCCGGCTGCTGCACGCGCACGGGGTGCCGCTCGACCGGCTGGGTGTCGGGGTGCCGCCCGAGGAGCGCGACGGGCGCGCGATCTGGCGCCTGCTGTGCGAGCACTGGGACGCGTTCCTCGGCACCCCCGTGCGGTTCTGGCTCGAGAGCGAGCTGGCAGAAGTGTTCGGCATCGGCGAGCAGCCGTCCGCCGAGTCGGCCGACCGCGTCTACGACGAACTGCAGGCGCGCCTCGCCGAGCCGGCATTCCGCCCGCGCGCGCTCTTCGAGCGCTTCAACATCGAGGTGCTCGCGACGACCGACGACCCGGCTGACGACCTCGCCGCGCACCTCGCCCTGCGCGAGGACCCCGGCTTCAGCGGCCGGGTGCTTCCCACCTTCCGCGCAGACCGCTACATGAGCCCCGACGCGCCGGGGTGGGCTCCGGCGCTCGCAGCGCTGGCCGAGGCATCCGGCATCGACACGGGCACGTATGCCGGGCTGCTCGACGCCCTGCGCAGCCGCCGCGCCTTTTTCACGGCCGCGGGCGGCACCGCGACCGACACCGGGGTGCTCAGCGCAGAGACGACGCCGCTGTCGGACACGGAGGCCGAGCGCATTCACCTGGGTGCGCTCAGCGGCGAGGTGACGCCGGCCGAGGCATCCGCCTATCGCTCGAACCTGCTGTACCGCTTCGCCGAGCTGAGCGTCGACGACGGGCTCGTGATGCAGCTGCATGCGGGCGTGCACCGCAATACGCACCGGCCGACCTTCGACCGGTTCGGGCCCGACACGGGGCACGACCTTCCAGCGGTCGGCGGGTACACGCTGCCGCTCGCGCCGTTGCTGCGCGACTTCGGAACGGCCCCCGGCTTCCACCTCGTGCTGTTCACCGTCGACGAGAGCCTCTTCAGCCGCGAGATCGCCCCGCTTGCCGGGTTCTACCCGAGCGTGTACGCGGGGGCGCCGTGGTGGTTCCTCGACTCCCCCGCGGCGATCGCCCGATATCGCGGCTCGATCACCGACGCGGCCGGCTTCGGCAAGACGAGCGGGTTCATCGACGACACGCGGGCGTTCTGCTCGATCCCGGCCAGGCACGACATGTCGAGGCGGGCGGATGCCGCGTTCCTGGCGTCGCTCGTCACGACCCACCAGCTGAGCGAAGACGACGCGCTCGCGGTCGCCCGCCGACTGGTCGACGGGCAGCCCCGGGGCGTGTTCAAACTGTGAGCTAGTTGCCGCTCGGCACGCCCGAGCTCTGCAACGCGGCCGTCTCGTGGAAGTCGTCGTAGCTGAGGCTGTCGGCCTGCGCCCCCACGAGGCCGAGCACCGTGTGCCCCTGGCCGAGCAGCGTCATGAGCGCCTCGAGCGTCAGCGGATTGGCCGCGAGGCTCTGCTCGAGCCCCACTCCGTCGCCGTACTGCGTGCCGATGCGGTCGACCCAGATCACCGCGTGCCCCTTGAGGGTCATGCCGCTGGTGTCGAGGTTCACCAGCTCTTGGCGGTTGCTCGAGTCGAGGTGGAAGTTGCCGATGGTGAGCTGGTCGCACTCGATGCGGATCGCTGTCGCGCGGCTGCCGTTCGCGAGCGGCACGGTCACGACGCCCGCCTGGCTCGGCCCGGAGATCTGGATGGAGTCACCCCAGGTGTTGGCCGACGGCGTCGTGAAGATGCCGTGGTCGTTGTCGGCGCCGAGGGCCACGAGCGGTGTCTGCGTGGTCGGGTCGCTGGCGGCCGGCGGCTGCGTGACAGGCTGCTGGCCGGGGGCGGGCACGGAGCCGCCGCTCTGCCCGGGCACCTGGATGATGGTGCCGCCCGGGCCGGTCTGCACGGGGGATCCACCCGAGCCCGAGGACGAGCCATCACCGGTTGACGGGGGCGCGCTCGGAGCAGACGTCGACGGCGTCGGCGACGGGCTCGACGACGGTGAGCAGATGATGAGCAGCACGCAGCCCGCCTGCACGGCCGACGCGTCGGCGGCCTGCGCCGACTGCGGCGCGACGGCAGCCGCGGCGAGGGCGAGCGCCGCGACGGCAGCGGCCGCTCCGCCGCGCAGCACGCGACGGCCGCGCGGTGCAGCCTCGGTCGCGGACGCCCGCCTGCCCGTTTCACCGGGCTTGCCGAGCGAAGGCGGGATGACGGGCTCTGCGTGCCCGTCTCCGTGCAGCACCCGCGAGTGAACGGATGCCTCGCGAGGCTGTTCGGCCGCGGCATCCGCCCCTGGGTCAGCCTCCACCGCCTGCTTCCTGGGCATCCACGCCACCGCGAGCACGCCGCCCACTGAGGACAGCAGCATGCCGATGATGAAGCCGCCCAGGTTCACGCCGATCAGCGAGTACAGCGAGAGCAGCAGGGCGATGATGCCGTAGAAGATGCGATGCACCGGCATGAGCAGGATCAGCACTGCGAGCAGCACCAGCACGGCCGGGATCACCGCCGCCTGCAGCCCCTCGAGCCCCAGCTGCACGTGGATCTTTCCGATGTCGAGCTGGCCGGAGAAGAACTCTTCGATGCCGCCGAGCGCGATGAGCACCGCGCCCCAGAAGGGTCGCTCGGTGCGCCATCGCGTGAAGGCGGCGCGTCGCGTCGTCACGAGTGACCGCCGCTTACTTGCCGGGGCAGCCGCTGCCGTCTGTGACGACCTTGAGGTGCATGTCGGACAGCGCCAGCGTGCCCGCGGTCGTGCTGTACGCGACCTGCGAGAAGTTCTTCAGCGTGATGCCCTGGGAGTCCTGGGCGAAGTCGCCCGCTGAGCCCTTGGCGTCGGTGATCACCGACGCGGCATCCGCGCCGATGCGGATGTTGTTGAAGACCGCGTCGCCCTTGAGGTCGGTCATGCCGATCTGCAGGTTCTGCGCCTTGACCGGGTTGCCGGCCTGGTCGCCCGCGGTGATGACCAGGCCCACCTTGCCGAGCGGCGTGTCGGTCACGACCGACTGGCACAGGTTGGCGATCGTCGCGGTGCCGATGTTCGCGATCGCGACGGGCACCTGCTTGCCGTCCTGCAGCTTGGCGACGCCGCCGTACTGCGAGAACGAGGTGCCGTCGAGCTCGGTGCCGCCCATGGTGAAGGACTGACCCGAGATGGAGAACGAGACGGGAACGGCGCCCTGAGCGACACCGCCCATGACGACCGCCGCCGCGATTCCGACCGGAACGGCGACCATCGCGATGCGCCCCCCGCGCGAGTTCACGATGCTCTTGAAGTTCATTGCTCCCCCTTGAGACTGGTGACAAGACAACTCTGTCGTGCCCCGTTGAGGTTACAAGGCTATTGACAAACGGTCAAATAAGGGGGCGGCGCGGCGCGCGGGTCGATCGGGCGCAAATGGGTCGATGGGGCATACGGATGCCCGCAGTGGGATGCGCCCGATCGACTCAACTGCGCCCGAGCGGCGCGGCGCGCCTTAGCCTCGCGCGTGAGCAGCCAGTTCGACGACGGCGAGGCAGCTGCGCTCGAGGAACGCGACGAGCTCGTCGTGAGTGAGCTCGTGGTTCACAGCCCCGTCGACGAGCGCTTGCTCGGCGAGCGCGACCCAGGCACGCAGAGCGACCTGCAGCCGAGGCGTCTGCTCGGCGCCGAGCTCGTGGAACATGATCGACAGGCGCTCAGCCTGGGCGGAGCGCACCTCCTCGACGATCGTGCGCACGTCCTCATCGCCCGATGCAGTGCCCCGCACCAGCGAGTAGAACGTCTGGCGGTGGTCGCGGGCGAAGCCGACGAAGCGCTCGAGCGTGTCGTGCAGGCGCTGCGACGCGGGCAGCTCGGGCTTGGGCTCGGTCGCCCGCATGAGGCTGTCGCGGGCGGTCTGGATGAGCTCGTGGTGCAGGCCGGTCTTCGAGTTGAAGTAGTAGAACACGAGGCCCCGGGAGACGCCGGCCTCGCTTGCGAGGAACTCGATCGTGATCTCTTCGAGAGGCCGGTCGGCGAGCGCGTTCACCCCGAGGGCGATCAGCTGCTTGCGCCGCTCCTCAGGAGTCATCCGCGTACGGCGTTCCGCCCCTGCCATTCCCCGAGCCTATCGGCGCCGCCATTCCGACACCGATTCGGTCGATCGGGTGGTCTGGCCGCCCGGAACCGCCGCCCCCACGCGGAATCGGTGTCCTACGGGCGGCGCGTCAGCGGAGCTCGCGAGTGCGCTGACCGCCGCGCAGCGCCGCGGCGAGCGCGAGCACCGCGCCGATCAGCACCGTGCCGATCAGGGTGAGCACGTTCACGTTGCCGTTGATGTACTCGGCCTGCCAGCGGCCGAGGTCGACGGGGCGCTCCTGATGATCGCCCGTCAGCCGGTCGAGCGCCGGCTGCAGCACCGCGAAGAGGTAGACCCCGGCGAACGCGACGGCGATGCCCGCCCGGTACAGCCCGGCGATGGGCAGGTAGCGGATGACGAGCGCGATCACCCACGGCATCACGAGGCACACCGCGGTGATCGGCAGCGACTGCGTGACGAACGACGCGAGGTCGCCGTTCACCAGCGCGATGACGAGCAGCAGCAGCACCAGGGCGACCGTGTCCGCGCCGAGCGCCAGCACGGTGCGGTGGTGCGACACCGGGGTCGGCAACGGGCGCGTCGCAAACCAGATGGGCCCGAACACCAGCACGGCGGCGAACATCACCGCGCAGATCGCGATCAGCAGCCATCCGCCGTCATCGCTGTACAGCAGCCGCACGATCGCGAGCAGCGCGAACAGGCTGAACAGGCCGGCGCCCAGCACGAGCCAGCCCCGATGCAGCACGGGGAGCGCGAGCAGCGGCAGCGTCGTGAGGCTGAAGGCGAGGGCGACCGCGGCGACGACGACCCAGTACCAGCTGAGCGTGTGCTCGACCGACAGGTTCACGATGAAGCAGGTGACGAGCGTCGTCGCGTAGGCGATCGACGTGCTCCAGAGCAGCGATGCCCGCCAACGGCGATAGACGCGCGCCTCGCGCTCGACCTGCTGCGACGCATGGTCGTCGCTCGCGTTGATGAGCTCGCCCTCGCTGACGCGCAGCGCCTCGGCGAGTGGGCCGACGAGGGTGATGTCCGGGTATGAGAGCCCCCGCTCCCACTTCGAGACGGCCGACTCTGTGATGAACACACGGTCGGCGAGCTCGCGCTGAGTGAGGCCGGCTGCCTGCCGCTTCGCGATGACGAACTGGCCGAAGGCCTTCTTGGACGGGGTCATAGTCAGACCAAAGCACGACGCGCGGCCGGAGGCCGCCTTCTGGGCCGGATTCGCGACCCGACCGTCAAGCCAGTGGTGGAATCACGCGGATCTTCGGCATCCCGTCAGCAGATGATGTCGCCTGCCGCCGGCGCGCCGATGTCGATGGGCTGGCCTGTCGCGAGCGCGGCGCGGATCCCCTCGACGAGCTCGTCGGCCGGACGGGCGATGTCGAAGACGCCGCCGCGCTCGTCTGCGCCGAGCGGCTCGAGCGTCGCGAGCTGCGAGCCGAGCAGCGTGGCGGGCATGAACTCGTGATGGCGGCCCGCGAGCCGGGCCTCGAGCAGCTCGCGCGAGCCGCTCAGCAGCGCGAAGTAGGTCTCCGGCGCATACTCGCGCAGCAGATCGCGGTAGGCGCGCTTGAGCGACGAGCACGCGACGATCACGCCGTCGCCGACCGCGAGCCGCTCGCCGATGCGCCGCAGCCACGGCCAGCGGTCGTCGTCGGTGAGGGCGATGCCGGCGGCCTGCTTCTCCTTATTCGCGGCGGGATGCAGGTCATCGCCGTCGATGAAGACGCGGCCGGATGCCGCGGCCAGCGCTTCGCCGACGGTCGACTTCCCCGAACCGCTGACGCCCATGAGAACAATGGGCTGAAGTGTGACGACAGGCGCGGAATCCATCTCTCTATCTTGACTACTGTTGACCCATGACAGAGCAGTCCGTGGCAAACATCGGTGTCGTCGGTCTTGCGGTGATGGGGTCGAACCTCGCCCGCAACCTCGCCTCGCGCGAAGGGAACACCGTCGCGATCTTCAACCGTTCATGGGAGCGCACCGAGACGCTCATCACCGAGCACCCGGAGGCCGGCTTCGTCCCGGCGCACAGCTATGAGGAGTTCGCGGCGTCGCTCTCGAAGCCGCGCACGGCGATCATCATGGTGCAGGCGGGCCGCGGCACGGACGCCGTCATCGACGAGCTGACCAAGGTGTTCGAGCCGGGCGACATCATCGTCGACGGCGGCAACGCGAACTTCCACGACACGATCGCCCGCGAGCAGGCCGTGCGTGAGACCGGCATCCATTTCGTCGGCACCGGCATCTCCGGCGGCGAGGAGGGGGCGCTGCACGGGCCCTCGATCATGCCGGGCGGCTCGGTCGAGTCGTACGAGACCCTCGGGCCGATCCTCGCGTCGATCGCGGCCCGCGCCGACGACGGCGAGCCCTGCGTCACCCACGTCGGCACCGACGGCGCCGGCCACTTCGTGAAGATGGTGCATAACGGCATCGAGTACGCCGACATGCAGCTCATCGCCGAGGCGTACGACCTGATCCGCCGCGGCACGGGCAAGACCCCCGCCGAGATCGCCGATGTGTTCGACGAGTGGAACACCACCGAGCTCGAGTCGTACCTCATCGAGATCACGGCGCAGGTGCTGCGCCAGACGGATGCCGAGACGGGCAAGCCGCTCGTCGACGTGATCCTCGACGCAGCCGGCGCCAAGGGCACCGGCGCGTGGACAGTGCAGAACGCGCTCGACCTCGGTGTTCCGGTGTCGGGCATCGCTGAGGCCGTGTTCGCCCGCTCGCTCTCATCGAAGGCGGCGCAGCGCGCGGCTGCGGCCGGTGTGCTGCCCGGGCCGTCGAGCGAGGACTGGAAGCCCTCCGACCCCGACGCGTTCATCGAGGACGTGCGCCAGGCGCTGTACGCGTCGAAGATCATCGCGTACTCGCAGGGCTTCGACGAGATCATCGCCGGAGCCGAGCAGTTCGGCTGGGACATCAAGAAGGGCGAGATCGCGAAGATCTGGCGCGCGGGCTGCATCATCCGGGCGCGCTTCCTCGGCCGCATCACCGAGGCGTACGCCTCCGATCCGTCGCTGGTCGCCCTCGTGCTGGCGCCGTACTTCCGCGACGCCGTCACCGAGGCTCAGGGGGCATGGCGCCGCGTCGTCGTGTCGGCCGCAGAGGCAGGCATCCCCTCGCCCGCGTTCTCGTCGTCGCTCGCGTACTACGACGGCCTGCGCGCCGAGCGCCTGCCCGCCGCGCTCGTGCAGGGGCAGCGCGACTTCTTCGGCGCGCACACCTACAAGCGCATCGACAAGGACGGCATCTTCCACACCCTGTGGTCGGGTGATCGCTCGGAGATCGAGACCGAGCCTTCCTGGCACTAGCCAACTCGGCCGTTCGCCCCGTGCGCGGGTGAAACGACGTGTGCGCGGGAGAAACTTCTCCCGCGCACAGGCGTTTTCACCCGCGCACGCGTTAGATGTCGAGCTTCCTCGGGGCCCGGTCTTCCGCGTGCTCGAGGAGCCGGCGCGTGAGGACTGAGCCGGCGACCGCGATGCCGAGCGGGGCGAGGAGCTCGAACGGCGCGTGCGTCAGCTCGAACACGATCGCGAGGGCCATGAGCGGCGCCTTCTGGCTGGCGGCGAGCAGAGCCGCTCCCCCGAGGATCGCGAACGCGGCGACCGGCGAGCCGGGCCAGAGCAGCGCCCAGCCGATGCCCAGCGCGGCCCCGGCGGCCGCACCGACCGCGATCGCCGGCTGCAGCACGCCGCCGGCCGCGCCGCTGCGGATCGTCAGCAGCGTCAGCACCGATTTCGCGGCGAACCCGAACACGAGCACACCGAGCGCCGCCCACGACGTCGAGCCGAACGCGTACTGCCCGAGCGCGCGCCCGTTGCCCATCACCTGCGGCAGCCAGATGCCGACGACGGCGACGATGACGGATGCCGCGGGCAGCAGCCACAGGATGGCGGCGCCGCTCGGCTTCTTCCGCTCGGCCCAGGCCGTCCAGTGCGAGAACCAGTAGCCGAGGAATCCGAAAGCCGGCCCGAAGATCAGCGCGAAGACCGCGAGCGACCAGGACGCGTGCACCGCAGGCAGTGCATAGAACGCATGGCCGCCCTCGACGATGCTCGCGACGAGCGCCGCGAGCGCCGAGGCGCCGAGCGCGACGCCGATCGCCTCGAGCGACAGCTCGGCCAGCAGGATCTCGACGGTGAACAGCGCCCCTGCGAGCGGCACGTTGTAGACGCCCGCGAGGCCCGCGCCCGCCGCCGCAGCGACGACGAGGGTGCGCTCGCGCGCGTCGAGGCCGAACACCCGCGCGAACCCGCCGCCGATCAGCGCGCCGAGCTCGCGCGGCGCGACCTCGCGACCGACCGGCGCGCCCGCGCCGACGATGAAGATCTGCAGGCCCGCGTGCACGATGGTCTCCCACCAGGGCATCGGCGTGCCGGTGACGGCCTTCTGCACGCTGGGCACCGCGCGTGCGCGCGTGCGGATCAGCCACCACACGACCGCCGCGATCGTGCACGCCACGATCACCGCGGCGAAGCGGCGCCAGACCGGGGCATCCACCGCGCCGGGGCGCGCGGGGTTCTCGAAATAGCCGAACGCGACGCTCTCGACGCCACGGAAGAACAGGGTGACGAGCCCGGCCATGGCCCCGACCAGCACCCCGACGATCAGAATGACGAGCGCGAGGCGCAGGATGCGTCGGGCGGGGGCAGGCATGCCTCGACGCTAGTGGATGCTTAGGTGCTGGGGGCGCGTCAGCGGTCGGTGAACACGGCGTCGCGCTTCTCGCGGAACGCGGCGATCGCCTCTGCCATGTCCTCGGTGCGGGTGGCGAGCACCTGCCCGCGGTTCTCGAGCTCGATCGCGGCCGCGTATGACGGGATCTCGAGGTTCGCCTTCAGCGCCGACTTGGAGAGCCGCACCGCCGACGGCGAGTTGGCGGCGATGCGCGCGGCGAGCTCGACCGCGGCGGCCACGACGTCACCGTCGACGACCCGGTTCACGAGGCCCAGCCGCGCGGATTCGGTCGCGTCCAGCTGGCCGCCCGTGAACACGAGCTCGGCGGCCGCGCCGTAGCCGATCGCGCGCGGCAGCAGCCACGAGACACCGAGGTCGCCGGCCGAGAGGCCGATGCGGGTGAAGCCCGCGACGAAGGCGGCCGCGGACCCCGCGAGGCGGATGTCCGCGGCGAGGGCGAGCGAGATTCCCGCGCCCACCGCCGGCCCGTTGACCGCAGCGATGACCGGAACGTGCACGTCGCGCACGGCGACGAACGGCCGCACCGCGCGCTCTTGCAGCCGGAGCTGCAGCGGCGTCGGATTCCCGCTCAGGGTGCCGAGCACCGAGAGGTCGAGGCCGGAGCAGAACGCGCGGCCGCTGCCCGTCACGACGACGGCGCGCAGCGAGGCATCGGCGTCGAGCTCGCGCGCGACGGCCTCGAGCCGGTCGAGCGTCTCGAGGGTGAGCGAGTTCATCCGCTCCGGATTGTTCAGGGTCACGAGGGCGACGCCCTCGCTCGGGGTCGTCACGACGACGGTGTCGGTCTCAGCCATGATCCCATCCTGCTCGCTCGGCTGGGCGGTCGGGCGCAGGGAGTGCCGTCTGGGCCATGCTTAGGCCTCGCACGATTCGTCACAATCCGCACGATCCGTCACCCCGAAACGCGTCGGCAGAGTGACGAATCGTGCGTCTCGTGCCCGGCGGCGCCCGGCGCCGTCACCGCCAGCGCCTGAAGCCGACGGTCTATGCGCGCTCGAGGAGCACCAAGGTCTCGAAGTGCGCAGTGTGGGGGAACATGTCGAAGACCTGGGCGCGCGTCGGGCGCAGCGAGGGCATCGCGGCGAGGTCACGGGCCAGCGATTCCGCGTTGCAGCTCGAGTAGAGCACGTGCCGCACACCGCTCGCCTCGAGCCAGCCCGCGAGTTCGGGGCCGAGACCGCGGCGCGGGGGGTTCACGACGACGAGATCGGGGGCGGATGCCTGGGCGAGCGCCCACTGCGTGGCATCCGCTGCGATGAAAGCCGCGTCGAGGTTGGCGGATGCCGCAGCCATGGTCGCGGACGCGACGGCGTCTTCGCTGAGCTCGACGCCGGTGACGCGGAAAGGACCGTTTCGAGACGCGGCTTCGCTGCTCCTCAACGATCGGCGCGCGGCAGCGAGGTGCAGGGCGAAGCCGCCGACGCCGCAGTAGAGGTCCCACGCGGAAGCCGGCGCGAGCTCCGCCGCCCAGGCCGCACCCGTTGCGTAAAGCCGCGCCGCAATCGACTCGTTCGTCTGCACGAAACTGCGCGGAAGCAGGCTCAGGGTGAGGTCGTCGAACGGCAGCTCGAGCGCGCGCTCGTCGGTCAGCCAGAGCTCATCTTCGCCCTCGAGCACGGCCTTGTGCTCGGGCAGCAGGTTCACGGTGACGACTCGCAGCTGCGTCAGCCGGGCGCGCAGCGCGGGCAGGTGCTTGCGGATGCGGCCGATGGATTCCGTCGAACGCAGCACGAAGCGCAGCATCAGCTCGCCCCGAGCGTTTGTGGTGACGATCAGGTACTTCAGCTCACCGCGGCGCGCGGGGATGTCGTACGGAACGAGCCGGGCCATGGTGATGAAGGCGGCGAGCGTAGGCAGCACCGACCGGATCGGCTCCGCCACGATCGGGCAGCCCTCGAGGTCGACGCCGTGCTGCTCGCCGTCGAGGATGCCGAGGGTCGGGGCATCCGCCGTGCCGCCGATCACCAGCTTCGCCTTCGTGCGGAAGCCGGCCGTCTCGCTCGCGACGGGTGCGAGCCAGTCAATGCTGCGCCTGTCGGGCCCGGCGAACGCATCGATCAGCTCACGCGCACGTGCCTGTTTGCCCGCCAGCTGGTCGCCGTACGCGACGTCGAGCAGCGAGCAGGAGCGGCAGGTTCCCGCGTCGAAGTAGGCGCAGGGTATGGCGACGGATGCCGTGAAGTTACGCGGCACCGTCGAACATCGAGGTCACGGAGCCGTCGTCGAAGACTTCATGGATCGCGCGGGCGAGCAGCGGCGCGATCGACAGCACGGTGAGGCGCTCCCAGCGCTTGTCGGCCGGTACCGGCAGCGTGTCGGTGACGACCACCTGATCGATGAACTCGCTCTGCAGGATCTCGATCGCCGGGTCGGAGAACACGGCGTGGGTCGACGCGACGACGACGCCGGTCGCGCCGTTCTCCTTCAGTGCTTCGGCCGCCTTGACGATCGTGCGGCCCGTGTCGATGAGGTCGTCGACCAGCAGGCAGACGCGGCCGGCGACATCGCCGACGATCTCGTGAACGGTGACATCGTTGTGCACCTTCGGGTCGCGGCGCTTGTGGATGATCGCCAGCGGCACGCCGAGCTTGTCGCTCCAGGCATCCGCCACCTTCACTCGCCCCATGTCGGGCGAGACGACCGTGAGGGTCGCGGGGTCCAGGGACTTCTTGAAGTGCGTGAGCAGCACCGGCATCGCGAACAGGTGGTCGACGGGGCCGTCGAAGAAGCCCTGGATCTGCGCCGCATGCAGATCGACCGACATGATGCGGTCTGCGCCGGCGACCTTGAACATGTCGGCGACGAGGCGGGCCGAGATCGGCTCGCGGCCGCGCCCCTTCTTGTCTTGCCGGGCGTAGGGGTAGTACGGCGCGACGACGGTGATGCGCTTCGCCGACGCGCGCTTCGCTGCGTCGACCATGATGAGCTGCTCCATGAGCCACTCGTTGATCGGCCGGGTGTGCGACTGCATCACGAAGATGTCGGCGCCGCGCACGCTCTCTTCGAAGCGGGTGTAGATCTCGCTGCCCGCGAAGGTGCGGATGTCGGTGGGCAGCAGCTCGATGCCAAGCTCGTCGGCCACGTCCTGAGCGAGCTCCGGGTGGGCGCGACCGGAAACCAGCACGAGCCGGCGGCGCGCATCGGACTTGATCCCCCACTGGGTCACGGATTCCGTCACCGGGCCTGCCTTTCCTCGTCCTGCGCATCGGCAGAGCTCCGCGCGTCGAGCGCGGCCTGGTCGGCCGCGCTTCCCGGCCGGTGGGTGTGGACCCAGCCTTCCCGGTTGCGCTGTGGTGCGATGCCCAGCGCGAGCGCGCCGGCCGGAACGTCGTTGCGGATCGTCGTGCCTGCGCCCGTGTAGGCACCTGCGCCGATTGTAACGGGAGCCACCATGACGGTGTGGGCCCCTGTCTTGACATGTGCGCCGATCTCGGTGCGGTGCTTGTTCACGCCGTCGTAATTCGCCGTGATGCCGCCAGCGCCGATGTTCGCGCCGTCGCCCACCGAGGCGTCGCCGATGTAGCTGAGATGCGGCACCTTGGCGCCCTCGCCGATGTGCGCGTTCTTCGTCTCGACGAACGCTCCGATCTTGCCGTCTGCGCCGAGCTCGGTGCCGGGGCGCAGGTACGAGAACGGCCCGACCGTGGCCCCGGCCGCGATGACGGCCAGCGTGGCATCCGTTCGCTTCACCGTCGCGCCTGCGCCGACCTCGGTGTCGACGAGCGTCGTGTCGGGGCCGATCACCGCGCCGGCCGCGATCGCCGTCGCGCCCTTCAGCTGGGTGCCCGGCAGGATCGTGACGTCGGGCTCGATGGTGACCGCACGGTCGATCCAGGTCGTCGCCGGGTCCTGGATGGTGACGCCGGCCAGCTGCCAGCCCCGCACGGTGAGGGCGTTCAGCTGCGCCCCGACCTGAGCGAGCTGGGCGCGGTCGTTGACGCCCCAGACCTTCCACTCCTCCGCGACGACGACGCCGCCGATCGTGTGGCCGTCGCCGTGCAGCGCACCGACGACATCGGTGAGGTACTTCTCGCCCTGCGCGTTCCCGGTCGTGAGGCCGGCCAGCTTGTCACGCAGCGCGGCGGCGGCGAAGACGTACATGCCGGCGTTCACCTCGGCGATCGCGCGCTCCGCCTCGCTCGCGTCCTTCTGCTCGACGATGCGCGACACCGAGCCGTCGGCCTCGCGCACGACGCGGCCGTAGCCGGTCGGGTCGGCGACGACGGTCGAGAACAGAGTGACCGGCACGTTGGCCGCGCGGTGGCCGGCGAGAACGGATGCCAGGGTGTCGGCGTCCATCAGGGGGACGTCGGCCGACAGCACGAGCACGTCGCCGTCGAAGTCGGCGGGCAGCGCGTCGACCGCCTGCTCGACCGCGCGGCCCGTGCCGGGCATCTCGTCCTGGTCGACGATGCGCGCCTCGGGCGCGAGCGCCTTCGCGGTCGCCGCGACCCGATCGCGCTCATGCCGCACGACGACGAGCAGGTGGGCTGCGGCGAGCGCCTGGGCGGTGCTCAGCACGTGCCCGATCAAGGGGATGCCGGCGAGCTCATGAAGCACCTTCGGGGTCGCGGACTTCATCCGCGTTCCCTGCCCGGCTGCCAGGACGACGATGGCGAGGCGGCTGTCGGTCACAAGGCCATTATCGTCGCCGCGACCACATCGGCCGAACGGGCGGCCGCGTCGTCGACGTGGGTGAGGAACTCCGTGCCGTCGGGCGCGCACAGGTCGCTGATCGCGCGGATCGACACGAACGGCAGCCCATGGGTGTGCGCGAACTGGGCGAGCGCCGCGGTCTCCATGTCGACGGCGAGCACGTCGGGGAAGTCTGCGCGGAACCGCAGCGCGCGGTCGCTGACGACGAAGGCCTCGCTCGAGCCGATGGTGCCGGGCCGCACGGCCTGCTCGCGCGAGTCCGCGGCGAGCGCGGCGGCGGCCAGCCCGGCATCGGGCGCGTAGGCGGCCGGCATGCCGGGGACCTGGCCGAGCGCGTAGCCGAACGCCGTGGCATCCGCGTTCAGGTTCAGGTAACGCGACCCGACCACCACCTCGCCGACTTGCACGCCCGCGGCAAGTCCGCCTGCCGTGCCGGCGCTGATGACCCGGATGCCCGAGCCCAGCGTGTACCGCGCGTACGCGGCGGCGGCGACGGCGTTGGCGAAGCCGATGCCGCTGCGCAGCAGCACGACGTCGTCGCCGCCGAAGCCGAGGTCACGGCGCACCGCGTGCGCACCCGTCGCGACCTCGGTGACGCTCTCGGCGCGCTCGAGGAAGGGGGCGGCTTCCTCCTCCATGGCGACGATGACGACGACGGCTGCCGCGGCTGAGGCATCCGTCATGCGCTGACCTGGCTCCACTCGTCGCGCTTCGCCAGGAACTCGCGCGCCGCATCCTGCGCGCCCTCGAGCGAGTGGTTCGCGCCCCAGCCGCACTGCACCTCGTTGGCGGCGGGCACCTCGGTCGCGGTGGTGATGTCGGTGAGGGTCTGCTCGATGAGCGCGAGCACGTCGTCGTAGGCCGGTTCGCCCTGCAGGATCAGGTAGAAGCCGGTCTGGCAGCCCATCGGCGAGAAGTCGATCACGTCCGTGCTGTGGTTGCGGCTCTTCTCCGCGAACAGGTGCTCGACCGAGTGCACCGTCTTCATCTCGAGGTGGCCGACGTTCGGCTGCGCGAAGCGGACGTCGTACTTGACGATGACGTCGCCATGGGGCAGCACCTTGCGGTCTGCGAGGCGGACGTAGGGCGCCGAGACGGTGCGGTGGTCGAGGTTGAACGACTCGACGTTCATGCGGTGCTGATCGGTCATGCGTCGATTCTTCCAGGCATGCGCACCGAGCGGGCCACCCGCTACACCGTCTGGATGAGGCCGCCGTCGATCGTGAACTCCGCGCCCGTGATGTTGGCCGCGCGGTCGCTCGCGAGGAACAGCACCAGATCGGCGACCTCGCTCGGCAGGGTGAACCTGCCCGTCGCCGCGTCGGCGGCCGCGCCCGCCGCGACCTCGTCGGGCGTCAGGCCGGCCTTCGCGCCGACCGACTGCGCCACACCCCCTGCGCCCAGCCAGAGATCGGTGCGCACGGGACCCGGGCAGACGTCGTTGATGCGGATGCCGTGCCCTCCGACCTCTTTCGAGAGCGATTTCGCGAAGTTCGACAGCGCCGCCTTGCTCGCCGAGTAGTCGATCACGAGCGGGTCCGCGAGCTTCGCGTTGACGCTGGACACGTTGACGATCACGCCCTGGCCGCGCTCGATCATGCCGGGCAGCACCGCTCGCGCGGCCCGGATCGCGGCGAACAGGTTCAGGTTCACCGACTGCTGCCACTCCTCCTCGGTGACGTCGAGGAAACCGCCGAGGCGGGTCTTCGCGAAGCCGACGTTGTTGACGAGGATGTCAACGGGGGCGTCGGCCGCGGCAACGAGCTGCGCCGGCCCGTCGGCGGTGCCGAGGTCGACCTCGACCACCTTCGCCCGCCCGGTCGCGACGAGCTTCTCGAGCTCGTCTGAGGAGTGCCGCGCGCCCGCGACCACCGTCGCGCCCTCGCCGACGAACGCCTCGGCGATCGCGAGGCCGATGCCCTTACTCGCTCCCGTGACGACGACCGTGCGACCCTCAAGCCCGAGTTCCATGGGCACAACGTATTGGTACGACGGCACCCGTGTCATCAGTCGGTCGACTCGCGGGGTGCGCTCGCGTACGGGCGGCAATCTTCGACGACACGCCGCGTGGGCCGCGCGACACGCCGGCGCATCCCGAGGTGTGCACGCAGGGGGTGGCGGTCGACGGGTCATCGAGGCATGATCACCGTGTCCGCGGGTCCGACGGCAGGGGTGCGCATGACCGAGCTTCGCTCGGCGCTGTACGGCGCGAGCTTCGAGATGTCCGGCATCCGTGATCGCGGAGAGCGCCGCGCCGCGATCGCCGAGGCCCTCGGGCAACTCATTCCGAGCGACAGCACGGGGTGGGTCGCCTGGTCGGCCGAGGCTCCGGCGATCATCGCGCGCTGGCCCGAGAACGCGGCGGCGCAGCGCACCCTCGGCGGCCACATCGCGAGCCTCGCTCACCCGGTGCTGCGCGCCATCCGCGCAGGCCGCGGCCTGGAGCCGATGCGGCTCTCCGACCTGACCGACACCACGGGCAGCCGGCGCAGTGCCGTGCTCGACGACCTCTATCGGGTGATGGGAGCTCGGCACCAGCTGACCTTCCCGGCGCTGCGCGCGCCGGACGGGTCGTTCTCGACCTGGGCGCTGCATCGGGCATCCGTCGACTTCGACGATGACGAACTCGCGCTCGCCGCCCACGTCGCCCCACTGCTGTCGCTCGTCGAGCGAGGCGCGTGGCGCTCGACCTCCAGTGCGGCGAGCGACGTGCTCACCGCACGTGAGTGCGGCATCCTGCGCCTGCTCGCCGACGGCCTGACGACGGCTCAGATCGGCTACGTCGAGCGCATCAGCGCACGCACCGCGGCCAAGCACATCGAGCACATCTACGCGAAGCTCGACGTGCACGACCGGGCGAGCGCGACCCGCGCCGCCGCGCGGCTGGGGCTGCTCGCGCCCTGATCAGGTACGCAGTTCTCCGGATGCCGGTCGAAAAGCGTCTCGGCGACGATCGCGGCATGGCAGAACCCCAGGACACCCCCGAGTGGCACGCGCACGTGATCGAGCAGTTCCGGCGAACCGGCGGGACCACCGAGCACTACGGCCGCGCCCTCGTGCTGCTGCACCACCGCGGCGCGCGGACGAGAGCCGAACGGATCACGCCGATCGTCGGCATCCCTGACGGCGACGGCTGGCTCGCCGCCGCCTCGTGGCGCGGCGCTGCCGTCAGCCCCGCCTGGTTCCGCAATGTGCTGGCGCACCCGGACGTGGAGCTAGAGACGCCCGACGACGGCACCGTAGCGGTGCGCGCCACACAGCTGACCGGCGTCGAGCGGGATGCCGCCTGGGCCCGATTCACCGCACTGTCGCCCCTGTTCGCGCAGTATCAGGCGCGCACGACTCGTCTCATCCCGCTGCTCAGGCTCTCGCGCCGCTGAGCGACGACGTGACCCGCTGGCGGTGGTCGATCAGCCCCATCACGAGCGTGAGCACGACGAGCCCGAACGAGATCGCGAAGCCTGAGAGCACGCCCGCGTGGTACTGCGAGATCGGCGCGTGCTGGCCTGAGCGCACGTCGCGGAAGAACACCGCGCTGATCGCCGCCAGGCCGACGGCTGTGCCCAGGCGCTGCCCCAGCTGCTGGATCGACCCGGCCACGGAGCCCTCCTCACGTGGCACGTCGGCGAGCGTGAGCGTCTGGTTGGGCGAGATCACGAGCCCTCCCCCGATGCCGCCGACGAGCATCGCGCCGGCCATCGGCCACTCGCTGAGGTGCGGGGGCGTCAGGGTGGCGGCGGCCGCGAGGCCGGCGACGGCGAGCGCCACGATCGCGGTTCCCACGATGACGAGCGACCGCCCGAAGCGCCGCACGAGCTTCCCGCCGTACCAGGCAGCGGCGGCGGAACTGAGCGCGAACGGCACCGTCGCGAGGGCGGCGAGCAGTGGGGTCGCGCCGAGTCCCTCCTGCAGATAGAGCGTCGTGACGAGGAAGGTCGCCGGCATCCCCGCGAAGTACAGCGCGGCGATCGCCGTGCCGTTGCGATACGAAGTGAGCCGAAAGAGGTCGAGGTGCACGACGGGCGACTTGCCGCGCGCGGCATACGCGCGCTCCCAGAACAGGAAGGCGGTGCCGAACGCCACGCCGCCGATCAGCCAGAGCCACCGTGTCGGGTCGTCACCCTGGCCCCCCGAGGTGAGCAGGAACGGCAGCATCAGGCAGAAGACGGCCGCGCCGAGCAGGGCGAGGCCGGGGAAATCGAGCTCCGTGTCGGGCGACGCGTCCTGCTTCTTGGGCAAGAGGCGCAGCGCGAACAGCAGCGCGGCCGCGCCGCACGGCACGTTCAGCCAGAACAGCAGCCGCCACCCGTCGGTCTCGCCGCCCAGCGCGATGAGCAGCCCGCACAGCGTCGGGCCGAGCGCAGTGCCGACTCCGACCATCGCGCCGAACAACCCGAAGGCGGTCGGCCTGTCCTCAGGCCCGAACAGCTGCTGGATCAGCCCCAGCACCTGCGGCATCAGCATGCCGGCCGCCGCGCCCTGAACCAGCCGGGTCGCGGTCAGCCACACGTCGCTCTGCGCCAGCGCGCACGCGGCACTCGCGAGCGCGAACGCCGCCAACCCGATGAGGAACATCTTGCGCCGCGACCGCATGTCGCCGAGGCGCCCTGACGGCACGAGCGACAGCCCGAATGCGAGCGCGTAGCCAGCGACGACGAGCTGCAACTGCGCCGACGACGCGTTCAGCCCCTTCTGAATCGACGGCAGCGCTACATTCACGCCCGACAGATCGAGGATCGTCAGCGCACCGGCCGCGATGCACACCCAGAAGGCGCGCCACCGCGCGGTCTGCGAGAGGTCGCCCGGGCCGGCGTCGCGAGCAGAGTTGGTCTTCTTGTCGGTGAAAGCCACGCGGTGAGGCTAGATCGGCGGCCGCACGATCAGAACCGGGTTGACGGATGCCGCCGCCGGCGACACCCGACCCGGCGGCCGTGTCATGTCAGCGGCGCCGCCGCGCCGTCGCGCGCACCTGGTCGCGCGCGAGCTGCACGGCTTCCTTCAGGCTGGCGGCGTCATATGCCCCGTAGTGCCGCTGGCCGTTGATGAAGAACGTCGGGGTGCCGGATGCCCCGCTCAGGTCTGCGCTCGCGACGTCGTCGTTGACGCGTCCGCGGTGCGTGCGGGCGCGCAGCTCGTCGGCCGCGCCTTCGCCGTCGATGCCGAGCTGCTCGAGGAAGCCGACCAGCTGGGGCGCCGCGAGTCTGTCCTGGTGGGCGAGCAGCAGGTCGTGCAGTTCCCAGAACCGGTCGGCGTGGGCGGCGATCTCCGACGCCTCCGCGGCGAGCGCGGCGTGCGGATGCACTTCGGTGAGCGGCAGGTGCCGCCACACGAAGCGCACGTCCTCTGCGGCGATGAGCTCGCGCACCGAATGCTCGGCGCGGCCGCAGTGCGGGCACTCGAAGTCGCCGTACTCGACCACTGTGACGACGGCGTTCTGCGAGCCCCTGATGTGGTCGCGCCGCTCGTCGACCGCCGGCATCAGGTCGACGCCGTCCTGCGCGTCGCCGAGCAGCGCGCGCACCCGGCGCTGCTCCGGCAGCCGCGAGGTCGCGCGGACGATGACCCAGGTGAGGCCCGTCGAGATCGCCGAGCCCGCGAGCAGGGCGATCTTCGCCTCGCCGAGCACCGGCCCGGTGAAGGCGAGCGTCGCGACGAGGACGGCGACCGTGAACCCGACGCCGGCGATCGTCCCGCTGCCGGCGACGGCGCTCCAGCCGACCGGCGGACGCAGGCGGCCGCCCGACAGACGCGCGAGCAGGGCGGTCGACCCGATCACCGCGACCGGCTTGCCCACGACGTAGGCGACGACGATGCCGATCACGATCGGCGAGGCGATCGCCGCGCGGGCGAACTCGGCGTCGATGCGCACCCCCGCGTTGGCCAGCGCGAACAGCGGGACGATCACGAACCCCGCCCACGGGTGCAGCCGCGTCTGCAGCCGCTCGTTCGGCGAAGTGGTGCCGACGAGCGTCGCCGCGGCAACCTGCGCGAGCCGCGAGGTCGGCTGCTCGCGGAAGCTGCGGAAGATGCCGCTCGCATGCTCGAGGCGCTCACGGTCGGGCGTGTAGGCGGGCGCGACGAGCCCGATCGCGAGGCCGACGACGATCGGGTCGATGCCGGACGCCTCGACGAACGCCCACGTCGCGACCCCGAGCAGGAGGAGCGCCGGCCCCGGCATCCGCGCCCATCGCATCAGCCCTGCGAAGAGCGCGAAGCAGGCGATGCCGACCACGAGCGGAATCACCTGAACGGCTCCGCTGTAGACGACCGCGATGATCACGAGGGCGAGCAGGTCGTCGACGATGAACACGGTGACGAGGAAGGTGCGCACCTGCTCGGGCAGCCGGCGGGAGACGGCGGCGAGCAGGCCGAGCGCGAGAGCGGTGTCGGTCGACATCGCGGCGCCCCAGCCGCGCGCGCCGCCCGAGTGCAAGTTGAACAGCAGGAAGATCGCGATCGGCAGCGCCATGCCGGCGACGCCCGCCGTGAACGGCACGATCAGCTGCCGCCGCTCGCGCAGCGCCCCCAGGTCGAACTCGCGCCGCGCCTCGAGCCCGACGACGAGGAAGAACAGCGTCATGAGACCCTGCGTCACCCACTCGCGCAAGCTGAGTTCGAAGCTCGCAGGGCCGAGATGGATGCCGAACTCGGCGCCCCACGCGGCCGTGTAGCTGCCCGGTGCGACGTTGATCCAGACGAGCGCCGCGACGATCGCGCCGACGAGCACGATCGAGCTCGCGGCCTCGGTCTCGGCGAACCGGCTGAGCTGCATCGCGAGACTGCGCGACCACACGGTGCGATCGGTAGACGTCACGTTCTCATCGTCGCAGAACAGCGCGCCACGTGGCTCTTCGCGGGCGGCCCGCGCCCCGCTAGCCTCGGAACCATGGCAGAGGGCGATCGCATCCCGCTGGACGCGCAGAGCGTCGACGCGCCGCTGTCGCGGTTCGCGGTGTTCCTGGTGGTGACCGTCGACGCCTCGGACAGCGCGCTCGAGCAGGTGCGCGACGTCGTGACCGAGATCGACGACCTGATCAAGACGGTCGGCTTCCGCGACCTCGCAGCACACCTGTCATGCGTCGTCGGCATCGGCTCCACCCTCTGGGACCGACTCAGCCCGCGGGCGCGGCCCTCAGAGCTGCATCCGTTCCCGGTGATCGCCGGCGCGCGGCACACGGCGCCCTCGACGCCCGGCGACCTGCTCTTCCACATCCGCGCAGACCGCGCCGACCTGGTCTTCGAGTTCGAACGACTGCTGCTCGACTCCCTGCGCGGGGCCGTGACGGTGGCCAGCGAAACGCAGGGGTTCCGCTACTTCGACGCGCGCGACGTGCTCGGCTTCGTCGACGGCACGGCGAACCCCGTCGGCGCCGAGCTCGCCGGGGCCGTGCTCATCGGCGACGAGGACCCCGACTTCGCGGGCGGCAGCTACGTCGTCGTGCAGAAGTACCTGCACGACCTCGACACCTGGGCGAAGCTGTCGACCGAAGAGCAAGAGGCGGTCATCGGCCGCACCAAGCTCGACAACGTCGAGCTCGACGACGCCCCCGGCCCGCAGTTCGCGCACAAGACGCTGTCGACGATCGACGACGGGCACGGCGGCGAGCTCGACATCCTGCGCGACAACATGCCCTTCGGCCGACCAGGCCACGGCGAGTTCGGCACGTATTTCATCGGCTATTCGCGCGCGCTCTGGGTGATCGAGCGGATGCTGGAGCGCATGTTCATCGGCGAACCGGCCGGCTTCCACGACCGCATCCTCGACGTGTCGACCGCGCTCACCGGCACCACTTTCTTCGTGCCGTCGCGGCCGGTGCTCGTCGGGCTGGCAGATGGGGACGATGGCGGCGATGACGAGGCGGATGCCGGTGAGCCGGCCGCTCCCCCGGCATCCGCCGCTCTCGATGCCGCCGATGAGTCGCTCGGCATCGGTTCGCTTCGCCGCTCTGCTTCGGAAAGGACGACATCATGACCGGTCATCTGCTGCGCAGGCACGCTCCGATCACCGACGAGGTGTGGAAGCTCCTCGACGACGAGGCGAAGGAGCGGCTCACCGTCGCCCTCGGCGCACGGCACTTCGTCGACGTCGCAGGGCCGCTCGGCTGGCAGCACTCGGCCACGAATCTCGGCCGGGTCGGGCCGGCCGCGCCGCTCGGCGAGGGCGTCATCGGGCGCAGCCGGCGCGTGCTGCCGCTCACCGAGCTGCGCGCAGACTTCCAGCTGCCGCAGAACGAGTTGCTCGACGCCACCCGTGGCGCAGCCGATGTCGACCTGGGCAGCCTCGATCTGGCCGCCCACCGCATCGCGAGCGCCGAGAACGAGGCGGTGTTCCACGGCTGGGAAGCGGCGGGCATCGTCGGCATCATCCCGTCGTCGCCGCACGAGCCGCTGGTGCATGATCCCGGCGCGATCGGCTTCGAGACGGTCGCCGCGACGGCCGTCGCGACACTCAAGAGTGCCGGCATCGACGGCCCGTACGGCCTCGCGCTCTGCCCCGACGACTGGACCGCGGTCATCGAGGCGACCGACCGCGGCTACCCGCTGCTTCGGCACCTCGGCGACGTGCTCGAGGGGCCGATCGAGTGGATCCCCGGCATCCACGAGAGTGTTGTGCTGTCGACCCGCGGCGGCGACTGGCTGCTCGAGCTCGGCGAGGACCTGTCGCTCGGCTACGCGAGCCACACCGCCGAGTCGGTCAGCCTGTACCTGGAGGAGAGCCTGAGCTTCCGCGTCGCCACGCCGGAGGCCGCGGTCGCGATCCGCACCAGGACCTAGCGTGGCGGCTCTCAGAACCGGGCGACGAGTCGGCCGGTGACCTGGTTCGGGACCATCCAGCAGGTCACCGAGGATCACGCCGCCGTCGAGCTCGTCTCGCGGCACGGCAACGCAGTGCGCATGGTCGCGCCGCATCGACGAACGAACCGCCTGATCTACGACGTCACCGCCGACCAGGTGATCGTCCTGCAGGCGCGCGACCACTACTGACGAGCCCAGGGCACTAGGGGCCTCGGACAAATGCGTGATTCTGCGTATTTATCGCGATGGGTGCCGCGGGCAAGACTCAGAACATGCCAGCTACCGCGCTTCCGCCGAGCGGCGAATCGCCGCTGACCGACCTCAAGACCTGCGATGCGCGCGGGATGCTTGAGGTCCATCGCGCCTTCCGGAAGGGCTTCGACGAGGCCATCGGCCTCATCGACGGGGTCTCATCGGGCGACACCGCTCACGCCGACGTCGTCGCCCAGCAGCTCATGTTGATGTCCACCACCCTGCACGCCCATCACGAAAGCGAGGATGAGCACCTGTGGGACATGCTCGACCAGCGCGCACCATCCTGCGCCGCTCACGTCGGTCGGATGAAGGCGCAGCACGCGCAGATGGTCGTGCACCTGGAAGCCCTCAACCGTGCGCTGCCGGCTTGGCGAGCAAGCGCATCGGCGACCGACGCGGCACCGCTGCGCGCCGCGCTCCAAGGGGTGTCGGAATCCCTTGCCACGCACCTGCCTGATGAGGAAGCCAACATCGTCCCGGTTATCGAGCAGGTCGTCACCAAGAAGGAGATCGACTGGTTCGCCGAGCACGGCCGGAATTCGACCCCCAAGGGGCAGGGCTGGTACATGCTCGGCGCGATCATCTCCGCCCAGCCGGGCGGTGGCCGGGACTGGGTGAAGCAGAACCTGCCCGCTCCTGGCCGCCTCGCCTGGCGACTGGTCGGCGCTCCGCGCTATGCCAAGTACCGCGCCGCTCTGGAGGGCCGCAGCAGCTGAGAGGGAGCCCGGCTATTCGCGCAACTCGAACGGGACGATGCCGTGCTGCGTCCCGTTGATCTGCAGCTCGATGCCATGCTCGCCCGGGTAGTGGATCCGTGTCGTCATCTGGCGCAGCGCGTGCCGCTTCGCGACGTCGCCGCGTCCAGCTCGCCCTGCTCAACCATGTCTAGGAGGGGTAAAGACGTGCCACCGCTCAGCTCCACCTCCGCCCGTGGGAAACGCTCGTGGAATAGTGAGAGCAGATCAGGGACAACAGTTTCCTCGAGCTCACGCTCCAAGGCTCGTACCTGCTGACTGATCGACGGCTGCGATACATGCGCGCGAAACGCCGCACGGGTGAAGGACTTCTCCTCAGCCACGGCGACGAAGTACTCAAGCGCTCGAAGCTCCACGTGGTCACTAAGTCGTCACGGCCGATCTCCACCGCTTGGCATCTCCAGTGACGTTCCGAGGAAGCTCGAGCGGGATTCTCTCGTTCATCGCCGAGCGACCCGATAGCTCGTCACCGTGAGCGATGCAGGGTCCACGCCGGCCACGGTCACGTCGACCTGGTCGCCGTCGCGCAGATCGAAGCAGTTGTCCGATAGCCGCATTCCCGGAGTCGTGTGCTCGATGCGGACCTGATAGGCGTAGCCGCGGCTCGCGATCTGCAGACCGCCCCTCGTCCCGACGACGGAGAGCTCAGGCGTCGGCAGCTCCAGGGCGCCGACCTCGGCGAAGTGCTTCCGCGCGGCCGGGAAGACACCGGAGGGGCTCGACGCCCAGGCGTAGTGCCGCGCGTCGCGCGGCACCTCGATCGTCGGGATCTCGAGCACGCGAACGGACTGCCCCGTCTCGGCACGCCCGATCACCCGCCGGGTGGCGCGGTCGCTCCCGTCGAAGGCGCCGATCTCCACGTCGATGTCGACGTCGACGGCTTCGCGCGCGTTGTTCACGAGCCACAGCTCGAGGCCGCCGTCAGCCGTATCCGTGAAGCTCACCGCGACCGGTGCGCTCGCGCGCCTGGCCGCATAGTAGGCGGCCTTGGGCACGCCGTCGAAGTCGATGATCGACCAGCTGAAACCCGGCCAGACGTCGTTGAACTGCCACATCAGCGCACCCGCCGTCTCCGGCTGGCGGCGGCGGTAGTGCTCGATTCCGAACAGCATGCCCTCGGCCTGCGCCGCCTGTGTGAAGGCGATGTACTCGTCGATGCCCTGCGGCAGCCCGGTGGTCACGGCGAGCAGCTCGTCGCCCTTGTCCTTCGGGGTGTCCTTGTTGTGCAGGTCGAAGACGGGTGAGTGCACCTCCAGCTCGTCGCCGAGCCAGCGTTGCAGCGTCGCCCGCTCGGGGGCTGCGTGGATGCCGAACTCCGAGACGAAGCGCGCGGTGTCGTAGGCGTAGCGCCGCCAGTGCCGGGCATCACCGATCGTCGGGTACTCGTCGGGGCCGATGGTCATGCCGGGGATGACCATGCCGTGCCAGACCTCCCAGGTGTGGCGGTCGCCGTCGTCCGTGCCGTTGATCGAAAGGATGCCCTGGCCTTCGCCGTACGGACTGCCCGGCCAGTAGGGGGTGAGTCCATCGTGAGCGGCGACCGCAGCAGGCAGCGTCTCCATGAAGAAGTGCCAGCCCCAGTCGCCCTCGTCGACGCTCTGGTAGGCGGCGAGGTGCAGCACCTGCACCTCGTTGTTGCCGGCCCACAGGGCGAGGCTCGCCCGGTTGCGCAGGCGGCGCACCTGATAGGCGGCCTCGAGCTCGACCTCGCGCCGCAGCATCGCGTCGGCGTCGGGGTAGTCGACGCAGGCGAACATGAAGTCCTGCCACACGAGAACACCCAGCTCGTCGCAGGCGGCATAGAACGCGTCGTGCTCGTAGATGCCGCCGCCCCAGACGCGCAGCATGTTGAGGTTGCCCTCGCGGGCACGCAGCACGCGATCGCGCTGGGTCTGCGCGCTCACCGAGCCGACGAGGGTGCTCGCGGGCAGCCAGGCCGCCCCGCGGGCGAAGACCGGCACCCCGTTGAGCACGAACTGGAAGCGACGGGAGTCCGTCGTGCCACGGTCCAGTTCGATCGTGCGCAGGCCGATGCGGTCCGTCACTGTGTCGACGACCGCGTCACCCTCGCGCAATTCGACGGACGCCTCGTGCAGCACCGGTTCGCCGAGGTCGTGCGTCCACCACAGCTCGGGGTCGATGAGCTCGAACTCGGTCGTGCCTGCACCGTCCGCGCCGAGCCGCAGCTCGGTCTCGAAGGTGCGGCCGCTCGGCGCGGTGAGGCGGACGTGCGCGCTGCGGGTGGCCGCGGTCACGGCATCCGTCTCGACCCGGACCCGGACCGTCCCCGAGGCGTGGTCGGCCGCGAGCGAGGTGAGCGCGATGTGGTGGCCGGTGATGACGGTTACAGAAGAACGACAGACCCTCTCACAGAGCCGGGGCATGCACTGCGTCGACGAGCCCGGCAAGCTCAGGAAGTTTGGATGCCTCAGATAGTGCTTCTTCGAGGGCTCGGTCGTGGGTGGGACGTGCGTCTTCAAGGAGCGCCAGGCCTACGGCGGTCAGTTCGGTGTAGATGCCGCGACGGTCGTCGACGCAGAGGATCCGGGTGAGCAGGCCGCGGTCCTCGAGGCGGGTCACCAGGCGGGTCGTGGCACTGCTCGAGAGTGCGGCGGCGCGGGCGAGCTGCTGCATGCGCATGTGCCAGCCGTCCTGACGGCTGAGTGCGTCGAGCACGGTGAACTCGACAACGGAAAGCTGGTGCCTGGCCTGCAGCTCGCGCTCGAGCCTGGCCTCGATGAGCCCGTGGAGGGCGGCGAGCGTGCGCCACCCGCGCGAACGGACCTCCACCGCGTCGTCGGCAATACCCATGTGCGCCTCCTCCCGGGCGAGCCTTAGTCTATCAGCTTGCGCAGATAACAGGCGTGTGCAAACATATTCGTTGCGCTTGCAATTAATGCACACGCGCTTTCTTGCGCACGCACAGCATAATCCACCATCTTCCAGGAAGGACCCCTCCATGCCCGCTGCCCTCTACGCCCTCGCACTCGGCGGCTTCGGCATCGGCCTGACGGAGTTCGTCATCATGGGCCTGCTGCCCGAGGTGGCCACCGACTTCGGCGTGACCGAGACCGTCGCCGGCTACCTCATCTCCGGCTACGCCCTCTCAGTCGCGGTCGGCGGCGTCGTGCTCACCGCACTCCTGCGGCGTGTCGACCGGAAGAAGGCGCTGCTCGGGCTGCTCATCCTCTTCATCGCCGGAAACCTGCTCTCCGCGGTCGCGCCCAGCTATGACCTCATGCTCATCGGCCGGATCATCGCCGCGCTGTGCCACGGCGCATTCTTCGGCATCGGCGCGGTCGTCGCCGCGGATCTGGTGCCGGAGAACAAGCGCGCGGCCGCCATCGCCGTGATGTTCACCGGCCTCACGGTCGCGAACGTCGCCGGAGTGCCGCTCGGCACCTTCCTCGGCCAGGCGGCGGGCTGGCGCTCGACTTTCTGGGCCATCACCGCGATCGGCGTGATCGCGTTCTTCGGCATCCTCGTGCTCGTCCCGGCAACCCCTGCGGACCACGGCGGACGCAGTGTGCTCGAGGAGTTCCGTATCTTCCGGAGCGTGCAGGTGTGGCTCTCCATGCTCGTCACGGTGCTCGGCTACGGCGGCATGTTCGGCGCGTTCAGCTACATCGCGTTCACGCTCACCGAGGTCGGGGGATTCGCCTCATCCACGGTGCCGTGGCTGCTCGTCCTCTTCGGCGTCGGACTGTTCGCCGGCAACCTGCTCGGCGGCCGCTTCGCCGACCGCAACCTCGTGACCACGCTCATCGTGCTCATGGCCGCCCTGACGGTCATCCTCGCCGGCTTCGCCCTCACCGCCGGTTCCAAGCCGGCGACGCTGGCCGCGCTCGTGCTCATGGGCGGCTTCGGCTTCGCCACGGTGCCCGGACTGCAGATGCGGATCATGAACCACGCCGCCGACGCCCCCACGCTGGCGTCGGGCGCGAACATCGCCGCGTTCAACATCGGCAACGCCTTCGGCGCATGGGTCGGCGGTCTGACGCTGGCCGCGGGCCTCGGCTACACCTCGCCGTTGTGGGCCGGCGCCGCCGTCACCCTCGCCGGGCTCGTCGCCTACCTCATCGCAGCCCGAGTACGCGGCGGCGAGCTCGCGAAATCCCCGGCGCTCGCCCGCTAGACCAGCCACCGCCACTCACTCCCACCCCGTCACAATCGAGAGGAATCCCATGTCCACGATCCCCACGATCACCCTGAACAACGGCGTGAGCATGCCGCAGCTCGGCTTCGGCGTCTTCCAGGTGCCCGACGACCAGGCCCAGCAGGCCGTCGAGACCGCCCTTGAGGCCGGCTACCGCAGTATCGACACCGCCGCCATCTACGGCAACGAGCGCGGCGTCGGCCGGGCGCTCGCCGCAGCGGGCCTGCCTCGCAACGAGGTCTTCGTCACCACCAAGCTGTGGACCGACGACCTCGGCGCCGGCCGCGCCCGCACCGCGCTCGAAGCGAGCCTCGACCGCCTCGGCCTCGAGCGCGTCGACCTGTACCTGATCCACTGGCCGGCACCGGCCACCGATGCCTACCTCGAGACCTGGCAGGAGTTCGCCGGTCTCGTCGAGACGGGCCTGACTCGTGTGATCGGGGTCTCCAACTTCCTTCCAGAGCATCTGGAGCGCGTGGCCGGGCTCGGGGGCGTGATCCCTGCCGTCAACCAGATCGAGTTGCATCCTGCCCTGCAGAACCGCGAGACCGTCGCCGCGAACGCCCACCACGGGATCGCGACCGAGGCCTGGAGCCCGCTGGCCCAGGGGGCGGTGCTCGATGAGCAGGCCGTCACCCAGGCGGCAGCCGCGCACCGGGTCACGCCGGCCCAGGTGGTGCTGCGCTGGCACTTGCAGCACGGCAACATCGTGATCCCGAAGTCCGTGACGCCTGCCCGGATCGCAGCGAACCTCGACGTGTTCAGCTTCGATCTCACGGGCGAGGAGATCGCAGGGATCGACGCGCTCGAGCGCGACGGCCGCACCGGTCCGCACCCGGCCGCGTTCAACGGCTGACCGGAGCGAGCACAGCAATGGCACGACCAGGTCACTCAAACCGGCCTGTCGATCGACCAGACACCTACATCCCGTCGCCCGACCGCAGGAAGTTCAGCCGATAGCGGCTCGGAGAGGCGCAGAGCTTCCGCCTCGTCGACCCATTTACCGGGATGTACGCCGCCAACCTCGACATCAGACCCGACGCAGCCAAAGGCGAGGTTCCTGACATCGTCTTTGGTAAAGGAATCGTCCTGAAGCAGGGATCCCTGCACCGGTCGCGTCCTCGCCGGCCTCAAGCGCCCGAGCGACAAGCCGGAACACCGCCGCGACACCGCTTGATCGAAGACTCCTCGAACAACGCGTCGGGGACATGCCAGCATCGCTCGAATAGCCAGCACGAAGGAAGCTCCTGGGTGACCACCCAGGGGCTTCCTTCGTCTCCGAGTCTTCAGGACAGCCCAGTGCTCCGCGATCAGGATTCGAACCTGAACTTAACGGCTCCAAAGGCCGTCGTGCTGCCGTTACACCATCGCGGAATGGCGGTCTAAGTCTGCCATCTCGGGCGCCGATAAGCTGACCGCATGCCCGCCCCGCAGGACGAAGTCGACCGCATCGTCGACGCCTGGCTGCGCGAACGCCCCGACCTCGATTTCACGCCGCTGCAGGTGCTCTCGCGAGTCGACCGGCTCTCTCGCCACCTCGAGGCGGCACGCAAGCAGGCGTTCACCCGCTCGAGCCTGCAGTCGTGGGAGTTCGACGTGCTCGCCGCCCTGCGCCGCGCCGGCGCGCCCTATCAGCTCTCGCCGAAGGCACTGCTGCAGCAGACACTGGTTTCCTCAGGCACGATGACGAACCGCATCGACCGGCTCGTCGAGCGTGGCTTCGTTCAGCGATCGAGCGACCCGGCCGACGGTCGCGGGGTACTGGTGCGGATGACGCGCTCGGGGCTCACGCACGTCGATGCGGCCATCACGCGCCTGGTCGACGCCGAGGCAGGCATCCTGAACAATCTCGGCGCAGCCGACCGCAGCCGTCTCTCGACGCTGCTGCGCAAGCTCACCGTCGATTTCGACGAGTCGGCGAAGTAGCCGGCCCTACACGTCAACCGGCTCGAGGCGCGCGGCGCGGCGCGCGGCAGCGGCGAGGTCCTCGAGCAGTGCGGCGGTGTCGTCCCACCCGATGCAGGCGTCGGTGATCGACTTGCCGTAGACGAGGCCGGCGAGCCCGGCATCCGTCAGCTTCTGCGCGCCGGGCTCGATGAAGCTCTCGACCATGACGCCCGCGATCGGCTCGCCGTCGGCGATCTGCGCGGCGAGCTCGTGCGCGACCTCGAGCTGGCGGATGTGGCTCTTGCCGCTGTTCGCGTGGCTCGCGTCGACGATGATGCGCGGCGAGAGGCCGGCGCGCGCGAGCAGCCGCGCCGAGTGGATCACATTGTGGGTGCCGTAGTTCGGCCCGAAGCGGCCGCCACGCAGGATGATGTGGCCCGCGTTGTTGCCGCGCGTCGTGACGACCGAGGCGCGGCCGTCGTCGTCGATGCCGAAGGTGGTGTGCTGTTGGGCCGCCACCGTGACGCCGTCGATCGCGACCTGAACGTCGCCGTCTGTGGCGTTCTTGAAGCCGATCGGCATGCCGAGGCCCGAGGCCATCTGGCGGTGGATCTGGCTCTCGGTCGTGCGCGCCCCGATGGCACCCCACGCGACCAGGTCGGAGATGTAGGAGGGGCTGACCGGCTCGAGGAACTCGGTGCCGGTCGGCAGGCCGAGCTCGACGATGTCGAGCAGCAGCTTGCGGGCGACGCGCAGGCCGGTCGCGATGTCGTGCGTGCCGTTCAGCTGCGGGTCGTTGATGAGGCCCTTCCACCCGCCGGTCGAACGCGGCTTCTCGAAGTACACGCGCATCACGATCAGCACGTCGTCCTTGAGCTTCTCGGCGATCGGCGCGAGGCGCCGCGCGTAGTCGAGGGCCGCCGCGGGGTCGTGCACACTGCACGGGCCGACGACGACGAGCAGGCGGTCGTCCTGCTCCTGCATGATCGCGTCGATCTCGGCACGGTGCCGGGCGATGCGAGCGGATGCCTCAGGGCTGATCGGCAGCTCGGCCTTGAGCTGGTTCGGGGTGGGCAGCGGCTCGAAGGTCGCCGCGCCGAGGTCGTTGGACATCTGGTTCCTCTTCTCCCTTCCCGGCGGAAGGCCCGCAGCCCCGCCTAGAAAGACGAATGGCAGAGATCGAAGTCTCTGCCGGGCTGAAGGTGGGGTTCTGGTTGTCTCAGAGAGCCGGCACCTCAGCCGGGGACTCATAGACATACCAGAAGCGGTTCATGCCGCTGAGGTTATCACGGTGCGCACGGTACGGCTTCGCGGCGTGTCCCCTGGCGGCACGAGCACACCGTGACCACTATGGGGGCCATGTCCACTGATGTCGGCGGCGAGTGGAACCGCGACGCCGCCTACCACCCCTGGATCCAGCGCATCGCGGCGGAGCACGCCGGCGACGTGCTCGACGTGGGCTGCGGCGACGGGCTGCTCGCACAGCGGCTGGCGGAGGTCTCGCGTTCCGTCATCGGCATCGACAAGGACCCCGTCGCGATCGCGCAGGCGCACAAGCGGCTCTGCATGGTGCCGAACACGGACGCCGCCGTGTCGGAGTTCGGCACGGAATGGGGCCTCGTCCCCGGCAGCTACGACGTCGTCACGATGGTGTCTGCATTGCACGAGCTACCGCTCGTCCCGACACTCGAGCGCGTCGTCGACCTGCTGAAGCCGGGCGGCACGCTCGTGGTCGTCGGAGTGACCGCGCCGGCGACGGTCGTCGACCGGGCGGTGGAATGGGCGTCGGTTCCCTACTCGCGTGCCCTCGAGCTCTTCTATACCTGGCGCGGCATGTATCGGCCAGAGTTCGCGTCGGCGCAACCGGCGAAGCCCGCCTATTCCTTCGCAGATGTGGCGGACGCCGCGGCCGAACTGCTGCCGGGGGCGGAGCTGCACCGCGGGCTGCTCGGCCGGTATCGCCTGCGGTGGGCGAAGCCGGTGACGGTGGCCGCCCCGGAGGCCGAGCTCGGGGCGATGGCGGCCGCGGCGATCCAGGACAGACCGGACGGCGAATCCCTCGATGAGCAGGACGCGCACGTGCTCGCCCGCGACGACGTCGACGAGCTGTCGCACCTGTTCGACCAGACGCGCGAAGTGCCGACGATCGAGCCCGGGCCCGTGCGCCGCAGCGCCTAACCTCGAGTGATGACCGAGGCCTCTGCCGGCACGACCGACTTTGCGGCGCTCGCCGATGCGGCGTGGCCCGCCCTCGAGCGGGCGGAGGCCGGCGGCTGGCAGATGCGCTTCGCCGCCGGCGTCACAAAGCGCGCGAACTCGGCGTGGTGGGTCGGGAACGAAGCCGACACGTCGCCAGACGCGCTGGCCGCCGTCGAGATCGCCTACCGCGAGCGCGGCCTCCCGCCGCTGTTCCAGCTCTCCGCCGCGCAGGGCGGCGCGCGCGCCCGGCTGATCGGGCGCGGCTACCGAGCCCTGGACGAGACGCTGGTGCTCGCGGCATCCCTCGCCGCACGCGAGACCGTGCCGGATGACGGGGTCGAGCTCGCCGACGAGCCCGGCGACGAGTGGCTCGCCGTGTGGTGGTCGGTCGACGGGCGCGGCGGCGAGGCCGAGCTCGAGACCGCACGCCGCATCCTCACGGGCGTTCCCGCCGTGTATGCCGCTCTGCGCATAGACGGTGCGCTGGTGGCGGTCGCGCGGCTCGCACCGGTTGGCGAGTGGGGTGGTCTGTACTGCGTCGCCACGCTGCCCGAGCACCGCAGGCGCGGGTATAGCGAGCGGGTGGTCGCTGCAGCACTCGCGGCGGGCGCCGAACACGGGGTGACGGATGCCTGGCTGCAGGTGCTCGCCCGCAACCAGGCCGCCGCCGCCCTCTACGCGCGGTTCGGCTTCGCGGAGGTCGACCGATACGAGTACCTGGTCGGCGCGCTCAGGCTGCCGCCGGCCGCAGCGTGCCGGGCGTAGTCGCCCGCCGAGACGCGCCGAGATGGGAGGAACCGGCGCGATAGCGCCCTTTCAGCGCGTCTCAGCGCGGCGTCAGGCCTCGAGCTGCTCCGAGAGCTCGAGCCAGCGGGTCTCGAGGTCGGCGAGCTCGGATTCGAGCGTGCGCAGCCCGTCGGTGAGCGCGCCGAGGCCCACGTAGTCCGACTGATCGTGCGCGGCCAGCTTGTCGTGGGCCGTCGCGATGTCGGCCTGAAGTCGCGCGATGCGCCGATCGATCGACGCCACTTCCTTCTCAGCATTTCGCCGGTCGGCGCCCGAGAGCCCTGAACTCCCGTGGTCTCCATTCGCGCCCTGCGCGAGCCGACCAACGGAGGCCGGCGCGGCGGTGCCCGAAGCATCCGCCGTCTGCTGCGCACGCCTCAGGCGCAGGTACTCGTCGACCCCGCCCGGCAGATGGCGCAGGTGCGCGTCGAGGATCGCGAACTGCTGGTCCGTGACCCGCTCGAGCAGGTACCGGTCGTGCGAGACCACGATCAGGGTGCCCGGCCACGAGTCCAGTAGGTCCTCGATGGCCGCGAGCATGTCGGTG
Organism: Gryllotalpicola protaetiae; assembly: GCF_003627055.1. Taxonomy (NCBI): domain Bacteria; kingdom Bacillati; phylum Actinomycetota; class Actinomycetes; order Micrococcales; family Microbacteriaceae; genus Gryllotalpicola; species Gryllotalpicola protaetiae. The sequence goes on from NZ_CP032624.1 coordinate 692,962, forward strand.
TCGAGGTCGTTGGTCGGCTCGTCGAGGATCAGCACGTTCGGCTCATCGAGCAGGATGAGCAGCAGCTGCAGGCGGCGCTTCTGACCGCCGGAGAGATCCTTCACGGGGGTCGAGAGCTGCGCGCTCGAGAACCCGAGCCGCTCGAGCAGCTGGCCGGGCGTGAGCTCCTGCGCCTTCGAGCCCGAGCCGATCGTGTAGCTCGAGCGCAGGCCGGCGATCACCGTGCGCACCGGCTGGTCGAGTACCTCGTCGAGCTCGTCGAGCCGCTGCGTCAGCGTCGCCACCTTCACGGTCGTGCCGCGCTTCACACGACCGGCGGTCGGGGCGACGGTGCCCGCGATCAGACCGAGCAGCGTCGACTTGCCCGCGCCGTTGACGCCGAGGACACCGGTGCGCTCGCCGGGCGCGATGCGCCACGTGAGGTCGCGCAGGATCGGACGATCGAACGACACGGAGACGTCGATCAGGTCGACGACGTCCTTGCCGAGGCGCGAGACCGCGAGGCGCTGCAGCGAGACCGCGTCGCGGATCTCGGGAACGTCTTCGATCAGCTGGTTCGCCGCGTCGATGCGGAACTTCGGCTTCGAGGTGCGGGCGGGCGCCCCGCGGCGAAGCCAGGCGAGCTCCTTACGGGCGAGGTTGCGCCGCCGAGACTCCGTCGCTGCGGCCATGCGGTCGCGCTCGACCCTCTGCAGGATGTACGCCGCATAGCCGCCCTCGAAGGGCTCGACGATGCGGTCGTGCACCTCCCACGTGGCGTTGCAGACCTCGTCGAGGAACCACCGGTCGTGGGTGACGACGACGAGCGCGCCGGATGCCGCAGCCCAGCGCGCCTTGAGATGACCCGCGAGCCAGGCGATGCCCTCGACGTCGAGGTGGTTGGTCGGCTCGTCGAGGAAGAGGACATCCCATTCGCCGACGAGCAGCGCGGCGAGCGCGACGCGACGGCGCTGGCCGCCAGAGAGGGTCTCGATGCGCGCGTCCCACCCGATGTCGGCCACCAGGCCCGAGAGAACGTCCCGGGTACGGGCATCCCCCGCCCATTCGTGATGGGCTGCGTCGCCGACGATCGCCTTGGCCACCGTCGATTCGGGGTCGAGCGTGTCCGCCTGATCGAGCACGCCGAGCCGCAGGTCGCGGCGCCGTGTGACGCGGCCTCCGTCCGGCTCCATCCGCCCTGCGAGCAGCCGCAGCAGGGTCGACTTGCCGTCGCCGTTGCGGCCGACGATGCCGACGCGGTCGCCGTCCTGCAGGCCGAGAGTCACTGAATCGAAGACGACGCGGGTGGGGAATTCGACGTGCAGCGACTCCGCGCCGAGGAGATGAGCCATTCCGTCAAGGATAGGCGAGTGCGATACACCTCTGAATTGGGGGGCGCCTCGCCGGGTGCCCACGCGTCTAGATTGTGGCAACCTGTGTTTCGAACATGTTCCGCCACCCGAGCCGCGGACCTGTTCGAGTAATCAGCCTGGGGGACGGCATGAGCGCATACCCGACGTCGCTCGCAGCGGCATCTGCCGCGACGCGCGACCAGGTGCGTGCCGCCATCGGGCGCGTCTCGGAGCTGACGCTCGAGCCGCACTCCCGCGTGGGGTCCGTGCTGATCTACGGTCCAGAGGGCTATCAGTCGGCTGGGGTGCTGCGGGAATCCATCCGGTTCCTCGAGGACTGGACGCTCGTCGTGGGCGTCGCGGTCGAGCGCGAGCGGATGACGGACTGGTCGTTCGTCGAGACGCTCAACCTGTCGCTCGCGCGCTTCGGCGTTCAGGTCGTCACCCCGCTTTCGTTCCCTGGCAGCCCCGACGACGCCGTGGCGGTCGGCCGCAATCTCGCCAAGGCGCTCGCCACCATCGAGGCGCCGGTCTGCGTCGTCGTCGAGAACGTCCACCTCGCCGACGAGCGATCGGCTGAGGCGATCCGCATCGGACTGCGCAGGCACGGCAAGCAGCCGCAGATGATGCTGATGTCGACAGAGTCGCTCGTGAACCAGAGCGAGCAGCAGCTGCAGGGTCTCGCGCAGTCCCGCCCCGAGCACAACGTCATCGTCCGCCTGCCGGCGCTGTCGCCCTCCGACGTGCAGGAACTCGCCGTCGAGCGCGCTGGACGGCCGCTCGCCGGCCGGGTCGCCCGCCAGTTCGTCGCGGACACCGACGGCAACCCGACGCTCGTGACAGGGCTCTTCGACGCGTTCCAGAGCGATCTCCTCCAGTCGCCGCACCCCGCGGCGATCGATCTCGACCGGCCGCGGATCGTGCCCCTCCTGCCTCGGCAGCAGGCCGCGCTCGACGCGGCGTCGCTCGGAGCGCGCACCGCGGCCGAGATCGTCGCGGTCCTGCGCGAGCCGACGGCGATCGCGGCCGTCAACCGAGTGGCCGCGTGGCTCGGGATCACGGAGACGTTCGGCGCCTTCGATCTCGACGCGGCCGAGCGCGCGGGGCTCGTGCGCTTCGTCGAGGACGCAGCGGTTCCGACCGTCGCTCCCCCGACGCGGGTGACCGGCGACCGCATCGCCGCGGGCATCGCGATCGAGCGCCGCCGCGAGATCCATTCGGCCGCGGCCGACGTGCTGACGGGGCTGCCGGTGCTGCGCCACCGGATCGGCGCGATGGTCGCGGAGGACACCACGCTCGTCGCGGACCTGATCGACGGCTCGCTCACGCGCGCGGCCGTCGGGGACAGCGAGCGCGCCGTCTCGCTCGCGCTCTCCGCCGTTCAGCTGGCCTCGCCCGGCGCCGAATACGAGAAGGCGGTGCTCACCGCCGGAACCCTCGCGCTGCGTCTGCACGAGCACCAGCGCGTCGCGCAGCTGAAGGGCGAGCTCGCCGCGCTGCCCGAGTCGCAGTTGCGCGACGCGATCCTCGCGGATCTCGAGGTTCTCGCAGGCAACCGCGAAGCGGGCATCGAGCGCGCGAGGGCCGTGATCGACGCGCCGGGCGGCTCTGCCACCACCCGAGCGCTGCGGGCGCACGCCGCGTCGATGCTTCCCCTGTACGACGCCATCAACGAGCACCACGAGCTCGTGGCAGGGCATGTCGCGCTCGCGCGCCGCGTCCTGGCAGACGCGCCGACGCAGGCGGGCGAGGTCGACGCAGAGCTGCGCTGGCTCGTGCGCCCTCGTGAGAACGAGCTGTGGCTCACCGCCTGGGAGCTCGCGGCTGCGGCACGCCTGCGCGACTCCGAGCGGCTGGCCGACCGCATGGCGCGCCTCGACCTGCTGCTGCGGGTCACGCCCGACTCGCCGGCGGCGGTCGACGCGATCGTGTACCAGGCGCGCACCCTGCTCTATGCGGGGCGGGTGACGGATGCCGCGAACCGCCTGCATCGCGCGATCCGGGTCGCCCCCGGGTTCCCCGACTCGTGGCTCAAGCACACCGCACTCACGATGCACGCCCACGTCCTGTTCCTCACCGGCGACTGGGACAACGCCGTCGTCACCGGCCGCAGGGCGCTCGAGAGCGCCTTCGACGACCCGTATCGCGCGGCGCTGCCCACCGCGTACGCGGTGTCAGGGATGGTGGCCGCCGCACGCGGCGGAGCCGACGAGGTGCACAGGGTCGAGCGCCTCATCGGCCTGCTGCCGCCGCCTGGCGGCGGAGCGGTGCCGTACGACCCCGACCTGCCCGACCTGATGCTGGCCGAGCTCGCCGCGGCCGTCGGCGACCCGCTCGCTCAGCTGCAGGCGACCGAGACCGCGCGCACCGCGACCCGCCGGGGCAGCGCATGGACCTGGCTGCCGCTGCACATCGACGCCCTGCTCGCCCTCGGACGCACGGCAGACGCGCTCGGGATCGCGGGCGAGGCGCTCGCGGGCCAGACGCCGTGGAATCGCTCCCCGCATGCGGTCAGCCGGCTGCACGCGCGCATCGCCCTGGCAACGGGCGACCCCGCGCGGGCCGGCACGCTGTACAGCGGCATCGTCACGAGCCAGACCGCCGCCGGCCAGCCGTTCCAACTCGCGCGCGACCGGGTCGACTTCGCCGCCGCGCTCACGGCTGCGGACAATCCGAAGCGCGCGCTGGAGCAGCTCGAGCTCGCCGCCGCGGCATTCCGCGACCTGAAGGCCGGCACCTATCTGATGCGCACCCTGGAGCGCATCGAAGAGCTCGCGGACCACGCAGAGCCGCGGGCATCCGCCGGCCGCGGCCACGCCGCCGATTCGACGGGCGGCGCGCTCGCCGCACTCACCACGCGCGAGCGCGAGGTCGCGATCGCGGTCGCGAGCGGGCTCACCAACCGCGAGGTCGCCGAGCAGCTGTACGTGTCGGTGACGACGGTGAACTTCCACGTCCGCAACATCCTCGCGAAGCTGTCGCTGAGCTCGCGCCGCGAGCTGCGCGCGGTCGTGCAGGGGCCGGCCGCGCGGCGGTCGAAAGGACATCGGAAGGCGCGCGACGAGGACGGCCCTGTCAGGTCTTGACGGTTTGCGCCGACGCCACTGGCGGGGGCGCGCAGCCCGGTTAGCCTGGTGAAGCCGAGCGGGGGATCAGGCTCAAGGTGAGCCCCACACCCCCAACTCTCCCAACCCCCGTGGTACGACCCGACGACCCGAACGGTCCCCCGCCGGCGCACCTTCGACTCCAGGCCGCACCCGTCAGCCGACGACGCGAGCGCCGTGCACCGGCCCCGTCACCCGCAGGGCGCGCAGCCCGGACGCCGACAGCGCGATCTGCAGTTCGAGCGCCCCGTCGCCGTCCTCGGCGAGGAACGCCACCGTCGGCCCTGAGCCTGACACGAGCCCTGCGAGAGCCCCTGCGCGCTCCCCCGTCTCGAGCACCGGCGCGAGCTCAGGCGCGAGATGGATCGCTGCGGCCTGCAGGTCGTTCGCCAGCACCTCGGCGAGCTGTCGCGGATCGCCGGCGCGCAGCGCCTGCAGCACCGCAGGGTCGACAGACGGCGCGAGCTTCGGCGCCAGCTCGGCCCGGTGCCGCTCGCGGTGCCGGTCGAGCTCGCCGTAGACGGCCGGCGTCGACAGCTGCGCGTCAGGCAGCGCGAGCACCCAGTGGAAGGTGCCCCGCGCGAGCGCCGGCGACAGCTCTTCGCCGCGGCCCGTTCCGATCGCGGTGCCGCCCGCGAGCGCAAACGGCACATCGGCGCCGAGCAGGGCGGCCAGCTCGTGCAATTCCTCACGCGGAACAGATGTCCCCCACAGCGCGTCGCAGGCGACGAGTGCGGCTGCGGCATCCGCCGACCCGCCACCCATGCCGCCCGCGATCGGGACGTGCTTCTCGATCTCGAGCCGCACGCCCCCCGCGTACGCGGTGTGCGTCGCGAGCAGGCGCGCCGCGCGCAGCGCGAGGTTCGTCTCGTCGGTGGGCAGGCCCGAGCAGTCGACGGGACCGCGGAAGGAGACGGTGAAGTCCGACGACTCGCTCGCGTACACCTCTTCGTAGAGGCTGACCGCCTGATAGGCGGTCGCGACCTCGTGGTAGCCGTCGGCCATCACCTCGCCGACGCCGAGGTAGACGTTGATCTTCCCCGGCGCGCGCACGTGAACACGTGTGTCTCGCCCCGACTCGACCGCCTCGGTCATGACAGCCGCCCCGCGACGCGCACGAACGCCTCCACGTCGAGCTCTTCGCCGCGCGCAGTCGGTGCGGCGCCGACCGATTCGAGAGCGGCGGATGCTTCGGCCGACCCCCCGAACACACCGGAGAGCGACTGCCGCAGCATCTTCCGACGCTGCTGGAACGCGGCGTCGACGACGGCGAACACGCGCCGCCGCAGCGCCTCATCGCCCGGCGCCTCGCCCTTCTCGAACGCCACGAGGATCGAGTCGACGTTCGGCACGGGCCAGAACACCTGCCTGCTGACGTTCCCCGCGGTGCGCCAGGAGCCATACCAGGCCGCCTTCACGCTCGGCGAGCCGTAGACCTTCGAGCCCGGCCCTGCGGCGAGCCGCTCGCCGACCTCGGCCTGCACCATAACGACGCCGGAGCGCAGCGACGGCACCTTCTCGAGCAGATGCAGCAGCACAGGAACCGAGACGTTGTACGGCAGATTCGCGACGAGCCGCGTGGGCTCGCCCGGCAGCGACTCGACGGTGAGCGCATCCTGGTGGACGACGGTGAGCCGAGCGGCCGCCTCCGCGCCGAGTTGCGCCGCGACGGTCGCCGGCAGCTGCGCTGCGAGCCGCCCGTCGATCTCGACGGCGACGACGTGCGCGCCCGCCTCGAGCAGGCCGAGCGTCAGCGAGCCGAGCCCCGGGCCGACCTCGACGACCGTGTCGCCCGCCTGCACCGCGCCGACCCGCACGATGCGCCGCACCGTGTTCGCGTCGTGCACGAAGTTCTGGCCGAGCTTCTTCGTCGGCGTCACGTCGAGCAGTTCGGCGAGGTCGCGCACCTCGGCCGGGCCGAGCAGACCGGGCGTCACGGCGCTGCCTCGGCCACGACGGCTTCGAGCTCGTCGTCCCACGAGCCGTACACGTCGACGGTGTTCGCGGCGATCTGCGCGGCCAGCTCGTCGATGGGCATGCCCAGAGTCTCTGCCATGAACCGCACCGTGTGCGGCACGAGGTACGGCGCGTTGGGGCGGCCTCGATAGGGCATGGGAGTCAGGTACGGCGCATCCGTCTCGACGGTGACGAGCGTGCGCGGCACGACGGTCAGCGCCTCGCGCAGCGCCGGCGCGTTCTTGAACGTGACCGTGCCCGCGAAGGACAGGTACCAGCCGTGCTCGGCCGCGAGCCGGGCCAGCGCCGCGTCGCCCGAGAAGCAGTGGAACACCGTGCGCTCGGGCGCGCCGACCCGCAGTAGCGTCTCGACGACCTCGCGGTGCGCGTCGCGGTCGTGGATCTGCAGCGCGAGGCCGTTCGCCTTCGCGATGTCGATGTGCGCCTCGAAGCTGCGGAACTGCGCCGCACGACCGCTCTCGTCGGTGCGGTAGAAGTCGAGCCCGGTCTCGCCGACGGCGCGCACGCGCGGCCGGGCGGCGAGGGACGCGATCGTCTCGAGCGCGCCGTCGAGGGCGCCGGATGCCTCGAGCTCAGGCGCCTCGTTGGGGTGAAGAGCGACCGCGGCAAGCATCCGCCTGTCCTTCACCGCGTGCTCTGCGCTCCAGATCGACGTCTCGACGTCGACCCCGACCTGCACCACACCGCGCACGCCGACCGCGGCCGCCCGGTCGAGCTGTTCGCGCCAGCCGAGCTGCTCGAGCCCCGGCTCGTCGCGGTGGATCGCCGGGTCGAGGTGGGTGTGGTCGTCGTACACCGGTACGGCGAGCGCGTCCGGCAGCGGCGGGTAGGAGCGGTCGGATGCCACGCGTCAGACTGCTTCGATGCGCGGGAACAGCGGCTCGAGCTCACCGACGACCGTGCCCGGCTTCAGCTGGCCCCATGCGCCGGCGACGCGCAGCGGCTGAGCCGACAGCTCGCCGAGCGACTCCGTGGCGCCGAGGGCCGCCCAGAGCTTCGGGGTCGCCTTCGTGAGCACCGGCGAGAGCAGCACCGCGAGGGCGCGCAGACCCTCGGCCGCCGTGTACAGCACGGTCGACAGGCGGTCGCGCTGCGCCGCGTCCTTCGCGAGCGACCACGGCTCCTGCTCCGTGATGTAGCCGTTCAGGGCGTCGACGATCTTCCATACCGCGGCGAGCGCGTCGTGGATCGCGAAGCGCTCGATCGCGGCGTCCGCCTCGAGCGCCGAGGCCGCCACCGTGGTCTGGATCGCGAGCTCAGCCGCCTCGTCCGCGACCGGCTGCGGCACGACGCCGTCGAAGTAACGGTGCACCATCGCGATCACGCGCGAGGCCAGGTTGCCGAAGCCGTTGGCGAGCTCCGCCTGGTAGCGGGCAGCGAGGTCCTCCCACGAGAACGAGCCGTCCTGCCCGAACGAGATCGCGCGCATGAAGTAGTAGCGGAAGGCGTCGGACCCGAACGTGTCGGTGATCTCGTTCGGCGCGATGCCCGTCAGCTTCGACTTCGACATCTTCTCGCCGCCGACGAGCAGCCAGCCGTGACCGAACACACCGGCCGGAACGGGAAGCCCGGCGGCGAGCAGCATGGCGGGCCAGATGACGGCGTGGAAGCGCAGGATGTCCTTGCCGACGATGTGCCGCGCCGGCCAGCGGCGCGCGAACTCGGCGTCGTCCTCGCCGTAGCCGATCGCGGTCGCGTAGTTGAGCAGCGCGTCGACCCAGACGTAGAGCACGTGCGAGGAATCCCAGGGGATCGGGATGCCCCAGTCGAAGCTCGACCGCGAGATCGACAGGTCGTTGAGCCCCTGCGACACGAACGCGACGACCTCGTTGCGCGCGCTCTCCGGCTGCACGAAGTCGGGCCGTTCCTTGTACAGGTCGAGCAGCTGCTGCTGGAACGCGCTCATGCGGAAGAAGTAGTTCTTCTCCTGCATGAGCTCGAGCGGCCGGCCGTGGATGGCGCAGACCTTCTGCCCTTCGTACTGCCCGGTACCGTCGACGATCTCGGACTGCGGCTTGAACTCCTCGCAGCCGACGCAGTACAGGCCCTCGAACTCGGCCTCGTAGATGTGGCCGGCCTCGTGCAGCTTCTCGATGAACAGCTTCACCCGGCGCTCGTGGCGCTCGTCTGTGGTGCGGATGAAGTCGTCGTTGGCGATGTCGATCGTCTCGAGCAGCGGCTTCCAGGCGGTCTCGACCAGGCGGTCGGTCCATTCCTTGGGCGTCGCGCCGTTGGCGGTCGCGGTGCGCAGGATCTTCTGGCCGTGCTCGTCGGTGCCCGTCAGCAGCCAGGTGTCGTCGCCCGCCTGACGGTGCCAGCGCGCCATGACGTCCGCAGCCACCTCGGTGTACGCGTGGCCGATGTGGGGCACGTCGTTGACATAGAAGATGGGCGTGGTCAGGTAGAACTGGCGGCCTTCTGGCATGCCTTAAATCCTACGGGGCCGATCCTTATCGGATTCACCGCGCGCACGCGTCTCACGAGAAGCCGCTGGCGCCTATGGTCTGCATATGACCACGCCCATCGAGCCCGAGACCCAGCCGCAGCCCCAGCCGCAACCTCAGTCCGCGGCACCGGTCGACCGCACCCAGCTGCCCCCGTTCAACATCATGGCGCTGATCGCGTTCATCGGCGCGTTCATCATCCCCGTGGTCGGCATCGTCTGCGGGCACATCACGCTCGCCGAGTACCGCAAGGGGCTGCCGGAGCGCGGGCGCGAATACGCGCTCGCCGGCACCATCCTCGGCTACATCTTCACGGCGGCGTGGCTCGTGCTCGCCGTCGTGTGGATCGTCTTCGCATTCACGCACTTCGGCCACAGCTCGGTCATCAGGCCGGGCGGCGGCACCGGCCAATTCCCCGGCTTCGGCGGCGGTGACGGCGGCAACCGCTTCCGCATCCCGACTCCAGGGGCGACGCCGTACGGGAACTAGGGTTCTGGGCTCAACGGGCGCGCAGGGCCGCCTCATAGAGCTCGCGCCGCGACAGCCCGGTGGTGCCGGCGACCTCGGTCGCGGCATCCTTCAGTCTCGTGCCGCTCGCGACCAGGTCGAGCACAGCAGCGACCCCGGAATCGAGCGAGACGACCCTCTCGGCCGCGCCCTCGGCGACGACGACGATCTCGCCGCGCACGCCGCCCTCGGCCCATGCCGCGAGCTCGGCGGCCGTGCCGCGCTTCACCTCTTCGTGCAGCTTGGTCAGTTCGCGCGCGACGACCACGCGGCGCGCCTCGCCGAAGTGCGTGGCGATATCCGCGAGGGATGCCGCGAGCCGGTTCGGGCTCTCGAAGAAGACGAGGGTGCGACGCTCGTCGGCGAGGCCCGCGAGCAGCTTCCGCCGCTCGCCCTCCTTGCGCGGCAGGAAGCCCTCGAAGGCGAAGCGGTCGGTCGGCAGCCCCGAGACGGCGAGCGCGGTGAGCACCGCCGACGGGCCGGGCAGCGCCGTCACGGTCACGCCCGCGGCGATCGCGGCCTGCACCAGGTGGTAGCCCGGGTCGCTGACGGTGGGCATGCCGGCGTCCGACAGCACGAGCAGATCGGCGGATGCCGCGAGCTCGGCGAGCTCGCCCGCGCGCTCCCGCTCGTTGTGGTCGTGCAGCGCGATGAGCCGCGGCCGGTTCTCGATGCGCAACCCCTGCAGCAGGCGCTGCGCGACCCGCGTGTCCTCTGCGGCCACCAGCTCGACCGCAGCCAGCGTGTCGACCAGGCGCCTGGTCGCGTCGCCGAGGTTTCCGATGGGCGTCGCGGCGAGGATGAGCATGAGCGGAATCCTATGCGGCACTCGATTTCGGCCTCAGTAGCCCCGGTACGATGACGCGCGTGACTCAGCCCTCCGACGCCGACTTCGACGAGCTCGTCGAGGGGCCCCACGAGTCGCACGGTGTCGAGGAGCCCGAGCCCACCGGCACCCGCCTCGACCGCTGGTGGGCGGCGCGCCTCGCGAACCCGCTGAACAAGCGGCTGTGGGACTGGGGCGGCCCGATCGCCGTCACCCTGCTCGCCGCCGCGCTGCGCCTGTGGCACCTCGGCCTGCCGCGCTCGCTGGTGTTCGACGAGACGTATTACGTGAAGGACGCGTGGACACTCTCGCACCTCGGCTACGAGGGCGCCTGGGTGGCCAACGCCGACAAGGCCTTCAACGCCGGCGACGCGAGCGGCTGGTCGGCCAAGGCGGAGTTCGTCGCGCACCCGCCGCTCGGCAAGTGGATCATCGCGCTCGGCGAGCACCTCACCGGCATCCAGAGCTCGGTGGGCTGGCGGCTGTCGACGGCTGTCGTCGGCATCCTCGCCGTCGTGCTCATCATCCTGATCGCGAAGAAGCTGTTCGGCGGCTCGACGCTGCTCGGCTGCATCGCAGGTCTTCTGATGGCGGTCGACGGCAGCGCGATCGTGATGAGCCGGGTCGCGCTGCTCGACAACTTCGTGATGTTCTTCGCCCTGCTCGGCGTGGGCGCCGTACTGCTCGACCGCGGCTACAGGGACACGCGGATTCCTCGGCTGAACGCGCCCGTCCTGTGGCGCCCCTGGCTGCTCGCCGCCGGCGTCGCCTTCGGCCTGTGCGCGGGCGTCAAGTGGTCGGGTTTCTACTTCCTCGCGGTGTTCGGCGTGTACGTCGTGCTCGCCGACTTCGTCGCCTATCGCAAGGCCGGCTTCCTCGCCTCGACCACGGGCCTGGCGCAGGCGATCGTGAGCTTCGTCACGATCGTGCCGATCGCGATCGCGACGTACGTCGCGGCGTGGTCGGGCTGGCTGTTCACGGGCGGCGGGTGGGACCGGCACTGGGTCGAGCAGAATCCCGCGCAGCACGCCTGGCACGGCCTCCTGTCATGGGTGCCGTACTGGGCCCAGAATCTGTGGCACTACAACACCGAGCTCTACGGCTATTCGATCAACCTGCACGCCACGCACCCGTATCAGTCCAACCCGCTGTGGTGGACCCTCATGCTGCGGCCGACGAGCATGTACTACAACCCGGTCCCCGCGGGGCAGAACGGGTGCACCGCTGCGCAGTTCGGCTGCTCGCAGGCCATCACCGACCTCGGGAATCCGTTCATCTGGTGGGCGGGAACCCTCGCCCTGCTCGGTCTGGTCTACGTCCTCATCCGCCATCGCGACTGGCGCGCCGGGCTGCTGCTCACGGCCGTCGGCGCGGGGTGGCTGCCGTGGGTGATCCTGTACCACGGGCGCACGATCTTCACCTTCTATGCGATCGCGTTCGAGCCGTACCTGATCCTCGGCATCGTGTACTTCATCGCGAAGGCGCTCGGCAGCCCCGCGGATTCGACCTACCGCCGCACCCGCGGCATCGCGGGCGTCGCCGCATACCTCGCGATCGTGCTCGGCGCGACCGCGTTCTTCTGGCCTATCTGGTCGGGGGTGCAGACCTCGTACGAGTTCTGGCGCGCCCACATGTGGCTGCGCAGCTGGATCTAGGGCGCCTGCTGAGGCATCCGCCGCTTGCGTTTCATTAATTACATGTCGTAACATCTATGTCATGACATCCATTTCACGCGTCTCGGTCGTCAGCACCGGAACTGTCCAGATCCGCCCCGAGCACGTCGAGAGCAACGGCACGCCGCTCTTGTGGTGGCTCAACACCTCGCGCCGCTGGACGGCGCCGCGCCCGATCAACGTCTACGTCATCGAGCACAAGGACGGCCTCGTGCTGTTCGACACAGGGCAGGACCGGCGCTCGGTGACCGATGCCGATTACTTCCCGGGCGGATTCATCGGCCACAACTACCGACGCCTGGCGAAGTTCGACGTGCCCGAATCCGCGACGCTCACCACACAGCTCGCCGGCCTCGGCTACGACATCGCCGACGTGCGCGTCGCGATCCTGTCGCACCTGCACCAGGACCACATCGGCGGCCTGCGCGAGCTGCCGCCGACCGCGCAGGTGCTCGCGAGCGCCACAGAGCTCGCCGAGGTCGACAAGCGGTTCGCACTGATCGGCGGGCTCATGCGCGACCACATCTTGCTTCCCGGCATCCAGTGGGCGCCGGTCACACCCCAGCCGGTCGACGACGGCTCGATCGCTCCGTTCACCGAGGCGCACGACGTGATGGGCGACGGCTCGCTGATGCTCCTTCCGACACCTGGCCACACGCCGGGGTCGCAGTCGCTGCTGCTGCGCAGCGCGGGGCTGCCGACCATGCTCTTCGTCGGCGACCTCACGTACGACGTCGAGCTGCTCGCCGCCGACCGCGTGCCCGGCGTCGGGCACCGGGCAGGCCTGCACGCGACGACGCGTCTGGTGAATGAGCTGGCCGCGAAGCATCCGGGCATGCCCGTGCTCGCCGCGCACGACCCCTCGGCCGCCGCCCGACTTGAGGCGGCCCTCGCGCGACAGGCAGAGTGATCGGGTGAGAACCGCAGAGCGCCTCCGCTATCTGATCCTCGCCGCGCAGCGCGAAGGCAACCGGCAGCTCACGGTGTTTCTGTCACACATCGGCCTCACCCCCGCACAGTCCGAGGCGCTGCGGATCGTGGCCGACCACGGCCCGCTCGCCCTCAAAGAGCTCGGCGACATGCTCGTGTGCGACACCGGCACGAGCCCGAGCCGCATCGTCGACCGCCTTGTCGCGGCCGGCCTCGTGCAGCGCGAGGTCGGCGAGCACGACCGGCGGCAGGTGCGGTTGACCGCAACCGCCGAGGGGCGCGAACGCGCCACGCAGGTGCAGGGCATCGAAGACAAGCTGTACGACGCGATCGACGGCGCGGTGAGCGCGGCCGACGCCGAGGTCATGGTGCGCGTGCTGCGCGCACTGACGCACGGGTCCCCCGCAGGCGCGGCGCTCGACAAGCGGCTCGCCGCCGAGTCCGAGGGAGCGCGCTGATGGCGGCCGTGAGGTCACTTTCGAGTCCGTCGACGGACCGACGCCGTTCAGCTACCGGTACCTGGTCGCCCCCGCGCCGAACGGCGCCCGGCTCGAGCTCGAGGGCGCGATCAGCGCCGCGGGACTGCCCAGGCCGGCGCGACTGCTCGGGCCGCTCGCCGAGCCGATCTTCCGCCGCGGCATGCAGGACAACCTGCGCATCCTGAAGCAGCTGCTCGAGAAGCGCTAGCGCTCGCCGTCGCACACGCCGCGCACCGAGAACCTGCGTGTCGGCGGCAGGTGCGGCAGAGTTGACGGATGCCGCGCAAGATCATCCTCGACTGCGACCCCGGCCACGACGACGCCGTGGCGATGCTGCTCGCCCAGGCGCACCCGGCCATCGACCTGCTGGCCGTCACCACGGTCGCCGGCAACCAGAGCCTGCCGAAGGTCACGCGCAATGCGCTCGGGGTGGCGACGCTCGTCGGCATCACCGCGCCGATCGCCGCAGGGGCCGAGGGGCCGCTCGAGCGCTCGGCGGAGTACGCGCCCGACATCCACGGGGACAGCGGGCTCGACGGGGTCGTGCTGCCTGAGGCATCCGTCGCGCTCGACCCACGGAACGCGGTCGACCTCATCATCGAGCTGGTCATGTCCCATGAGCAGGGCGACATCACCCTCGTGCCCACCGGGCCGCTCACCAACGTCGCGCTCGCGGTGAAGCGCGAGCCGCGCATCATCGAGCGCGTGCGCGAGGTGGTGCTGATGGGCGGCTCCGCCCGAAGCGGTAATCTGACACCTGTCGCGGAATTCAACATCGCCTTCGACCCAGAGGCGGCCGACGTCGTCTTCTCGGCGGGCTGGCGGGTCGTTACGGCCGGGCTCGACGTGACGCACCAGGCGCTCGCGACACCCGCTGTCACCGAGCGCGTCGCCGCCGTCGGCGGCGCGAAGGCCGAGTTCATGCTCGATCTGATCGCGGAGTACGGCCGCCGCTACGCCGACGTGCAGGGCTTCGACGCGCCGCCGGTGCACGACCCGGTGGCGGTCGCGATCGTCATCGACGAAGAGCAGGGCGGCGGCCACGTCGACGTGGTGCGGGCCCCGATCGCGATCGAGACCGCAGGAAAGCACACGACCGGAATGACGGTCGTCGACCTCCGGCCGTGGGTCGTCGGCGAGGGCCGCACCTCGGTCGCACTCGGCCTCGACGCCGACTGGTTCTGGGATCTGGTGGTGGCTGCGCTGCGCTGAGCCGCGCCGTCTCCGCCACAGGTGCGCCGTTAAGATGAGCAGGTGGCGGAGACGGGCGTGGACGCGGCACGCGTCCAGGTGCTCGGGCCCGTGCGTGTCGCGGGGCCCGGCGGGTGGGTCGACGTGCCCGGCGTCAACGGCAAGGCGCTCATCGTCTCGCTCGTGCTCGCCAAGGGTGCCGTCGTCTCCGTGTCGTCGCTCGTCGACGACATCTGGCAGGACGACCCGCCCCGCAACGCCCGCGCGGCGCTGCAGACCCTCGTCTCACGTGTGCGCGACATCGCCGGCGACGAGCTGATCGAGTCGTTCGCGGGCGGCTACCGCCTCGGCGCCTCGGCGGCCGAGGTCGACCTGTGGTCGGCCGAGTCGCCCAGGCGCGGCGAGCCGGGCGCCGATCTCGGCGACACCGAGCTCGCGACCCGCCTGCGCGAGACGGCCGACGGTGTGCGGGTGCGCGCGCTCGAAGCGCGGGTGGCGGATGCTTTGCGCGCCGGCTCTCCCGCCGACGCCGTCGACGCCGCTCGCGCGCTTGCCGATGCCACCCCGTACGACGAGCGGGCCCAGCTCATGCTGATGAAGTCGCTCGCGGCCGACGGCCGCCGCGGCGAGGCACTGCGCGCGTTCGCGGAGTTCAAGCAGCGGCTCGACGACGAGCTCGGCGCACGGCCGAGCGCCGAGCTGGTGGCCTGCAATGCGGAACTGCTCAAAGATGACCCCGCCGCCGCCACGGCATCACGTGCGCTGCTCGGATCCGCCGCGCGCGGCTCGGATCCAGACAGCGCTGAGCGGATCCGAGCAGCGCAACCGACGGCGGGGAAGGGCGGCGGAGCCCCGAAGCACGTCGCCATCGGCCTGCGCGCCGCGCCGAACCACCTCATCGGCCGCGACGCCGACATCGAGGCGCTCGAGAAGCTGATGGCGACAGCGCGGCTCACGACGATCCTCGGCCCGGGCGGCCTCGGCAAGACGCGCCTCGCGCAGGAGCTCGCGCACCGCGCCGCCGAACGCACCCCCGGCGTCGTGGTCGTCGAGCTCGCCGGCATCCGCGAGTCCGACGACGTGCCGCTCGCGGTGGCCGCCACGCTCGGCATCGGCGAGGTCGGCGCCGGCCGCCTCAGCCTACGCGACCCGATCGTGCTGCTCGAGGTGCGCACGCGCATCCGGGCGGCGCTGTCTGAGCGCGAGACCCTCTTGGTCCTCGACAACTGCGAGCACGTGATCGAGGGTGCCGCCTACCTGGTCGACCAGGTGCTGTCCGAGATCCCGGCCGTGCGGGTGCTCGCGACGAGCCGCGCCCCGCTGCAGCTCGGTGCCGAGAGCGTGTACCCGCTGGGTCCGCTGCCTGCGGACGAACACGGCCCCGCCGTCGCCCTCTTCCTGGAGCGCGCCCGCGCCGCTCGCCCCGGCGCCGCACTGCCCATCGAGGCCGTCGCCCGCCTGTGCGAGCACCTCGACGGGCTGCCGCTCGCGATCGAGCTGGCGGCCGCACGCATCCGCTCGATGTCCGTCGATGAGATCGAGCGCCGCCTCTCCAACCGCTTCGCGCTGCTGCGCGGCGGCGACCGCAGCGCGCCCGAGCGGCACCGCACCCTGATCGCCGTCATCGACTGGAGCTGGAACCTGCTCAGCGATTCCGAGCGGCGCATGCTGCGCCGCCTCTCGCGCTTCCCCGACGGGTTCAGCGCGGTCGCCGCGGCCGCGGTGGTGCTGATCGACGCGAGCGTTGAAGAAGAGGAGGCGCGGCTGCAGGCATCCGATGACTTGGACGCCCTCGTGCTGCAGTCGCTCGTCTCGGTCGCCGAGAGCCCGGTCGGGTTGCGCTACCGCATGCTCGAGACCGTGCGCGAGTTCGGCGACATGGCCCTGGTGGATGCCGGCGAGGACGAGTTGGTCGCCACCGCGCAGTCGCGCTGGGCACAGCGCTTCGCGAGCGAGATGGTCCGCGATCTGCCGACCGCACGGCAGAGCGAGGTCGTGCGGGCGCTCGACCTCGAGCACGACAACCTCGTCTCGGTGCTGCGCGCGCACGACGACGACCCGGCGACCGTCATTCCGGTCTTCGCCGCGCTGCTGTTCCACTGGCTCGTGCGGAACCAGTTCCGCGAGGCGCTGTCGTTCGCCCCGATCGTCGCCGCGGCCGTCTCGGGCCGCGAGCTTCCCCCCGCCGGCGCGGACACCTCGGCCATCGCCCTGATGTTCGCGGCCGTGATGGGCATCGCCGGCTCGCAGTCGCCGCGGCCCGGGCAGCCCGGGTACGACCGGCAGCCCGAGCTGCCGCCCGAGCTCGAGGAGTTCGCGGCGATTCCCTCGACCGAACTCTTGCGCGCGGGCCTGCGCGCGGGCGTCAAGATGCGCCGCCTCGTGCGCTCGGGCGCCGTGTCGCCCTGGCTCGCCGCGATCGCCGAGGTGCTCGTCACTGCGGTCAGATTCCAGGCCGAGTGGGGCATCGAGCAGCTCAAGGGACTGCGCGAGTCGGACGACGAGGTCATCCGCATCCTCGGCCATCTGTTCAGCGGGCTGCTCACCGAGAACACGGGCGAGATCGAGCGCGCCATCGACTTCGTGCGCATTGCGTGGGACGGCGCGACGCGCCTCGGCCTCGACTGGATGGCCGGCCAGGCGGCCCAGGGGCTCGCGAACCTGTCCAGCCAGGACGACCGGCCGGCCGACACACTCGAATGGGCCGCCCGGTCGCAGCAGCGCCTCGCCCAGATCGGCGCCGTCGAGGAGATCGGCCAGAACGACTGGATCGTCGCCATCAACAAGCTCAAGCTCGGCCGTCGTGACGGCGTCCTCGAGGCGTTCGAGCGCTTCGCGAACTCTGACGAAGGCCCGCAGGAGGGCTTCGACGGCCTGGACGCTCGCGCCATCGGCTGGGCGGGCCTGGCCGAGCTCGCCTCCGCCGACGGCGATACGGACCAGGCCGTCGAGAACTACCGCGCCGCGCTGGCGCTCTACGGCTCGAAGCCGGGTCATTACGTGATGGGCGCGTGGTACCTGATCAGCGCGGCCGGCGCGCTCGCGGCATCCGTCTACTACGACCGCATGGACGACGACGCGCTCACGATCTGGCGCACCCTGCGCCGTGCGACCCGCGTCGCGGCGCGCGGCCGCGGACGCGGTGGGCCCGCGATGGTCGACCGGCCTGTGCTCGCGACGGCGGCGATGGGTCTCGCGATCTGGCTGCTGGGTGCGCAGGGTATGACGGATGCCGCACGCGAGGCCGGCGCCGGGATGCTGGCGTTCGCCGAGCGGCTGCACTCCCGGCAGGATCAGCCTGCGCTGGTGCGGGCGCGGGCGTTCGCTCTCGCGGAGCGGGTGGTCGGGGCGTCCGCCATCTCGGCCGCGCGCGAGCGCGTGGCTTCGTTCCCTGATCTGCCGACCGCGACCAGCGCGCTCGACGAGCTGCTGCGCCTGACTCGCATCTGACCGCGCCCGGTCGTCAAGAAGTGGGCGAATACCCGCGCGAAACCCGACTTTCTGACGACCCGCCGCTCGACCAGGCGCCCGGTCGTCAAATAGCCGCCTCCCCCGAGAGGAGAAGGCGACTATTTGACGACCGGCGCGGGGCTGCTACGCCTTGCGCATGTACGCGCGCACCGTGAGCGGAGCGAACACCAGCACGACGACCGCGGCCCCGAGCAGGGTCCACCACACGTCGGCCCCGACGGGCTGCGAGGCGACGAGGGCGCGCATCGCGGTGATGACGTGCGAGACGGGGTTCACGTCGGCGAACCAGCGCAGCCAGTTCGGCATTGTCGAGGTGTCGACGTAGGCGTTCGAGAGGAACGTCAACGGGAAGAGCACCATGAACGAGATGCCCTGCACCGACGACGCTGTGCGCGCGATCACGCCGAAGAAGGCGAATATCCAGCTGATCGCCCACGCGACGGCGACGATCAGCAGACCCGCGAGCACCAGGCCCAGGAATCCGCCCTCCGGCCGCCAGCCGATCGCGAAACCGGTGAGGAAGGTGATCGTCGTGGCGATCGCGTAGCGCAGCGTGTCGGCCGTCAGCGCGCCCGCGAGCGGCGCGATGCGGGCGATCGGCAGCGAGCGGAAGCGGTCGAACACGCCCTTGTCCATGTCCTCGCGCAACTGCACTCCGGTGACGACGGACGCCGTGATGACGGTCTGGGCGAGCACGCCGGGGATGATCGTCGGCAGGTAGCCCTTGATGTCGCCGGCGAGCGCGCCACCGAACAGGAACGTGAACATGACGGTGAACAGGATGGGCTGCAGCGTCACGTCGAAGAACTGCTCAGGCGTGCGGCGGAACTTGACGAGTCCGCGGTAGGCCATGACGAGCGAGTTCGAGACCGTCTGCGCGATGCTCGTGTGGTTCTTGAGCTTGCGCTCGGATGCCGGGACGATCTGAGTCGTCGAGATGGTGGTCATGCGCGCACCTCCACGGTGTCGTCTTCAAAATCCGAGTTGTCGTCGGCCTCGGCGGTCACGCCGTGTCCGGTGATGGTGAGGAAGACCTCGTCGAGCGTCGGTTTCTGCACCGAGAACTCGTCGAGGCGGATGCCGGCCTGGCGGAAGCGGATCAGCAGGTCGGTGACGGTGTCGGGGTTCGACATCGGCGCCGTGATGCGGCCGGCCTCCGGCGACGGGGTGCCCTGCACGCCGAACACCTCGGAGATGAGGCGCAGCGCCTCGCCGGTGTCGTTGCGGTCGGCGATGCGCAGGATCAGCGAGCTCGTGCCGACCGACGCCTTCAGCTCGTCGGCCGTGCCCTCGGCGACGACCTTGCCGGTGTCGATGACCGCGATGCGGTCGGCGAGCTGGTCGGCCTCGTCGAGGTACTGCGTGGTGAGCAGCACGGTCGAGCCGGTGGCGACCAGGCTGCGGATCGTGTCCCACATCTGCCCGCGGGTGCGCGGGTCGAGGCCCGTCGTCGGCTCGTCGAGGAAGATGAGCGGCGGCTGGGCGATGAGGCTCGCAGCCAGGTCGAGGCGGCGGCGCATGCCGCCGGAGAACTTGGCGAGCGGGCGCTTCGCGGCCTCGGTGAGGCCGAACGCCGCGAGCAGCTCTTCGGCCTTCTCGCGCGCCGCCTTGCCGGAGAGGCCGAGCAGGCGGCCGAAGATGTAGAGGTTCTCGTTGGCCGAGAGCTTCTCGTCGACGGACGCGTACTGGCCGGTCACGCCGATGAGCTGGCGGACGATGTTCGCCTCTTTCACCACATCGTGGCCGAACACGCGGCCGGTGCCGCCGTCCGGCTTGAGCAGGGTGGCCAGCATGGAGATGGTCGTGGTCTTGCCGGCGCCGTTCGGGCCGAGCACACCGTAGACGGTGCCCGCCTTCACCTGCAGGTCGACGCCGTCGACCGCCCGGTTCGACCCGAACACCTTGACGAGGCCCTCGGCCTCGACGGCGAGTTCGGTGGAAGTCATGTCTGTGTCCTCAATCGTGGATGAGTGGATGTTTCGATGATCGGGTGCTGCGCTTTCACGCCTCTTGCGCGACGCTTACAACCGCTTGCAGCAGCTGCGAACGGTCGAAGCCGGCATAGGCGAGCGCCCGCGGCACGGTGCCGAGGGCAGACGCGAGGATGCCTGCCGCGACGTCGGCGTGCCGCATCGAGTGGCCGCGCTGAGTGCTCGACATGCGGTGGCCCGCGGCGAGCGCCTGCTTGGCGCTCGTGCCCCAGCGGGGCCGCTCACGGCGGCCGGTGGCGACGAGCCGCTCGGCCGGGATCGGCGCGACGCCGGCGGCGCGCAGGCTCTGCTCGCGCTCGGCGGCGAGCGCCGCGGTGAACGCGTCGTAGTCGAGACCGGCCTCGGCGAGCGCGGCCGCCGCCCGGTTGCGACGGTCGAACAGCAGCGCCAGCAGCAGGTGCTCGGCCTGGACGGCGTTCGCGCCGCGGTTGCTGGCCTCGATGACGGCGAGCTGCACGAGGCCGCGCACGTCGGCGCGCATGCGCTGCTCGGGCAGCGAGCCGCCCTGGTGTGCGCTAATCGGTGCGGGCACTGCGCCTCCTCAGTTCGATGTCGGCGCCGGCGAGGCGGCGCAGGTGCTTCTTGTGGACGGCCTGGCGCGTCACGCCGAGGGCCTCGGCCACCTGGGACCACGACCAGCCGGCACGCAGAGCGCGTTCGACGGCCGCGTCTTCGAGGCGGTCGGCCAGTTCGCGCAATGCGACGACTGCGGCCAGCTCGTCTGCCGGGCCCCCGAGCGTATCGGGAGTGAGCGGGTTCATAATGAGCAATGTAAGTTGCTTAAGGACGAGTTGTCAACTCAAGTTGCTTTTCGGTGCCCTTAACAGGCGCTGAACATCCGCCTAGCATTGCGCTTGTGCAGCACCCCCTCTTCGACGGACTCGCCGACCCGGCCCTCGTCTCGACCCAGTGGCTCTCCGATCACCTCGGCGCCGAGGGGCTCGTGGTGCTCGACGCCACCGTCCTGCCGGTCACGGGTTTCAACGGAGCCGATGCCTACGTGAGCGGGGAAGAGCAGTACCTCGTGTCCGGCCACCTGCCCGGGGCCGTCTTCGCCGACCTGTTCGACGACTTCAGCGACCCGGAGGGCGAATACGCCTTCAGCCGGCCGAGCGCCCCGCACTTCGAGCGCGCCGCCCAAGCGCACGGCGTCGACAACGACACCGCTGTCGTCGTCTACGACACGGCTGACGGCATCTGGGCCGCGCGGCTGTGGTGGCTGTTCCATTCCTTCGGGTTCGAGGTGCGCGTGCTCGACGGCGGGTTCGTCAAGTGGCGCGCCGAGGGCCGGCCGATCGCCACGGGTGACGTGCGACCCCGCCGCGCCGGCGAGTTCTCTGCGCACGCCGACGACGAGGCCTGGGCCGACAAGCGCGAGGTCGAGGCCGTGGTCGCCGGCAGCGAGGACGCGGTGCTGCTGTGCGCTCTGCCCGCTCGCGAGTTCACGGGCGAGTCAGGCGGCAAGACGCGGCCCGGCCATATTCCGGGCTCGATCAGCTCACCGGCCGCCCACCTCGTCGACCGCGACACCAACACCTATCTGCCCGCTGAGCGCCTGCGCGAAGTGCTCGGCGACGTGGCCGCGGCCGACGCTCCGATCATCGCGTACTGCCGCAGCGGCATCGCCTCGACGAGCGGCGCGCTCGCCCTCGAGCTGATCGGCCGCACTGACGTGAAGGTCTACGACGGGTCGCTCAACGAGTGGGCCGCCGACGCGAGCGCCCCGCTCGAGACGGGCGCCCCTGTGCTCGCGGCTTCCGGCGGCGGTCGGCACCTGACGCGGCCGGAGCGGCCGCGCCCTTAGCGGGCGGCTTTCCCTGTTCGGCGGACTTCGCACCGGCGTCCGCGCCGCGCGACGAGTTCGCGGTGCGCCCGCGCACGACCCCGATGAATTCGTCGATGTGCGGCTGCGCTTCGGCGGGCGCGTCCTTCAGCCATGCGAGGCCGACGCGCCAGCCGGGTCCGTCGGTCACGGGTCGCGACACCACGTCCTTCCGGGCGTAGAGCCGCGCGATCGACTGCGGCACGACCACGACACCGACGTTGGCGGCGACGACCTCAACGTGCTGTTCGATGTCATCGTCGAACGGATGCCTGACCTCGCCCTCGAGGGCGGCAAGAGCCACCTCGTCGGCGGCCTCGATGACGTGGCCCTTGGGGGCGACCACGAACGGCCGCTCCTCGTAGAGTGCGATCAGATGCACGTCCCCTGGCTGCGTCTCGCCCTCGGCGAGGCGCACGAACGCCAGGTCGGCGGCGCCGTTGCGCACGGCCTGCAGCTCGGCGTCGGCATCCGTCACGGCTTCGATCTGAATCAGTTCGAGCGGATGCCTGCGGAATCGCTCGCCCCAGATGCGCGCCCACTTGCCGGGCGTGACGCCGCGGGCGTAGGCGATGCGCAGGCTGTGGGGCACAGCCCCAGGCTATGCGAGACCCTGGCCGGTAGCCTGAATGCATGAGCGACAACGCGCCACGTCCCGCCGGCCCCGATGCGATGAAGCCGGCCACCGCCGCGAAGAAGCTCGGCATCTACCTGCCCGCTGCGCCCGAGTCGTTCCAGCAGGGCGCGCTCACCCGCTCCGAGTTCCAGGAGCTGCAGTCGACCCCGCCCGAGTGGCTGGTCCAGCTGCGCCTCAACGGCCCGCACCCACGCGATGTGGTCGCGCGCAAGCTCGGCGTCTCGGCGTCGGGCCTCGCCCGCGCCGGCGTGACCGACGCGCTCACCACCGCCGAGATCACCGCCCTGCTGCAGAGCCCGCCCGAGTGGCTCGTGCGCGAGCGTGCGACGCAGGCCACGGTGCGCGCCGAGAACTCCCGAGTCAACGAGGCGAACGCGGTGAAGGCCGCCCGCGCCGCCGAGCGCGACGCCGACTGACGCACAGCCCCGTGGCCGCCGACGTCGTCATCCGACGCGCTCGCGACGACGAGATCGAGCGCACGGTACGCCTCCGCTGGCTGTGGGCCGTGGAGGTCGGCAACACCCCGGCGATGTCCGAGGCCGAGTTCAGCGCCGATGCGGCTGCCTGGGCGCGGGCGCACAGTGAGACGCACCTGCCGCACGTCGCTGTCGCCGATGACACCGGTGGCGCCGAGATCGTCGGCATGGCGTGGCTCGCGCTGACCCCCCGCGTCGCGACGACGAACAGCCTCGACCGGTGGTCAGGCGACCTGCAATCCTGCTATGTCCTGCCGGAGCACCGCGGGAACGGCGTCGGCGGCGCGCTGGTGCAGGCGGTGCTGGCCACCGCGCGCGAGCGGGGCGCCGAGCACGTGACGGTGCACGCGTCTCCGAGGTCGGTCGAGCTGTATGTGCGACACGGATTCCGCAGCAGCGGTCGCCTGCTGTGGGCCGATGTCGCCGTCACCGAGCGCTGAACCTCGACGTCGTCGCCACTTTCCGCTGCCTCCCCGGCGCGGATGCCGCGCCGACCTGCGACGGTTCGCGCGGAGCCTCAGCCCAGCGCGAAGCCTCAGCCCAGCGCGAAGAAGGCCGCTGCTGCACCCGCGAGCGCGACGGGATCGTTCACGTGGCACAGCTCACGCGCCGAGTGCATCGACAGCAGCGGGATGCCGACGTCGAGTGTCGCGATTCCGAGCCTGGTCGCGGTCAGCGGCCCGATGGTCGAACCGCACGGCACCCCGTTGTTCGACACGAACTCCTGATACTCGACTCCCGCGGTGTCGCAGAGCTGCGCCCAGAGCGCTGCGCCCGCAGCATCTGTCGCGTAGCGCTGGTTCGCGTTGATCTTGAGCAGCGGCCCGCCGCCTGAGAGCGGCCGGTTCACCGGGTCGTGGCGGTCGGCATAGTTCGGGTGCACCGAATGGCCCGCGTCGGCCGAGACGACCCAGCTCGCGGCATACGCTCGCAGCCGCTCGCTCACGGTCGCGCCCAGCCCCTCGGAGATACGCGTGAGGATGTCCGACAGGAACGGCCCGGAGGCCCCCGACCGCGATTCGGAGCCGAGCTCCTCGTGATCGAACGCCGCGAGCAGCGGGATCTGAGCGCCCGCCGCCGCCCCGTCGGCCGCCGCGATCAGCGCCGTCACGCCGGCGTGCACCGAGCTGAGGTTGTCGAGGCGCCTGCTCGCGAACAGCGACCGGCCCAGCCCGAACCGCGCCGGCGCCTGCGTGTCGGCGGTGAGGATGTCGTAGCCGAGCACATCCGCCGCCCGCACCCCCGCCGCCTCGGCGAGCAGCCCGACCACGTCGGCACCGCCGAGCGGCGCGTCGGAGGCGAGCCCGAACACAGGTTGTGTGTGCCGCTGCTTGTCGAGCGTCAGCCCGTCGGCGTTCACACCACGGTCGAGGTGGATCGCCAGCTGGGGGATGCGCAGCAGGGGACCTGTGCGCACCAGATGCTCCCGCCCGTCGCGCGTCACGATGCGTCCCGCGAGCTCGAGCTCGCGGTCGAGCCACGAGTTCAGCAGGGGCCCGCCGTAGACCTCGACGCCGGCCTGCAGCCAGCCCGATGATTCGACGGTCGGCTTCGGCTTCAGCTTGAACGCGGGCGAGTCGGTGTGCGCGCCGAGGATGTGGAACGGCGTCGTCGCCCCTGCCCCCTCGGGCACGAGCCAGGCGATGACGGCGCCGTCGCGCACGACGACGTACCGCCCGGGGGCGGCCGGCCACTCCTCCGTCTCGGCCAGCCGGGCGAAGCCCGCGTTCTCGACCCGGCGGGCGACCTCTGCCGCTGCGTGGTACGAGCTCGGCGCGGCCTCGATGAAGGCGGCGAGGTCGGCGATGAACGAGTCGACAACTGTGGTCCCGGCGGCATCCGTCACCCCTCCACGCTACCGGCGGCGTCGAGCAGCGCCGTGTACTCCTCGGCACCGAACCACCGCGTCCCGAAGTCGTGGCTGATCAGCTGCGCCCGAACGGGCACACCCTCGTCGGCGCACGCCCACGCGAGCCGCGCCGCCGACTGCTTGTCGGCCTCGCTGGCGATCGGGCCGCCGAACCGCTCCCACACGAAGATCACCGACTCGATCGGGGTGCCCGCGACGGCCTGCCGCAGCATCGCGGCGATGAGCCGTGCACCGTCGTCGTCGAGCGGGTTCGGCACCTCGTCGTTCGGCATCAGCGTCGGAAGCATGACGGAGCGCTCGTCGAGGAACATCAGCCAGAGCTGCCTGCGGCAGGCCCGGCCGATCAGCATCGCGACGCGGTCGGTCAGCTCGAGGTCGGTGAGGAGCGGGGAGTAGCGGTCGATCTCATCCATGCGCCCCATCGTGCAGGCGACCGCCGGCCCGGCATCCGCTCAACCGCTCGAAATGTGGACAGGCGCACGCAACCCGCGCCTGTGCTGAAGAAGACACACCGCTCAGGCGACCAGCTCCGGCCCCACATAGCGCGCAGACGGCCGGATGATCTTCGAGTCGCGCGCCTGCTCGATCACATGCGCCGTCCACCCGACGGTGCGCGCGACCGCGAAGGTCGGGGTGAGCATGTCGCGCGGCAGCCCGCACAGCTCCATGACGACGGCGGCGTAGAACTCGACGTTCGCGTGCAGCTCACGGCCCGGCTTGAGCTCGGCGAGCAGCCGCTCGACGGTCTCCTCGAAGAGCACCGCGAACTCGACGCGCGCTCCCCCGAAGCCGAGCGCCACCTCTTTCAGCAGCACCGAGCGCGGGTCGACCGTGCGGTACACCGCGTGCCCGAAGCCCATGATCCGATGCCCGCCGGCGAGCCGCTCGCGCACCCAGGGCTCGATGCGCTCGGCCGCGCCGACCTCGTCGAGGCTGTCGAGCGCCCGCGCGGGCGCGCCGCCGTGCAGCGGCCCCGACAGCGCGCCGAGCGCGCCCGCAAGGCATGACGCGACGTCGGCGCCGGTCGACGCGATCACGCGCGCGGTGAAGGTCGATGCGTTGAAGCCGTGATCCATCGCCGCGATCAGATAGGCGCTCAGGGCGCGCTCGCGAGCGGCATCCGGCACCTCGCCTGTGGCCTGGAACAGGTAGTTCGCGACCAGCCCGCGATCGTCGAGCACGGGCAGCGGCTCGGCGGCGCCGCGATGCAGCGCGGCGAGCACGATGGGGGCGGATGCCGCGAGCAGCACCGCGTCGGCCAACCGCCCAGCCTCGTCGAGGTCGTAGACCGGTCGCAGCCCGCGCGCGGCCGAAAGCAGCGGCCATGCCGCTTTGAGGCCGGCGAGAGGGCCGACGGATGCCTCCCCAGCGCCGTGCACGAGGGAGCCGATCACCCGCCAGAGCTCCGGCGACCGCTGCGCCTCGCGCACCCGCGCACCGAACGCCGCGAGCTCGTCGGCTGACGGCAGGCGCCCGGTCGCGAGCAGGTGCCAGGCCTCTTCGAAGCTCGCCGTGCGGGCGAGCTCGACCGCGGAGAACGGGCCGTACTGGTAGTAGCCCTCCGCCCCGTGCACGTCGCTGATCGCGGTCTCGGCGACGGCCACGCCGGCGAGACCGCGGGGAACCTCGATGAGCTTGTCGTCCATGCGATCAGTGTGCGAACGTGATCACCAGTCAGTCAATCTTGATCGGATCAACATGTCGATGCCAACGACCCCCGAGCTCCCCCGCCTCACCGCCGCGCAGGCGGCGGCCCGGCTCGGGATCAAGCAGGCGACGCTCTACGCCTATGTGTCGCGCGGTCTGCTCGGCCGCGAGCGCACGGTGGCCGGCTCGACCTTCGATCCGCTCGAGGTCGAAGGATTCGCCCGGGCGCGCCGCCGCGACTCCGCGGCCGGCCCGACCGAGACGCGCACACCGACGACCGGCGGCGCGGCCGGCTCGCCGCTTATGGTCCTCGACACCGACATCGCCCAGATCGCCGACGACGAGCTCTTCTACCGCGGGCGGCCCGTCGCGGAGCTCATCGACCGCCCACTCGGCGAAGTGGCCGCGTGGCTGTGGCACGCGCCGGGCGACGCCGCAGAGTCGGGCGCCGCACTGCTCGACTCCGCCGCGGTCGCCACGGCACGCTCCCTCGTCGCGGCGCTGCCCCGTGACTCGTCGCTGCTCGATCGCATCCAGACGACGGTGACGGGCCTCGCCGCCGTCGACCCGCTGCGCTATAACGCGAGCGCGGACGGACTGCGACGCACGGGGGCGCTGCTGCTCGCGGGCATCCCCCGCGCCCTCTCGCCCGTCGCCGCACCGCACCCCGCCTCGACGGCCGAGCTGCTGTGGCCGGCGCTCACCGAGCGGGCGCCGACGGCGGCAGGCATCCGCGCACTCGGTGCCGCCCTGATGCTGCTGATCGACCATGACCTCGCCGTCTCGACCCTCGCCGCACGGGTCGCGGCCTCGGCGCGCGCGTCGGGCTACGCGGTCGTGACGGCGGCGCTCGGCGCGTTCGACTCGCCGCTGCACGGCAACGCGAGCCGCGCCGCCGCCGCGATGCTCGCCGCCGTCGTCGCAGGCGCAACGCCGGGGAGCGCGCTCGGTGCGGCGATCCGCGACAGCGGCGGCGTGCCGGGTTTCGGGCAGGGCATGTACGACGGTGCGGATGCCAGGGCGCTCACGCTTCTGCCCCTGATCGCCGCGATCGACGGCAGTGCGCCGACCCTCGCGGCGCTCGACGCCGTCGCCGCCGAGGTCGAGCGCCGCGCCGGCCGCCTGTTCCCCAACATCGACCTCGCGCTCGCCGCGCTCGCACTCGCAACCGGGATGCGCCCCGACGCGGGCGCCGCGATCTTCGCCGTGGGCCGCCTGGTCGGCTGGGTCGCGCACGCCCTCGACGAGTACGAGCAACGGCCGATGCGTCTGCGACCGCGCGGCCACTACATCGGGCCTCGGCCTCGGGGTCTGGACCGCGGCATCCGGCCATAGCACCCGACGCTCCATCGGTGCGCAACCGAGTCGTCACCGCGCTGGCGTAGGGTGGCGCGCATGACCGGCAGCGAAGATCTCGAGATGCGGCGCCGTGAGGCGCGCGACGAGCTCTCGGCCATCATCGAGCTCAAGTGCCGCCTGGGCGACGACCCGTGGGAGTTCCTGCCCGACCTGCCGAGCGTCGACGAGCAGGTCGTGCTGACGCTGCGCCTCGAGCGCATCGAAGACGCCGGCCTCGAAGCCGAGCGGGCCCGTGCCTATCACCCGACTGCGCCTCACGAGGCGGCTGAGCGCTTCGAATACGGAGTGCTGCGCGGCATCGCACTCGACCACCCCGGGCTGACCCGCGCGGTGTGGGGATTGCTCGGCCGACTGCACGACGCGGCGTAGCGCGCGACACACGCCCCATCGCCGCAATAGAGTCGCCCCATGCACAAGGCATGGAAGGTGGACCCGTCGGTCTCGCTCAAGGCAGGCTCGGGCTTCAAGCTCGCCGACGTCGACCCGTCGTCGACGCCCGGCTTCAAGGGCGACAAGCAGACCGGCGCAGACGTGCTCGCGGCGGGCGCCGCCCAGCTCACCGCGTTGCAGCAGCGGCTTTACGCGCGCGGGGTCGAAGGCGACGAGCGGCGCGTCCTGCTGATCCTGCAGGGCATGGACACCTCGGGGAAGGACGGGACCGTGCGGCACGTCGTCGGCACGACCCACCCGGAGGGCATCGCGCTCAAGTCCTTCAAGGCGCCCACCCCGTGGGAGCGCCGCCACGACTTCCTCTGGCGCGTCGCGCGCCAGGTGCCGGCGCCCGGCATGATCGGCGTGTTCAACCGCTCGCACTACGAGGACGTGCTGATCCAGCGCGTGCACCAGATGGCGCCCGCCGCGGAGATCGAGCGCCGCTATGGAGCGATCAACGAGTTCGAGGCGGGCCTCGTCGATCGCGGCATCACCGTGCTCAAGGTGATGCTGCACATCTCGCCGGAGGAGCAGAAGCTGCGCCTGCAGGAGCGCCTCGACCGGCCCGACAAGTTCTGGAAGTACAACCCCAGCGACGTCACCGAGCGCGGCTTCTGGAACGAGTACCAGGAGTCGTACCAGATCGCGATCACGCGCACCTCGACCGAGGCGGCCCCCTGGTACGTCGTTCCGGCCGACAGGAAGTGGTTCGCGCGCATCGCGGTGCAGCGCCTGCTCGACGGCGTGCTCGAGGGCTTCGACCTGAAGTGGCCGCTGCCGAGCTTCGACCTCGCCACCGAGAGGAAGCGACTCAAGAAGTCATAGGGCTTCATCGGGATTTCGCCACGGGACCGGCCGCGCGGCATCCTGAATCCATGACGTTCGAGCCCGCACTGCCGCTGCCTGAACTGCGCCGTACACGGTCGAGCATCAAATGGCGCCGGTTCCCCGAGGACGTGCTGCCGCTCTTCGTCGCCGAGATGGACTGGGGCATCGCGCCCGAGATCGCGGCGGTGCTGGCGGATGCTTTGGCGAAGGGCGACACCGGCTACCTCGACAACCCCGGCCCGCTCGCCCCCGCCTTCGCCGACTTCGCGCTTGCCTCGTGGGGCTGGCGCGTGCGGCCGGAATGGGTGCATCTCGCCACCGACGTCACCGTCGGGATCGTCGAGGCGCTGCGCCTCGAGGCGCCCGCGGTCGGCGGTCGCGTCGTCATCACGCCGCCCGTCTACAACCCGTTCTTCGAGATGGTGGGCGAGACGAACTCGGAGGTCATCGAGGTGCCGCTCGTCGAGGCATCCGACTGGTCGCTCGATCTCGCCGGGCTCGAGGCCGCATTCCGCGCCGGCGTCGACGCGATGATCCTGTGCCACCCGCACAACCCGACCGGTCGCGTGCACTCGCGCGACGCGCTTGCCGCGCTCGCCCGCCTGGCCGCCGCTCACGACGTGCTCATCGTGAGCGATGAGGTGCACGCACCGCTCGCGCACCCCGGCACCGAGTTCGTGCCGTTCGCCGTGGTCGCCGCAGAGGTCGGTGCCCGCAGCGTCACCGTGACGAGCGCGAGCAAGGGGTGGAACCTCGCCGGAGTGAAGTGCGCGGTCGTCGTCGCCGGCGACGAGCGCACGGCGGCGCAGCTGCAGGGCCTGCCGGAGGAGCTCGCGGCCCGCACCAGCATCCTCGGCCTGCACGCCAACATCGCGGCGTTCGCGAACCCGTACTGGCGGGACGCCGCTGTGAGCCAGATCGTCGCGAACGTGGGGCTGCTCGAGGCCGAGCTCGCCGCCCGCGCGCCGTCGGTGAGGCTCGTGGCGCCCGACGCCGGCTACCTCGTCTGGCTGGACTTCCGCGAGACCGGGCTCGGCGACGACCCCGCTGCGGTGCTCCGCGAGGTGGGCCGGGTCGCCTTCAACTCCGGACCGTCGTTCGGGGCGATCGGCCGCGGCTTCGTGCGCGCGAACCTCGCCTGCGACCCGTCGACCGTCGTCGAGGCGGTCTCGCGCATCGCCCGCACGCTCGCACTCGTCGCCGACACGTCAGCTGCGGTTCCGACGCGCTGAGCGCCGCACCCCGGTCGTCACAAAGTCGTCGAAACGCGATGTGACGCGTGACTTATCGACGACCAGCCACCTGACTCGTCGACCGGTCGTCGAAAAGTCAGCCGCTCGTCGCTCGAAAGACGACTTTTTGACGACCGGACGTCGGGCGTTGCGTGTCAGTCGAGAGGGCCGGCCGCGGCCAGCCCGCGCTCGAGATCGGCGATGATGTCGCGGGCGCTCTCGATGCCGATCGACAGCCGGACGAGGCCGGGGGTGATCCCGGCATCCGCCTGCTGCTGCTCGTCGAGCTTCAGGTGAATCGTCGTGCCCAGGTGGATCGCGAGCGTGCGAACGTCGCCGATGTGCGTCATCGGGGTGATCAGCTCGAGCGCGTCGATGAAGCGCCGCGCGGCCTCGCGCGAGCCGAGGTCGACCGACACGACCGACCCGGCGCCGCGCGGCAGATACGTGTCGGCGAGCGACTTGTACGGGCTCGAGGCGAGACCGGGGTAGAGAACGGATGCCAGTTCCGGCCGCCCTTCGAGGAACTCCGCGACTGCCTGGGCATTGGCGACGTGCCGGTCCATGCGCAACGAGAGCGTCTCGATGCCGTGCAGCAGCAGGAAGGTGCTCGTCGGCGGCACGGTCGGACCGTACTCGAGAACGACGACCGTGCGCAGGTAGGCGCCCAGCGCTCCGGTGCCGAAGCGCTCGACGAACGACCCGACGCCGGGCCGCGGCGCCTCGGTGAGCTGCGGGAACCGCCCAGAGGCGACCCAGTCGAAGCGACCGCCGTCGATCACGGCGCCGCCGATGACCGAGCCATGGCCCGAGAGCCACTTCGACGTCGAGTGGATGACCACGTCGGCGCCGAACTCGATCGGCCGTTCGAGGTAGGGCGTCGGCACGGTGTTGTCGACGACGAGCGGCACGCCGTGGGCGTGCGCGATGCGCGCGAGCCGCGCGAGGTCGGTGACCTGACCGAGCGGGTTCGTGAGGCTCTCGGTGTAGAGCGCCTTGGTGTTCGGGCGGAAGCGGGCGGCCCACTCCTCGTCGCTCGCCTCGTCGGGCACGTACTCGGCCTCGATGCCCTGGCGCTTCAGCACGCCGCGGAACATCTCGTTGGTGCCTTCGTAGAGCGACTTCGTGATCAGCAGGTGGTCGCCCGTGCCCGCGAGCGCAGACACGGCGACGAGGATCGCGGCCTGGCCGCTCGCGACGACGATTCCGTCGACGCCGCCCTCGAGGTCGGCGATGCGCTGCCCAGCGATGTAGTTCGTGGGGTTCTCGTTGCGTGAGTACGCGCGGCCGCCTCGGCCGGCGAAGCGGGCCTCGCCGTCGTCGAAGTCGTCGAAGACGTAGCCGGCGGTCTGGTAGATCGGGGTGACCCGTGCCTGCGCGTGGGCGTCGATGACCGCACCCGCGTGGATCTGGCGCGTTTCGAAGTCGAGGGGCATGCGGACAACTGTATTGGCTGGCTTCCGCCCGCTTGTTGTGGTCACTTCACAAGGCGAAACGAGAGCGAGCGCACAGGTCGATAGCGTGGCGGGCATGGCAACGGAGCATCCGATCACCGCCCCCGACGGCACCAGAACGGTGGTCGACGAGTACGAGGCGAATGCGGATGCCGGGGCCGCCGTGCTCTTCCTGCCGGCCCTGGGCGTGCCGATCGGCTACTACAGGCCTCTGTTCGAGAAGGCGGCCGCGCGCGGCATCCGCATCTTCGGCCTCGAGATGCGCGGCCGCCCGCGCACCTCGACCACCGACATGCGCAAGCATGACTGGGGCTACGCGACGATCATCGAGCAGGACATCCCGGCGGCCTTCGCGCAGTCCCCGCTCGGCGAGGTCGAGCACCTCACCGTCGTGGGTCACAGCCTCGGCGGCCTGCTGGCGCTGACGGCGACGGGCGCAGGCATCCTGCGCCCCGACCGCATCATGACCGCGGCGAGCGGCGCCGCGCACTACACCTCCCGCGACGGCTTCGTCGCCCGCCAGCAGCGCCGCTTCGTCACCCCCTGGGCGAAGACCGTCACGCAGTTCTGGGGCTACTTCCCCGGCGACAAGCTCGGCTTCGGCGACCGGCAGCCGAAGACGATGATCGGCGACTGGCACCGCGAGGCGCGCTTCAACCGCTTCGTGTTCGCGAACACCTCCGTCGACTATGAAGAGGCACTGCACCACGTCGAGGTCCCCGTGCTGCAGCTCTCGTTCGCCGGGGACGCCCTCGTCTCGCCGCGGGCGGTGGACATGCTGGCCGACCGCGTCGGCCCGGTGCGGCCCGAGCGGCTGCATCTGGGCACGGAGGCCAACGCCGGCCGCGCCTGGGACCACGTGCGCTGGCCGCGCCAGAACGCGGATGCGGTGCTCGACGCGATGCAGTCCTGGGCGCGCGAGCGCCGAGTGGGCTAGGAGACGAGCACCGAGACCTCGTGACCGGGGTACTTCTCATCGAGGTACTGCAGCAGGATCCCCTCGCGCAGCGCCCACGGCGAGACCTCGAGCTCGTCGACGCCGAGAACGTGCATCGCCGAGGACAGCACGACGGCGCCCGCGACGATCTGGAACGAGCGGTCTGCGGTGATGCCGGGCAGCTCCTGGCGGGCGGCGGCCGGCATGCGGGCGATCCGCGGGATCCAGTCGTCGAGGCCCGCGCGCCGAAGCATGAAGTGCTCGCCGGGGCCGCCGATGACGTTTCCCGCGAGCCGCGCCAGCGAGCGGATCGTCTTCGACGAGCCGACCACATGGTCGGGTGCGATCGCGGCGAACCGCGACGCCTTCTTCGCGATCACGGCGTCGGCGTGCTTGCGCAGCGCCGCGACGTCGACGGCTCGGGGCGGGTCCTCGTGGAAGTAGCCGATGGTGGTGCGGCCGGCGCCGAGGGGCAGTGAGACCGCAAGGTCGGGGATCTCGTCGGCACCCGCGGCGATCTCGAGCGATCCGCCACCGATGTCGAGCATCAGCAGCGTTCCCGCCGACCAGCCGAACCAGCGGCGGCTGGCGAGGAAGGTGAGGCGCGCTTCCTCAGGACCGTCGAGGATCTGCAGGCGGATGCCGGTCTGCTTCTCGATCGCGCGGAGGACCGCTTCCCCGTTCGGCGCCTCGCGGATCGCGGAGGTCGCCATCGCGATCAGCTGCTCTGCACCCTCCTCGCGGGAGATGCGCACGGCCTTGTCGATCGCCCCGACGAGCGCGCGCCTCCCGGCGCTGTTGATCGCGCCGTCCTCGTCGAGGTACCGCATGAGCCGCAGCACGGACTTGTGATCGACGAACGGCGTCGGGCGGGCACCGCGATGGGCGTCGACGACCACGAGGTGCACCGTGTTCGAGCCGATGTCGAGAACTCCGAGGCGCACGCGACGAGTTTACGGGTGGCCGCGAGGCGGGCCATGCACCGATCGGGCGCAAGTGGGCCGATCGGGCGCAGTGCGTTCGACGAATGCTGCGCCCGATCGACCCGAATGCGCGCCACCGACGCGCAGGGCCCATGGGAGAATCGACAAGGCATGTCCGACTCCGCTCCCGCACTCGAGATCCGCTTCCCCGCCGAGCTTCCGGTCAGCGCGAAGCGCGACGAGATCGCGGCGGCCATTCGCGACCATCAGGTCGTCATCGTCGCCGGTGAGACCGGCTCCGGGAAGACGACGCAGCTGCCGAAGATCGCGCTCAGCATCGGCCGC
Source organism: Gryllotalpicola protaetiae (assembly GCF_003627055.1). Classification (NCBI taxonomy): domain Bacteria; kingdom Bacillati; phylum Actinomycetota; class Actinomycetes; order Micrococcales; family Microbacteriaceae; genus Gryllotalpicola; species Gryllotalpicola protaetiae. The sequence continues at coordinate 726,848 of NZ_CP032624.1, forward strand.
GAGCGCATCGGCCACACCCAGCCGCGGCGCCTCGCCGCCCGCACGATCGCCGAGCGCATCGCCGACGAGCTCGGCGAGACCGTCGGCCAGACGGTCGGCTACAAGGTGCGCTTCACCGACCAGGTGAATGCGGGCACGCGCATCAAGCTGATGACCGACGGCATCCTGCTCAACGAGATGCACCGCGACCGCGACCTCACGGCCTACGACACGATCATCATCGACGAGGCCCACGAGCGCAGCCTCAACATCGACTTCCTGATCGGCTACCTCGCGCGCCTCTTGCCCCGCCGCCCCGATCTCAAGGTCATCATCACCTCGGCGACGATCGACCCCGAGTCGTTCGCGAAGCACTTCGCAGACGCCGCGGGCAATCCTGCCCCGATCATCGAGGTGTCGGGGCGCACCTACCCGGTCGAGGTGCGGTACCGGCCGCTCGTCGCGGACGACGTCGAGGACGATGATGTGGATTCCTCGCCGGCGGTCGACCGGGACCTGAACCAGGGCATCATCGACGCGCTCGACGAGCTCGGCCGCGAGAGCTCAGGCGATGTCCTCGTCTTCTTCTCGGGCGAGAACGAGATCAAGGACGCGGCCGATGCCATCCGCGGTCACCTGACGAGGCAGGGCAGGGCGGATGCCACAGAGGTCCTGCCCCTCTACGGCCGCCTGAGCGCGGCCGAGCAGCACCGCGTCTTCGAGCCGAGCTCGCGTGCAGGCATCCGCCGTCGCATCGTGCTCGCCACCAACGTGGCCGAGACCAGCCTGACCGTGCCGGGAATCAAGTACGTGATCGACACCGGCACCGCGCGCATCTCGCGCTACTCGACGCGCGCGAAGGTGCAGCGGCTTCCGATCGAGGCGATCAGCCAGGCGTCGGCGACGCAGCGCTCCGGCCGTGCGGGGCGCACGAGCGACGGCATCGCGATCCGCCTGTACTCGGAGGACGACTTCGCGAAGCGGGCGGCGTTCACCGAGCCGGAGATCCTGCGCACGAACCTCGCGGCGGTCATCCTGCAGATGATCTCGCTGGGGCTCGGCGCCATCGAGGACTTCCCGTTCCTCACCCCGCCCGACGCGCGCGGGGTGAAGGACGGCCTCGAGCTGCTGAGCGAGCTGGGCGCGATTTCGACGAAGCGCGAGGCTTCGAGACGTGGCTCCGCCGCTCCTCAGCCATCGGGCCCGTCGCTCACCCGCATCGGCCGCGAGCTCGCACGTCTGCCGATCGACCCGCGCTTCGCGCGCATGGTGCTCGAGAGCCGCCGGCACGGCACGACCCGCGAGGTGATGGCGGTCGTCGCCGGCCTCACCATCCAGGACCCGCGCGAGCGGCCCGTCGAGCGCCGCGGCGCCGCCGACCAGCTGCACGCCCGGTTCGTCGACCCGACGAGCGACTTCCTCACCCTGCTGAACCTCTGGAACCACCTCGAAGAGAAGCAGCGCGAGCTCTCGTCGAGCGCGTTCCGCCGACTCTGCAAGGCCGAGTTCCTCAACTACCTGCGCGTGCGCGAGTGGCAGGACGTCTACCGCCAGCTCAGGCGCATGTCGAAAGAATTGCGCCTCACAGTCGGCGACCCGGCCGTCAACCCCGACGGCATCCACAAGTCCCTTCTGGCCGGCCTGCTCTCGCACCTGGGTCTGCGCGACCTGCAGAAGAAGGACTATGCGGGCGCACGCGGCACCCGCTTCGTCGTGTTCCCCGGCTCCGCGCTCGCGAAGAAGCAGCCGGCCGCCCTGATGAGCGCCGAGCTCGTCGAGACGAGCCGCCTGTTCGCGCGCGTCAACGCCGCGATCGACCCTGCGTGGGCAGAACCGATCGCAGGCGACGCGCTGCTCAAGCGCACCTTTTCCGAGCCCCATTGGGAGAAGAACCAGGGCGCAGCCGTCGCGTATGAGCGCGTCACGCTCTATGGCGTTCCGATCGTCGAGCGCCGCCGCGTGCAGTTCGCCCGGATCGACCAGGCGTACGCCCGCACTCTCTTCCTGCGCCATGGGCTCGTCGACGGCGAGTGGCCCGGCGAGCGCAAGGGCCCCCTCTTCGAGTTCGACCGCCGCAACCGCGCTCTCGTGAGGCGCATCGCACAGCTCGAGGAGAAGACGCGGCGGCGCGACATCACGGGCGGTGACGAGGCGGTCTTCGCGTTCTACGACGAGCGCGTGCCCCGCGACGTCGTCGACACGCGCAGCTTCGAGGCGTGGTGGCGGGAGCGGCGCGCGACCGACGCCGATTTCCTGACGATGACCGAGCGGATGCTTCTCGGCGACGACTCCCCCGAGGAGCTCGTCGACCAGACGGCGTTCCCGAGCATCTGGCGGCAGGAGGACCAGCGCTTCGCCTTGAGCTACCGCTTCGAGCCGGGCGCGGAGGATGACGGCGTCACCGTGACGGTTCCTCTTCCCCTGCTCGCGCGGCTGAAGCCTGCGGGCTTCGACTGGCAGGTGCCCGGCCTGCGGACGGAGCTCGTGACGGCGATGATCCGCTCGCTGCCGAAGGCGCTGCGCCGCTCGGTCGTGCCGGCCGCCGACTGGGCCACGAAGATCGTCGCCGAGCTGCCTGACGAATTCGATGGCCGCGCGTTCGCGACCGTTGTGGCATCCGCCATCAAGAAGCTCACCTACGCCCCGGTCGACGCGGGCGACTTCGAGCTCGAGCGCATCCCGCCACATCTGCGCCCGACCTTCGCGGTGATCGACCAGCGCGGCAAGCGGCTCGGCCGCTCGAAGGACCTCGCCGAGCTGCAGCAGCGCTTCGCGAGCAAGGCGCGCGACTCGGTCGCAGCGGTCGCCGCGGCGCGCATCCCCGATGCGCTCGAGCGCGCTGACGTGCCCGAGTGGGACATGCGTGAGCTGCCCCGCCAGGTGGACACGACCGTCGGCGGGCTGCAGAACACGGTGCGCGGCTACCCGGCGCTGGTCGATGAGCGCGGCACGGTCGCACTGCGCATCCTCGCGACTCCGGCCGAGCAGGCGCGCCTGCACCCGCGCGGCGTCCGCAGGCTGCTGCTCAAAGAGATCGCGTCGCCCGCGTCGTATGTGCAGGAGCACCTGACCGCCGCCGAGAAGCTCGCGCTCGCGACCGCCCCCTACGCGTCGACCCCCGCACTGTTCGCGGACTGCCTCGCAGCGGTCGTCGACGAGGTGCTCGAGGCCGAGGCGTCCGGCGGCCTGGTCTTCACCCGCACCGACTACGAGCGGGTGCGCGACCGCGTCTCCGCGATCGTCGTCGACGCGATGTTCGACACGGTCAAGCAGGTCGCCGCCACGCTGGCCGCAGCGCGCACAGCCGAGAAGGCGCTGTCGTCGTCGAGCAGCATGACGCTGCTCGCGCCCCTCGCCGACGCCAAGCAGCAGCTCGCGAACCTCGTCTACCCCGGCTTCATCTCGGCGACCGGCCGCACCCAGCTGCGCCACCTGCCTCGGTACCTCAACGGCATCGTGTGGCGGGTCGAGAAGCTGCCGGACAACCCCGGCCGCGACCGTGTGTGGCTCACCGAGGTGCAGAAGGCGACTGCGCTCTATACGGATGCCGGGGGCGCACTGCCCCTCGCCGCGGGTGCTCGCCCCGGCATCCGCCATGCCCGCTGGATGCTCGAGGAGTTGCGCATCAGCCTGTTCGCGCAGCCGCTCGGCACCGCCGAGAGCGTGTCGGTGCAACGGATCGCGAAGATCCTGGCCGAGTGACTCCGGGCGCGCATTGCATACCGTAACGTGCACGAAACGTGCGAATTGGCGCACCCTAATACGCGTCACCTAACCTGGCTTGCGTGAGCGACCTCCAGCAAACCACCGCATCGTCGCCCCCTCGCCGTCGCGACTCGGTTCGCGCCGAGGTCGACGAGTCGCTGCGCGCCGACGTCCGCACTCTGGGCGGCCTGCTCGGCCGGGTGTTGAACGCGAGCGAGCCGGGGCTGCTCGACGACGTCGAGCGCCTGCGCGCGCTGACGATCAGCGCGTACGAGAACGACGACCAGCAGCCGTTCGAAGAGGCCGAAGCGGTTGTCGAGGGCTTCACGCCCGAGCGCGCGGAGCAGGTGGCTCGCGCGTTCACCGCGTATTTTCACCTCGTGAACCTCGCCGAGGAGCAGCACCGCATCCGCCGCCTGCGCGACCGCGACCTGCCCGGCCGCGCCGAGACACGCTCAGACACCTTCGCGGGCGCGATCACGCAGCTCGAGAACGAGGTCGGTGCGGAGGAGACCGCGCGGCGCATCGCCGCCCTGCGCTTCCACCCCGTGCTCACCGCGCACCCGACCGAGGCCCGTCGCCCCGCGATCTCCGGCGCGATCCGCCGCATCGCCGAACTGCTCACCGAGCGCGACGACCCGCGCCTCGGCTATGCCGCCGGCCTCGAGAACGAACGCCGCCTGCTCGAGGAGATCGACACGCTGTGGCGCACGAGCCCGCTGCGCGCGCAGAAGCCGACGCCTGTCGACGAGGTGCGCACTGCGATGAACGTGTTCGACACCTCGCTGTTCCAGGTCGTGCCGCGCGTCTACCGCGCGCTCGACGACTGGCTGCTCGGGGCGGACGCCGGGCGCGCCCCGGCTCAGGCGCCTGCCTTCGTGCGCTACGGCTCCTGGATCGGCGCCGACCGCGACGGCAACCCCTTTGTGACGGCCAAGGTCACGCGCCAGGCCGCTGCGATCGCGAGCGAGCACGTGCTGCTCGGCTATGAGCACGCCGCGACGCGCATCGGCCGCACGCTGACCATCTCCGCCGAGGACGCGCCCCCGTCGGCCGCCCTGCTCGACCTGTGGACGCGCCAGCGCGCCCTCGCCGGCTTCGCCGCCGACGAGCTCGAGCAGCGCTCGCACACCGAACCCCACCGTCGGGCGCTGCTGTTCGTGACGCGCCGCATCATCGCGACGCGCAGCCGCGACGCCGACCTCGCCTACGACGGCCCCGAGGAGCTGCTCGCCGAGCTTCGCCTGATCCAATCGTCGCTGCGCGAGGGCGGTGCGGAGCGTGCTGCCTCCGGCGAGCTGCAGCACCTCATCTGGCAGGTCGAGACCTTCGGCTTCCACCTCGCCGACCTCGAGGTGCGCCAGCACTCGAAGGTGCATCGTCAGGTGCTCGAAGAGCTGCGCTCGGGCGCTGCCCGCTCCGAGCTCGCCGACGAGGTGCTCGAGGTCTTCCACACGATCTCCGCCCTGCAGAAGCGCTTCGGCCTCGACGCCGCCCGGCGCTACATCGTGTCGTTCACGCAGTCCTCTGAAGACCTGGCGAACGTGTACGAGCTCGCGAAGCGCGCCCTCGGCTCGGCCGAGGCTGCGCCCGTGCTCGATGTCATCCCGCTGTTCGAGACCTTCGCCGACCTGAACAACTCGGTCGACATCCTCTCGGGGCTCATCGAGCTCGAGCCGGTGAAGGCGCGTCTCGCCGCGACCGGCCGTCGCCTCGAGGTCATGCTCGGCTACTCGGACTCCTCGAAGGACGTCGGCCCGGTGTCTGCCACCCTCGCGCTGTACAGCGCGCAGAGCCGCATCGCCCAGTGGGCCCGATCCAACGACATCGAGCTCACTCTGTTCCATGGCCGTGGCGGCGCGCTCGGCCGCGGCGGCGGCCCCGCGAACGAGGCCGTGCTCGCACAGCCGCCGCACTCGGTCGAGGGCCGCTTCAAGCTCACCGAGCAGGGGGAGGTCATCTTCGCGCAGTACGGCGACCAGACGATCGCCGCCCGCCACCTCGAGCAGATGGCGTCGGCGACACTGCTCGCCGAGGCGCCCTCGAACCAGGAGCGCAACGAGCAAGCATCCGTCGCCTTCGCCCCGCTCGCCGACCGCCTCGACGAGACGAGCCGCGCGCGCTTCTTCGAGCTCGTGAAGGCCGACGGCTTCGCGCAGTGGTTCGGCCGCGTCACCCCTCAGGAAGAGGTCGGCCTGCTCGCCCTCGGCTCGCGCCCCGCCCGCCGCGGCCTGTCGCTCGAGTCCCTCGAAGACCTGCGCGCGATCCCGTGGGTGTTCGCCTGGTCGCAGGCGCGCGTCAACCTGACGGGTTGGTTCGGCCTCGGCACGGCGCTCGCGTCGATCGGCGACCCTGAGCTGCTGCACCGCGCGTACACCGAGTGGCCGCTGTTCGGCACCATGATCGACAACGTCGAGATGTCGCTCGCGAAGACCGACGAGCGCCTCGCCCGGCGGTACCTCGCGCTCGACGGCCGCCCCGACCTCGCCCAACTGGTGCTCGACGAGATGGCGCTCACGCGCGAGCAGGTGCTGCTGACCTCGCAGCACTCCGAGCTGCTCGAAGGCCGCGCCGTGCTGCAGCGGGCCGTTCAGCTGCGCTCGCCCTACGTCGACGCACTGTCGCTGCTGCAGCTGCGGGCCCTGCGGGAGATCCGCGCGACCGGCTCGGCCGACGCCGAGGACCGGCCGCACCGCCTCATGCTGCTCGCGGTCAACGGAGTGGCTGCAGGCCTGCAGAACACCGGCTGACCCGCCGCGCCCTCCCGCGCTCTATGCGGTGACGGATGCCTCGCGAGAGGCTTCCTGAACCGGAATCCGCCCTTGCACCTGAACCGGGCGCGCGTACTCGATCTCGTCGATCGCGGTGCGCAGCATGGCGATCAGGCGGTCGTCGGCGTCCCACACGCACGCCTCTGCGATGCCGCACGCGGCGACGCGCACGATCTCGAGACCCGCGCGTTCCTGCCGCCCGGCGGGGATGCTCGTGTTGAACTCCGAATGCCGCGCCAGCCATTCGACGGCGCCCGGGGCGGCCGCGAAAGCGGCGTCGGCACGCGCTCGCAGCCCTGCGGCGTCTTCGCCCCACTCGTCGAGCGCGCCGAGGGCGGCGCGCAGGCCGACCGCCAGTGCGTGCTGCCGGTGCATGCTCGAGACGGGCAGCGCCGACGCGGCGGCGCTCGCCGCGACCCTCAGGGTTCCCGCCGCATCGGGCGTGAGGCCGATGACGCGCGGCACGTCGGTGAGCAGCTCCTGTCGGCGGGTGTCGCTGACCAGGTCGTTGACGGCGCGTGCGAGCGCCGCGAGTACCGGGTCGGTGCAGGCGGGGTGGTCGCTCCAGCGCTCGCCTGCGAGATAGGAGGCGAACTCCATGAAACAGGCCCCGCGCCGCGGCGTGCGGTGCCGCCCCGCTCCCAGCCGCGGAAGGTAATCCGGTGTCGAAATGCGTGAACTCATTGCGACCTCGCTCGTGTCGATGGTCCCTAGATCATCGCGCCGCGATCCGCTGACGGCAAGGGGGTCCGGCGTGTTCAGGCCCCGGTTCGCACCGGAAGCTCAGGGTGGTTCGCCCACTGGCTGAACGAGCCGGGGTAGACCACGGGTTCGAAGCCGGCCAGTGTGAGAGCCACGGCCTCGTGTGCGGCCGTGACGCCGCTGCCGCAATAGGCGCCGACGGCTGAAGCATCCGTCACCCCCAGCTGTTCGAACCGGGCGCGCAGCTCGCCTGGCGTGAGGAACCGGCCGTTCGCGTCGACGTTCGCCGTCGTCGGGGCGCTCACCGCCCCGGGGATATGGCCGGCGCGCGGGTCGACGGGCTCGACCTCGCCGGTGAACCGCTCGGCGGCACGGGCGTCGAGCAGCACGCCGGATGCCGCGAACCCGCCCACCTCGTCGAGCGCCAGCACCGGCAGGGCGCCGTACTCGAGCGTGACGGTGCCGGGGATCGGCGCGTCGCCCTGCCCGCTCTCGAGCGGGTTGCCGGCGTCCTTCCATGCCCGCAGGCTGCCGTCGAGCAGGCGGACGTCGGCGACGCCCGCATAGCGCAGCAGCCACCACGCCCGCGCGCTCGACAGGTTCTTCACGTCGTCGTAGACCACGACGGTGTCCCCCGCGTCGATGCCCCAGGCGCGTGCCGACTGCTGCAGTTCGTCGACGGTCGGCAGCGGGTGGCGACCGTCTTCCGGGCGGCGCTGCCCGGGCGGCAGAGCCAGCTCACGATCGAGGTCGACGAACACCGCGCCCGGAATGTGCCCGGCCTCGAACTGCTCGCGACCGTCGCTGCGATCGAGGCGCCAGCGCACGTCGAGCGCCCGCACCGGGCCGCCGTCCGGGTAGCGCCTGTCGCGCAGCGCTGCTTCGAGCTCGTCGGGGCTGGTGAGGATCTGCTCAGTCACCCATCGACGCTAACGCGGCGGAAACGGCGTCGGGCGCACGTTTCGCAAGAAAACGTGCGCCCGACGCGCGATTCGCCGCGGCGGCTAGCTCGACGCCTTCGCGTTCGACTCGTACGAGGTGTTGGTCGACTCGAAGAAGTTGACCAGCTCGAGCGTGTCATTCGCCGTCGCCATCCACTTGGCGGGGTTCGACACCTTGTACTCGGGCTCGAAGCCGAGCTCTTCGAGTCGACGGTCGGCGAGGTAGCGCACGTACTGGTTGATGTAGTTCGCGTTCAGGCCGAGGATGCCGCCGGGAAGCAGGTCGCGGTTGTACTGCTCTTCCATCTCGACCGCGTCGAGGATCATCTGCTTGATCTCGTTCGCGAACTCGGGCGTCTGCAGATCGGGGTTCTCGTCGAGCACCGTGAGGATCAGGTTCATGCCGAACTTGAGGTGCAGCGACTCGTCGCGCACGATCCAGTCGACGAGCGAGCCGAAGTTGCGCAGCAGGTTCCGCTGGCGGAACGAGAGCGCCACCATGAAGCCCGAGTAGAACCAGATGCCCTCGAGGATGATGTTGTAGGCGACGAGGTTGCGGATGAAGTCCTGCTTGCCCTCGGTCGTCGTGATGTCGAGCGTCTCCTCCGTCATGCGGCGGATGAAGTTGACCTCGAACTCCTCCTTGCGCGCCATCGACGGGATGTCGACGTGCGCGTTGTACGCCTCGTCGCGGTCGATCGGGAACGTCTCGAGGACGTACTCGAAGGACATGCAGTGGTTGGCCTCTTCCCACATCTGCTTCGCGAGATAGAGGTGCGCCTCAGGCGCGTTCACGTACGGGTACACGCCGAAGGCCAGCGCCTTGTTGACGAGCAGCTCGTTCGGGTTGAAGTACGAGATCAGGAAGGTGACCGCGTGGCGCTCCTCGTCGGTCATCTTCTTGAAGTCCGCGAGGTCTTCGCCGAGCTGGATCTCATTGGGGAACCAGGTGTTGGCCACCGCCTGGTCGTAGAGGTCCATCGCCCACTTGTAGGTGATCGGCTTGAGGAGCAGGCCGTCCTTGACGCCCGTGCCGAGGATTCCCATCGGGTTTACTTGCCTTCCGAATCGTTTGAGGTGAGACCGCCGAAGCCGAAGCCTCGGCGCGCGGGCGCGCCGGCGGTCGCGGGCTCCGCAGCAGGAGCGGATGCGGATGCCGGAGCTGACGACGCCCCGAAGCCCTTGCGCGCCCCACCGATCTCCTCGCTCTTGTTGACGCGCACGGTCGACTGCTCCGCCTGGTGGCGCGGCTTCATGTGCAGGTAGTACGTCGTCTTCACGCCGCGCTTCCACGCCTCCGAGTAGATGTCGACCATGTCGGTCAGGTCGCGGGTCTCAAGGTACATGTTGCGGCTGATCGCCTGGTCGATCCACTTCTGGGCGCGGGCCGCGACCTCGAGGAACGCGACCGGTTCGAGCTGGAAGCTCGTCTTGTAGACGCGCTTGATCTCGTCGGGGATCGCGGCGATGCCCTGGATGTCGCCCTGGCTGCGCAGCACCTGCTCGCGCACCTGCTCCCACAGGCCGCGCTCCTGCAGGGCGGCGACGAGGTTGCGGTTGACCTCGAGGAACTTGCCGTTCGAGGTGGCGCGGCTGAAGATCTGCGAGAACTGCGGGTCGAAGCCGGGCGTGGTGCCGGCAACCAGGCCGATCGACGCGGTCGGCGCGACGGCCATCAGGGTCGCGTTGCGCACGCCGCCCTTGACGCGCTGGCGCAGCGAGTCCCAGTCGAGGGTGGTGCGGCGGCTGACTTCGATCGGCACACCACGATCCTTCTCCGTCAGCTCGAGCGTGTCGAAGGGCACAAGGCCCTGGCTCCACCGCGAGCCCGCGAAGTTCGGGTACGCCCCGCGCTCGGCGGCGAGGTCGACCGACTCCTCGATGGCGTAGTACGAGATGCGCTCGGCGACCTCGTCGATCAGGTCGTATGCCTGCTCCGAGTCGTACGCCAGGCCGAGCTTCTCGACGACGTCCGTGTAGCCCATCATGCCGAGGCCGATGGCGCGGTTGTTGAGGTTCGCGTTGTCCGCCTCGGGCACGGACGACATGGTGATGTCGATCAGGTTGTCGAGCTGGCGCACGGCGAGACGCACGGAGCGCTCGATGGACGCCCAGTCGAAGGTGCCGTCGGCCTGCAGGTGCCGCGGCAGGTTGATCGAGGCGAGGTTGCAGACCGCGATGTTGTCGATGTCCTGCGGAAGGCAGATCTCGGTGCAGAGGTTGGAGAGGTGGATCGTGCCCGTGTTGTTGTTGAGGGCACGGTTGTTGATCGTGTCCTTCCAGGTCAGCCACGGGTGCGCCGTGGTCTGCAGGCTCATGAGGATGTCCTTGAACTGCTGACGTGCAGGCAGCTTCTTGAACATGCGCAGACGGCCGGCCTCTGCCTCAGCGGCGTAGAACGCGTAGCGCTCGGAGAACGCCTTGCCGTACAGCTCGTTGAGGTCGCCGACCTCGAGCGGGTCGAACAGGTACCACGGCTCGTCGTTCTGCACGCGCTTCATGAACTCGTCGGAGATCCACACGGCGGTGTTCGCGGTGCGGGTGCGGCGGTACGGGTCGCCGGAGTTCTGGCGCAGGTCGAGGAAGTCGGGGAAGTCGAGGTGCCAGTTCTCCATGTAGAAGGCCAACGCCCCGAACTTCTTGCCGCCGCGGCTGACCGCGCGCAGCACCGAGTCGATCGTGTGCATGAACGGGATCGGGCCGGTCGAGACGGTGTTGTTCGACCGGATCGGCGAGCCCTGCGAGCGCAGCTTGGTGACCGAGAGGCCGATGCCGCCGGTGCCCTTCGTGATCCACATGACGTCGCGCACGGACTTCGCGATGTGCTCGATGTCGTCGTGCATCTCCATCACGAAGCAGTTGGAGAGCTGCGGGAACTTGGTGCCGGCGTTCACGAGCGTCGAGCCCGCTGCCAGGTAGTCGAGGCGCGACATCGTCTCGTAGAACTCGAGCGCGATGCCGGTCGGGTCGGTCTCGTTGAGCGAGAGGCCCATCGCGATGCGCATCCAGAAGTACTGGGGGACCTCGAGTGGCTCGCCGTTGCGCGCCTTGATGCCGTAGCGGTTGTTCAGCGTGACCAGGCCGATGTAGCGCAGCAGCTGGTCGTTGCTCGGCTCGAGCGCCGCGGCGAGGCGGTCCAGGTCGAAGAGCTGGGGGAACCGGGGGTCGAGCAGCTGCTCCTCCACCCCGCGCTCGACATAGCCGCGGAATCCGTCGATGTGCTTCTGCTTCAGCTCTGCATCCGTCGCGTAGTCACCGAGCACGCGCTTGTAGATGGTCTTGAGCAGCAGGCGGGCCGCGACCGTGTCGAACGCCGGGTCGTCCTTCACGTTCTGCAGAGCGACCTGGATGACGGCCTCGTCAAGCTGCTGCGTCGTGATGCCGTCGAACAGCGTGAGCTCGAGCTCGCTCGCGATCTGCGTCACCCAGGTGATGTTCTCGTCGAGCCCCTCTGCCGCCTTCTCGATGGCGAGGTTGATCTTGTTCGCGTCGTACGGCTCGCGCGTTCCATCACGCTTGACAACGGTGATTGCCACGGCTTTTCTCCTTCGTTCCCCGGTCGATTCGCTGCACTTCCCCGCAACAGCTTGATCACTATATAGCGGGCCGTTCGAAGACCAAGGCCCCCACATGTAGTGGGCGTGTCGTCCACAACTGTGCATAACTTCGCCGCGTTCTCCACAGGTCAGAACAGGCTAAAGGCGACCACTGACACTGACGCAGCGACTCTTTCCGCAGACCCTCCCATAGCTAGACTGACGAGATCGTGAGCGCGTATTCGAGTGTCCTGAAGACGCCGGGTGTCGCCCGGATCATCGCCGCGCAGCTCACCGCCCGCTTCCCCTCCGGAATGCTCTCTCTCGGCGTGCTGCTGCACATCGAGCAGGTGCACCACACCTACGGCGCGGCGGGCCTGGTGCTGGCCGGAAGCGCCGCAGGGCAGGCGGTCGCGGGGCCGCTCACGAGCCGCCTCATGGGCGTGCTCGGCATGCGCCCGGTGCTGGCGGTCACGACGGCGGTGTATGCCGCAGGAATCCTGATCATCGCGCTCGTCACCATGCCGGTGCCGCTCACGGTCCTCGTCGCGTTCGTCGGCAGCCTCGCGACGCCGCCGATCCAGCCGGCCGTGCGCACCATCTACCCCAAGCTCGTCACGAGCAATCTGCTCACGCCGCTGTTCTCGCTCGACGCGTCCGCGCAGGAGATCATCTGGATCGCCGGTCCTGTCGTCATCACCTTCATCGCCACGCAGGTCTCGACCGTGCTCGGCCTCGTGCTGTGCGCCGGAGTGATCGTGGCGGGCGGCGCGTGGTTCATCGCCTCCCCAGAGCTGGGGCGCGTGCGGATTCCGCGCTCCAAGCGCCGTTTCGGCGTGGTGCTCACTCGGCCCACCGTGCTGATCTCGACCATCGTCGGACTGCTGCTGATCGGCTCGTGCTCGGCGGTCGAGGCGGGCGTCGTGGCGGCTTTCCAGGGCACCGGTGCGGCGCCTTCCGCGCACGGCTTCGAGTCGGGCATCGTGCTCGCGATCTGGTCGCTCGGGTCGCTCGTCGGCGGGTTCTCGTTCGGCCATCTGCCGCTGTCGCCGTGGTCGCTCGCGCGGCGCATGCTCCTGATGTTCGCGGGCGTCGCGCTCGCGAGCATCTGGCTGAACATCTGGTGGATGATCCCCGCGCTCCTCGTCTCCGGCGCGGGCATCGCCCCCGCGCTGGCCGCGATGTTCGCGATGACGTCGTCGTCGGTGAAGTTCAGCGACACGGCTGAGGCCTTCGGCTGGATCAGCACGGGCCAGCTCATCGGCGCCGGCATCGGCTCGGCCATCGCGGGCGCCGTCATCGATCAGCACGGCGCTCAGGGGGCGTTCTTCGTGTCCGGCCTGTTCGCGCTCGTGGGCGTCATCGTCGCGGCGGCGGCTGCGCGCAGCCTGCCCGACCTGCGCGGCCGGGACTCCTCCCCCATCCCCGACACCGAGCCGATCCCCCTGCAGCCGAGCTGAGTCGCGGCATCCGCCCGGGCCCCGCGTTGTTTTGCTGCCGTCCGTCCCCGCGGCAGTAGGAACCGTGCGCAAGACGCACGATTGTTCCTGCGCTCAGAGCGATTTCGTAGGACCAAACGTGCGCTTTGCGCACGGCTCCTACGCCGGGACGGGGCGGGCGGGGCAACGTCCGGCCTGCTCGGGCGCACGCGCGCGTCAGGCCCGGGCGGGCGCGGCCTCGACCGCGGCGATGACCTCGTGCAGGGCGTCGCGCAGCGCGGCGAGCTGGTCGACGTCCATGTCGAGCAGGCGCATCACGGCCGGGGGCACCTCGAGGGCCTTCTCGCGCAGCGCGAGCCCCGAGGCCGTGAGCTCGACGCGCAGCGCACGCTCGTCGCCCGGGTCGCGATCGCGGCGCACGTAACCCAGGGCCTCGAGCCGCTTGAGCAGGGGCGAGAGCGTGGCGGGCTCCAGCCGCAGCGCCTCGCCGAGGGCCCGCACCGAGTGCGGACCGCGCTCCCACAGGGCGAGCATCACGAGGTACTGCGGGTGAGTGACGCCGAGCGGTTCGAGCAGCGGGCGGTACATCCCGATCACGCTGCGCGAGGCGACCGCCAGCGCGAAGCACACCTGGTTCTCGAGCGCGAGGAGGTCTTCGGAAGAGGTGGCGCGAACTGCGGCATCCGTCATATGATCAGTGTACAAACAGTTAGTGCACTAATGAAAGCAGGCACACCGTGGCTGACCGCAAGGGGTTCTGGGGCTTCTATCAGAAGGCGAATCGCGTGGTGCGCACCTTCACGGGGCCTGCGCAGATCGGCGCGGGGCACCCGGAGGCGCCCGAGATCAGGCGAGCGGATGCCGCATGCCCGATCTGCGGCCGGCCGATGAACGAGCACACCGTGCTGCGCCACGACGACCAACGCGAGCCCACTCGGCTCGTGTGCCCCACCGTCTGATCATTTCGAGACGCCCGGCTGCGCCGTGCTCCTCAATGATCGGGAACGCGGTCACCAGCGATCGTGGAGCACAGCGCGGAAGCGGCGGTCGTAGATGTCGCGCACACGCGCGTTGAACTCAGGACCCAGTTCCGGCACGGATGCCGCTGCCGCGTTGCCCAGCGCCTGGTCGGCGTTCCTCGCACCGGGGATCACGGTCGACACCCCCGCCTGCTGAGTCACCCAGGCGAGCGCCGCCTTGGCCGGCGTGAGCAGGGCATGGTTCTCGATCTTCCACTCCTCGCGCAGCTGGGCGACCGCGTCGGAGAACTCCTGCGCCGCGGCGACGCCCGACTCGAAGTCCACGCCCGAGAACGTCTCGCCGACGTCGAAAGCGGCCCCCTGCCGGTTGTAGGTGCGATGGTCGTTCTCGGGGAAGGTCGTGTCCTTCGTGTATCGCCCCGTGAGCAGGCCCGACGCGAGTGGCACGCGCGCGATGATGCCGACACCGGCGGCCTTCGCGGCCGGCAGCACCTCGTCGAGCGGCTTGAGCCGGAACGCGTTCAGGATGATCTGCACCGTCGCGACGTTCGGCCGCGCGATCGCGGTCAGCGCCTCGGCCGACGTCTCGACGCTGACGCCGTAGTTCGCGATGACTCCCTCGGAGACCAGCTGGTCGAGGGCGTCGAACACCTCGTCGTTCGAGTACACGGGGGTCGGCGGGCAGTGCAGCTGCACGAGGTCGATGGTGTCGGCGCGCAGATTCGCGCGCGAGCGGTCGAGCCATTGCCGGAAGTTCGCGAGGGTGTAGTTCTCGGGCACCTGGTCGAGACGGCGCCCCATCTTGGTGGCGACGGTGATGCCGGCATCCGGATGCGCCGCCTTGAACCGGCCGACGATCGACTCGCTGCGGCCGTCGCCGTACACGTCGGCGGTGTCGAAGAAGGTGACGCCCGCCTCGGCCGACGCCTCGAGCACGGCCAGCGCATCGGCCTCGCTCACCGCGCCCCAGTCGGCCCCCAGCTGCCAGGTGCCGAGACCGATGACGGAGACACTGCGCCCCGTCCTTCCGAGCGTCCGTTGCTGCATGACCTCCACTCTAAGTGGGCCATGTCCGATGTCGGATGCCGGGAATAGGCTCGCGCCCATGGCCGAATCGATCCCTGGGGTGTCCGTGCTTTCCGACGAGCTGCTCGAGCGCATCCGCTCGCGGGCGGCACGCTACGACCGTGAGAACGGATTCTTCGACGAGGACCTCGACGAGCTCGTCGCGGCCGGCTATCTGAAGGCGTTCGTCCCGGCCGGCTACGGCGGCCTCGGAATGACGCTCGCCGAGGTGGCGCGCGAGCAGCAGCGGCTGGCGGGCGCCGCACCGGCGACGGCGCTCGCGGTGAACATGCACCTCGTCTGGACCGGCGTCGCCAAGGTGCTGCGCGACCGCGGCGACGACTCGCTCGACTTCGTGCTGCGCGAGGCGGGCGCCGGCGAGATCTTTGGCTTCGGCATCAGTGAGGCGGGCAACGACCTGGTGCTGTTCGGTTCGACGACGGATGCCGCGCCCGAACCCGGCGGCGGCTACCGCTTCACCGGAACGAAGATCTTCACGTCCCTCTCGCCCGCGTGGACCCGGCTCGGCGTGACGGGACTGGACACCACCGGCGAAGACGCACCGCGGGTCGTCTACGGCTTCATCCCGCGCGACGCGGTCTCCGATGGCACGGTCGAGATCAAAGACGACTGGGACACCGTGGGAATGCGGGCATCCCAGTCGCGCTCCACTGTGCTGAAGGGCGCGCTCGCGCCGGCCGACCGCGTCGTGCGCCGCCTCGCGCCCGGCCCGAACCCGGACCCGCTGGTGTTCGGCATCTTCGCGAACTTCGAGCTGCTGCTCGCCTCGGTCTACACCGGCATCGGGGCGCGCGCGCTCGAGCTCGCGACCCTGACGGTGAAAACGCGCAGCTCCCTCAAGACCGGTCAGCCGTACGCGCAAGACCCCGACATCCGCTTCAGAATCGCCTCGGCGGCGATCCAGCAAGATGCGCTGGCACCGCAGATCCAGGCCGTCGCGAGCGACGTCGACAACCTCGTCAACCACGGCGGCCAGTGGTTCCCGAAGCTCGTCGGCGTGAAGGTCCGGGCGACGGAGACCGCACGCGAGGTCGTCGACAAGGCGATCCGCGTCTCTGGCGGCTCCTCGTACTTCAACTCGTCAGAACTGGGGCGGCTCTATCGCGACGTGCTCGCGGGCATCTTCCACCCCTCCGACGACGAATCGGCGCACACCACGGTCGCGAACGCGCTGCTGGGGCCGATCCAGTAGCCCGGTCGCTGAGCGTTCGCCGTTGGACCGCGATCGCCCTGTGGGCGATCGCGCGGCGGACGCCGAGCGAGCTGTGCTCGCGAGGGCGCAGCCGGGCGCCTCGAAGCGATCAGTGCCCGCGCAGCCGCTCCAGCGCGCGGCGCTCCCGCTTCGTCGGGCGCCCGGCACCGCGCTCGCGCACGACGGGAGCTGCGCGCTCCTCCTTTGGCGGCAGCGCCGGGGTGCGGTCGTCGACGGCCAGGGCCGCGACCGCCGCACCGACCCGCTTGGTCAGCAGCTGCTTGACGAACACGATGTGCTCGCGGTCGGTGACGGCGCGCACCTCGTCGCCGATCTTCACGGGCTGCGCGGGTTTCGCACGGTCGCCGTTCACGCGGATGTGCCCGGCCTTCGCCGCCTCGGTCGCCGCCGACCGTGTCTTGTACAACCGCACCGACCACGCCCACACGTCGACGCGCACGCTGCTGAGCTCGGCGACCATCAGCGCCACTCCGCGAGCTCGGATGCGGTCGGATACGACGGCTGCGCGCCGCGGCGCGTGGTGCTGAAGGCGGCGACGACGGATGCCTCGGCAGCAGCGGCCGCGAGCGGATCGCCCTCGGCGAGCCGCACGGCGAGGGCGCCGGTGAAGGCATCCCCCGCGCCGGTCGTGTCTACGGCGTCGACCGAGGTCGCGTGCACCTCGGTGACGGCCTTGCCATCGACGACGACTGCTCCAGCGGCACCGCGCGTGACGACGATGCGGTCGATGCCGTGCGGCTGCAGGGCGGCGCGAAGCGCCTTCGCAGCCCCAGGCCAGGCCGGCGCAACCGTGGGCCCGAGCAGCTGCTCGGCCTCGAGCTCATTGACGATGAGCACGGAGACCGCGTCAAGCAGCTCGCCCGGCAGCGGCCGGAACGGCGACGGGTTGAGCACCACGGCGGCGCCGGCGGCCACCGCCCGCGCTGCCGCACGGAGCACCACGGGAAGCGGCACCTCGAGCGAGAGACAGACGATCGCGGCATCCGCATATGCCTCGACCGGAATATTCTCGGGCCCGATCGCCCCGTTCGCCCCCGGCACGAGGATGATCGAGTTCTCGCCTGCGTCGTCGACGGGGATGATCGCCTGGCCGGTCGGCACCTCGGGCAGCATCGCGACGAAGGAGGTGTCGACGCCTGCTGCTGCGGCGTGCTCGCGCAGCATCCGCCCGCTGTCGTCATCGCCTACCGCGCCGACGAGCCGGACCCGGCCGCCCAATCGGGCCGCCGCGACCGCTTGATTCGCGGCCTTTCCGCCGGGCAGCACCTCGACATCTCGGCCCGAGACGGTCTCGCCGGGCGCGGGCAGACGGTCGACGCGGATGGCCAGGTCGGCGTTCAGGGCGCCGACCACGACGATGTGCTCAGTCACGCCTCAATGAAACCAAAACCTCGCGCAGGCCGCGCAGTTCGCCGCCGAGGTCGGCGCCGAGCTCGCGCGACGGGGCCGCGATGAACCGCTCGAGACCCGCGCCGAGGGCTGCCGCCCGGTCGATGAGATCGGCCGTGCGGCGTGCCCGCGCGATGCGACCGAACGTGACGATGCGCAGCGCGTGGAACGGGGGCGCGAGCTGGGCGATGCGGGCGGATGCCTCGCGCACCTCGGGCGCGAGTGCCGGGTAACTGGGCGCCGAGCGTTCGCCGGTCAGAACCTCGCGGCCGAGCCCGAGCAGATCGGCGGTGCGGCGCCGCGCGACGTCGATCGACCGCACGGGGGCGATGAACGAACTCGCGGCGATCGCGATCAGACCGCCGAGCAGGATCGCGAGCAGCCGCTGCCCGAGCACATCGGTGCCGCCCTGGCCGAGGAAGTCGTAGAGCAGCGACAGGCCGCCGGTCATCGAGGCGGCCCACCACGCGTAGCTCACGGTGCGCAGCACGGCGCCGACGCCGAGGATGACGAACAGGGCGACGATCGCGGTCGAATCCCCAGGGGCGTAGAGCGTGCCGAGCAGCGTCGCGGCGACCGTGCCGACGCCCGCGCCGATGAGACGCTGAACGCCCTTGTAGACCACGTCGCCTCGGCCGCGGTTGCCGCTGTTCACGATGTACGCGGTGAGCACGAACCAGCCCAGATGGTCAGGCAGCAGCCACCAGCCGAGCAGGATCGCCGCGGCGAGCGAGATGGCGAGGTGGAGGGCCATGCGGTCGGATGCTGCGAGCTTCCGCGTCCCGTTCTCCGCCGGTCGACTCGCCTGCGCAGCAGGCGAATGGAGGCCGTTCGCGGGGGCGGGGGCATCCGGTCTCCATTCAGCCGCGTCGCGGCTGAGTCGACCGGCGGACGTGACCAACCATCCCAAGATGGAACCCCACCCGACCGCGATCAGCGCAGCCAGCGCACCCCACCAGACCCCTGCGCCCGCGGCGAGCGCAGCGGCCGGCGTGACGAGCGAAGCGATGAAGGGGAACGACCACAGCGAGCCAAGCCGCGTCCACACCGGCCCGAAGCGGCGCACCCAGATCGCGGCGACCAGAGGCACCCCGATGAGAGCGAAGCCCAGCGCGGCATCCGAACGCACCACGTGCCCGAGCGCCGAGCCGAGCAGCGCGACGAGCGGGATGAGCGCGAAGCGCGCGACCCAGGTCACCCACTGCGGCATCCGCCCACCGCCGCCCGGGCCGGCCGACCGCTCGTCCGACCGGACTATCGACAGCGCGATGATCACGCCCGAGATGCACAGCTGAATGACGAGCGTCTGATTCCTCGCGAAGTACGCGATCGTCCAGAACGACAGCAGGGCGGCGATGACGGATGCCACGGCGAACCCGGCCCCGGCGCGCAGCCGCGCGAGTGACATCCGCCACAGACTATTAAGCACCTGCTTAGTATCGCCTCCCGCGAGTGCGGCGCTCAACCCCTCATTAATGACGTGCTAGCGTACGAACCGTGACCGGGTACTCCCCTTCCGCGCTGCGAGAGATCGCCGGCCGAGTGCGTTACGGCGCCGTGCACCTCGGCCACCGGCTGCGCACCGAGCGCGGCGACGAGGCGGCGCTCTCCGGCAACAAGCTGCTGGTGCTCGGGCGCCTTCTGCGCGAGGGGCCGAGCACTCCCGGCCGCATCGCGGCCGCCGAGCGGGTCAGCCCGCAGGGGCTCACGCGGGTGTTCGGCGAGCTCGAGGCGTCCGGCCATCTCATCCGGCGCCCCGACCCGGGCGACGCGCGCCAGTCCCTCCTCGAGATCACGCAGCTCGGGGTTCGCACGGTAACGGCCGACGTCGCTCAGCGCGACGCCTGGCTGGCGGGTGCCCTGGGTGGCCTCACGGACGCCGAGATCGGCCTGCTCGCGCTCGCCGCGGAGCTCATGGCGCGACTCGCCGACGAGTAGCGCCGCACAAAAGCGGAAATCCGGGCGCCGATGGAGTCCCGGCGTGGCTCTTGGCGATCATCGGGAGGGCCTTTTCCGCTTTTGTGCGGGCTCTACTCGCCGATCGGGTCGTCGTCGTCTTCGTCGAAGGGCAGCTCGAGCTTCGTTACCCACTCGTCCTCTGGGTACGGCCACGCCTTGAGGTGCACCTCGCGCATGTAGCCGGCCGAGTGGCCGCCGTGCTCGTGCACCCAGTCGAACAGCTCGTTCCACGACTGGCGGATCGTCGCCATCGGCCCGTGGTGCATCCCGATCGCGACGTGCTCCGCCCCGTCGAGCACGATGGGCGACATCTCGCCGCCGACCTCGTCGTCGTCGGCGACGTAGCCGACCCACACCCGCTGGCTATGCTCCCCGAACTCGCCGATGACCCGCTCGTACCAGGCGATCGCCCGGCCGGAGATCTCGATGTCGATGTCGGCGAGCCGTTCGCGCAGCTGCTCGAACAGCCGGTAGACGACGGGCGGCACCTCGTCGCGTGGGATCGGCGCAGGCCCCGAGGAGATCGCGTACAGATGCAGCGGCCCGAGGCGCCCCTCTTCGATGTCCATCTGCCGCCCCTCTCCTGCGCCTATCATCCGACGTATGCCGGGTGACGAACGCTCAACAGAACACCAGCGTGTCGAAGCGGCGGACGCGCGGCAAGCGGGTTGGCGCGATTGGGGCCCGTATGTCGCCGAGCGCGCCTGGGGCACGGTGCGCGAGGACTACAGCGCCGACGGCGACGCGTGGCGGTTCTTCCCCTACGACCACGCGCGCAGCCGCACCTACCGCTGGAACGAGGACGGCATGGCCGGCTTCTGCGACCTCGACCAGACCTGGGTGCTGGCCCTCGCGCTGTGGAACGGGCAGGACGACCACCTCAAAGAGCGCATGTTCGGGCTCGCCGGGCCGGAGGGCAACCACGGCGAGGACGCCAAGGACTACTGGTGGTACCTCGACGGCACCCCGACGCACTCGTGGCAGCGCTGGCGCTACCACTACCCGCAGGCGCGTTTTCCCTACGACGAGCTGCGCGCCGAGAACGCCCGCCGCGGCGTGCTCGACCCCGAGTACGAGCTCGCCGACACCGGCGTCTTCGACGACGGTCGCTACTGGGTCGTCACGGCCGACTACGCGAAGGCCGGCCCGCACGACCTGCTGCTGCGCCTGACCGTCGAGAACGCCGGCCCGGAAACGGCGAAGATCGACGTGCTTCCCACGCTCTGGTTCCGCAACACCTGGAGCTGGGATGTGCCGGAGGGCGAGAAGCCCGCCATCACGCAGGGCGACGGTGCGCTGATCGCCGGCCCGCTCACGCTCGCATACGAGACGGCGGATGCTTCAGCCGCGCTGTTCTGCGACAACGAGACCAACGCGGTGAAGCTCTTCGGGGAAGGCGCGACGAACCGCTCCGCGTACCCGAAGGACGCCATCAACGACTTCGTCGTGAACGGCGCGTGGAGCGTCAACCCGCAGAAGACGGGCACCAAGGCATCCGTTCGCTACACGCTCACGGTCGCACCTGGGGAAAGCCGCGTGCTCAGGCTGCGTCTGGCGCACAGCGGCGACGACCCAGTGGGTCGTCGCGCGCCGGACGCCGATCGAGCTGTGCTCGATCGGGAAAGGCACCCCTTCGCCGACTTCGATGAGGTCATGGCCGCGCGCGAAGCCGAAGCCGACGCGTTCCACGACGCCGTGGCGCCGACGGATCTCGACGCCGACCGGAAGCGCGTGCTGCGGCAGTCGCTCGCGGGGCTGACCTGGTCGAAGCAGTTCTTCCACTACGACGTGCGCCGCTGGCTCGCGGGCGACCCGGCCTACGCTGCTCCCCCGCCCGGCCGCGGGAACATCCGCAACGGCGGCTGGCAGCACCTCGCCGCGAAAGACGTGATCCTGATGCCGGACGCGTGGGAGTACCCGTGGTTCGCCGCCTGGGACCTCGCGTTCCACTGCATGACGTACGCGCACATCGACCCCGGCTTCGCGAAGAGTCAGCTGGTCCTGCTGCTGCGCGAGTGGTACACGCATGCGAGCGGCCAGCTGCCCGCCTACGAGTGGGATTTCGGCGACGTGAACCCGCCAACGCAGGCGCACGCCGCGCTCGTCGTGTTCCGGCTCGACGGCGGCACCGACTACACCTTCCTCGCGCGCGTCTTCCACAAGCTGCTCATCAACTTCACGTGGTGGACGAACACGAAGGATGCCGGCCAGAACGACCTCTTCGAGGGCGGCTTCATGGGGCTCGACAACATCGCGCCCGTGAACCGCTCGACGCTGCCGCCCGACGCCGGCCGCATCGAGCAGGCCGACTCGACCGCCTGGATGGCGGTGTACGCCCTTGACCTGCTCGAGATGGCGCTCACGCTCGCCCACCACGACCCCGCCTACGAGGACGTGGCCGTGAAGTTCTTCGAGCACTTCACGCGCATCGCGGACGCGGCGAACGACGAGGGGCTGTGGAGCGACGACGACGCCTTCTACTACGACGTGCTCACCCTGCCCGACGGCACGAAGCAGTCGCTCAGGGTGCGCTCGCTGGTCGGGCTGGTGCCGGTGACCGCGTCGCTCACGCTCGACGGGCTCGCCGACGGGCTGCCCGAGTTCCAGGCATCCGTTCGCGCCTTCATCCGGCGTCAGCCGGAAGCGGCGGACAATCTGCACCTGCACCCGCGCGGCGGCGGCACCACGCTGCTCGCGCTGGTGAGCCCCGAGCGGCTCACGCGGGTCTTGGCGAAGGTGTTCGACGAGCAGGGGATGCTGTCGCCGCACGGCATCCGCTCGATCTCCGCCTGGCATCGCGAGCACCCGTTCCACATCTCGGTCGGCGGCACCGAGCAGCAGGTCGACTACGAGCCGGGCGAGTCGACGAGCCACCTGTTCGGCGGCAACTCGAACTGGCGCGGGCCGGTCTGGTTCCCGCTGAACGCGCTGATCATCGGGTCGCTGCGCGACTACGAAGGCAACCTCGGCGAGGCGCACACGGT
This sequence comes from Gryllotalpicola protaetiae, assembly GCF_003627055.1. Classification (NCBI taxonomy): domain Bacteria; kingdom Bacillati; phylum Actinomycetota; class Actinomycetes; order Micrococcales; family Microbacteriaceae; genus Gryllotalpicola; species Gryllotalpicola protaetiae. The sequence continues at coordinate 749,532 of NZ_CP032624.1, forward strand.
CGAGTATCCGGCGGGGTCCGGGGTCCAGCGCGGCCTGGGCGAGATCGCCGACGACCTCGCCGACCGGCTCATCTCGCTGTTCACGCCCGGCGCGGGCGGCGGCCCGAGGGCATCGGATGCCCGCTACCCCCTGCTCTCGCAGGACCCGAGGTGGCGCGACCAGCTGTTCTTCTACGAGTACTTCCACGGCGACACGGGCCAGGGGCTGGGTGCCTCGCACCAGACGGGCTGGACGGCCCTGGTCGCGCGACTGATCTTGAAGGAGTCCCGCTGACCCTCACCCCAGGGGTGAGTTCGGGCGCTGCTTTCGCGGCCCCGACGACCTGAACCACACCCTCGGCGCAGTCACGTCACACGAACCACAGGGCGACGGCCGCGGCGGCGATGCACGCGCCGATCAGGATCACGAGCCAGCGCGGCTCGAGCACGACCGCGGCGATCACCGCCGCGATCGAGAGCGCGCCGAAGACGATGGCGCCGATCGAATGCAGCGCCGCGAACCGCACAGCCGACGGCAGGGTCTGATTCGCGACGACGGCCTCGATCGCCTCGATACCGAGGAACACCACGGCGACGGCGATCACCACGAAGACGACGCGGCGACGGACAGGACTGTGCACGCGCCCAGGCTACCGGCGCGACCGGCGACACCCAGGCTTAGGCTCGAGCCATGAGCAGCGAGCTGATCCACGACACCGACGCGCACCGCTACCGCCTCGAGGTCGACGGCAAGCTCGTGAGCGCGGCCGACTACACCGTGAACGGCGACCGCGTCTCGTTCACCCACACCTTCACCGACCCCATGCAGCGCGGCCACGGCTACGCGGGGCAGGTCGTCGAGTTCGCGATCGACGACGTCGAGCAGAACTCGCCGGGGGCCAAGGTCGTGCCGATGTGCTGGTACGTCGCCAAGTGGTTCGACGAGCACCCCGAGCGGGCGGGGCTGCTCGCTGACTGAGCCCGACGCGCTGGTCGCGCGCCTGCGCGCAGCCGGCTGCGTGTTCGCGGAGGACGAGGCAGCACTGCTGATTTCAGCGACGACGGATGCCGGCGAGCTCGAGTCCCTCGTCGCCCGCCGCGTCTCGGGCGAGCCGCTCGAGTACGTGCTCGGCTGGGCCGAGTTCGCGGGCTTGCGGCTCGCGGTCGCACCTGGGGTCTTCGTGCCGCGGCGTCGCACCGAGCTGCTGCTCGAGCTCGCGACGGCCGCCACGCCGACCGCTCTGCTCGAGGTGTGCTGCGGGGTCGCGCCCGTCGCGACCGCGGTGAAGATGCGGATGCCGGAAGGCTCCGTCATCGCCTCTGATCTCGACCCGGCCGCCGTCGCGGTCGCTCGTCGCAATCTCGAGCCGCGGGGCGGCACGGTGGTCGCGGGCGACCTGTTCGGCGGGCTGCCGCCCGGCGCGCGGTTCGACGTGATCGCCGCGAACGCGCCTTATGTTCCGACCGCCGAGCTGGTGAACATGCCGCGCGAGGCGCGCGAGTTCGAGCATCCGCTCGCCCTCGACGGTGGAGATGACGGGCTCGCGCTGCATCGGCGCATCGCGGCCGAGGCCGGTGCATGGCTCGCCGGCGGCGGCGTGGTGCTCGTCGAGACGAGTCGACGCCAGGCATCCGTCGACCTCAAGATCTTCGAGACTCAGGGGTGGCGCGTCGAGGTCGTCACCGACGACGAGCTCGACGCGACGGCCGTGCGTGCGGCGCGCGACTAGCTAGAGCGAGTCCTGGCTGTGGGCGCGCAGCGAGCTGGCGTCGTCTGGAACCTCGGGAGCGCTGAAATCGAACATCCAGGTGATGCCGTACTTGTCGGTGAGCTGGCCGTAGTAGTCGCCCCACGGCGCGAGGTCGAGCGGCAGCACGTTGGAGCCGCCGTCGCCGAGCTTCGCGTAGTAATCGCGGCAGGAGTCGAGGCCGGCCGAGTCGCCCGAGAACGCGAGAGTGATGCGGCTGCCGTCGGTGTAGGGCATCGAGTCGGGGGTGTCGGAGCCCATGAGCGAGACGGCGCCGTCGAGCTGCGAGTGCATGATCTGGTTGGGGTCGACACCGTCGGTCATGCCGCCGTCGGCGAAGGTGGTGACGGTGAGCTCGCCGCCGAAGACCGACTGGTAGAAGTTCATCGCCTCGCGGGCCTGGCCGCGGAACGAGAGATAGGGAGTGAAGCTGACGGACATCGTGAAGGCCTCCTGAAATGAGCGAACCTGCGGCCGAATGACCTGCTGTCGCGGGCATCATCCCGCCGGGAGCGTGCGGCGGCAAGAGGCAGTTCGCGGTCGGTATCGTGGCACGCGGAACGGGAGGTACACCGTGCGCGCTGCTGTCGCCGTCGCTCAGAGCATGGAAGACCCGCTGTCGGGGCTGTCACTGCGAGAAATCCCTGATCCTGAAGAGAAACCGGGGTGGACGCGCCTGCGTGTGCGCAGCGCGTCGCTCAACCCGCACGACGTCTGGACCCTGCGCGGCGTCGGGCACCCGGCCGAGCGCATCCCGATGGTCCTGGGGTGCGATGGAGCCGGGGTGACGGATGCCGGCGACGAAGTCGTGATCCACCCCGTGCTCGGCGACCCGAACCGGGGCGGCGGCGACGTCACGCTCGATCCTGGTCGCGCGCTGCTGTCTGAAACCGTGAACGGGTCGCTCGCCGACTTCGTGCTCGTACCCGACGCCTGCGTCGTGCCGAAGCCCACCTGGCTGAGCTTCGACGATGCGGCGACGCTCGGCATCGTCTGGGGCACCGCCTACCGCATGCTGTTCACGCGAGCGCGACTGAAGGCGGGCGACCGGGTGCTGGTGCAGGGCGCATCGGGCGGGGTCGGCAGCGCGGCGATCTCGCTCGCGCGGGCGGCGGGGGCGCGGGTGTTCGCGACCGCGCGCACCGAGGCGAAGCGCGCCTTCGCCCTTGAGGCCGGCGCACACGAGACGTTCGAGAACGGCGTGCGCCTGCCCGAGCGGGTCGACATCGTCGTCGACACGGTCGGCGAGGCGACCTGGGCGCACTCGCTGCGCTCCTTGCAGCCCGGCGGCGTGATCGTCACCTGCGGCGCGACGACCGGCAACATGCCGCCGGCCGAGCTGAACCGCATCTTCTACCAGCAGCTGTCGGTGATCGGGTCGACCGGGTCCACACGCGCCGAGTTCGAGGCACTGCTGCGGCTGCTCGAGGCGAGCGGCGTGCGACCGCACGTCGACTCGGTCGTGCCGCTCGACGACATCGCGAGCGGATTCCAGCGCCTCATCGACGGGGACGTGCGCGGGAAGCTCGTGGTGCGGGTTTCGTAACTGGCCGGGCTGATTGCGGGCCACGCCCCGCACGCGTGGGTACCGTCGCGGTGATGCCTGCCCCCGTCACCGAAGTCGAACTCATGCTGAAGCGGAAGAACCGTCTCGCGGAAGAGCGCAAGGCGGTGGACTTCCGCGCGATCGAGCAGGAGAAGCGAGACGAAGCGGGGCGGATGCGTGCGGCCGCGGCATCCGCCCGCTCTGCTCAGATCGCGAAAATGCGCGAGACGGATGCCCGGCGGCTCGACGCCGAAGCCGAGCGCTGCGCAGGCGAGGCCGCCCGCGCCGACGAGCGGGCGCGCCGGTTCGCGCTCGACGAAGAGTTGATCGCGGTGCGGCTCGCGCACTCCGCGCCGTCGGCGGCGCTCGCCGACGGGGGCGATTCCGAGTGGACCATCGTCTGACCCGCTCGCTTCCCTCGGGTTCCCTTACAGTTCGCTAAGAACGCGGTCGCCTGACGTTCGCACGGCCCCCGAAGTGGGACGCTATAGCGAGCACCCCGCCGGTGGTCGGACCGGCGGGGTTCTTTGATGCCCGGGGTCTGTCACACGGCGACCGTCTCGCCCGTCGGACTGGCATGAACACATATCGCATCGTTGTCGTCGGCGGCGGGTACGTGGGGGTCGCGGCCGCCAGGAAGATCGCACGGCGGGTGGGGCCGGGGCAGGCATCCGTCACCCTCATCACCGCGCACGAGACCTTCGACGAGCGGCCGCGCTGGCATCAGCTGGCGACCGGCCAGGCCGTCGACGCATTGCCGATGGGCTCGCTCGTCGGCGACGGGGTCGAGCTGCGGATCGCGTTCGCCACCGGCCTCGATCTTTTGCGGCGCGCGGTGCTGCTCGCAGGCGGCGAGTCGGTGGCGTACGACTCGCTCGTTCTCACGCTCGGCAGCTCCGTCGACCTGACGGGTTCACGCGTGCCGGGTGTCGCCGAGCTCGCGCACGGCGTCACCGACCCTGCCGCCGTGAGCCGGCTGGCGCGCGAGTTGAGTGCGCTGCCGGACGCCTCAGCCGTTGTCGTCGTCGGCGGCGGGCTCACGGGCATCGAGCTCTCGACCGAGATCGCCGAGACGCACCCGCGCCTCGCGGTCACGATCGCGAGCCCCGCCGAGCCCGGGACGTGGCTCAGCAGCCGGGCGCGGCGGCATCTCGCGCGCGCCTTCGTCCGGCTCGGGGTTCGGCAGCTGCGCGGGCGGGTCGCGCGGGTGGGTGCAGATGCGGTCACTTTGGCGACGGGCGCGTCCGTTCCGTCTGCGCTCACGGTGTGGGCGGGCGGATTCCGCGCGAACCCCCTGCTGGAAGCATCCGGCCTCGCTGTCGACGCACGCGGGCGCGCGCTGACCGATGCGGCGTTCCGCTCCGTGTCGCACCCGGAGGTGTGGGTCGCGGGCGATGCGGGCGCGATCGCCGGGCCGTGGGGTCCGTCGCTCGCGATGGGCGCGCGTATCGCGCCGTATCTCACCGGGCCGCTCGCCGCATCGGTCGAGGCCGCGCTCGCCGGGCGCGAGCCCACGCCTCTGCGGTTCTCCTACCAGGCGGAGTGCATCAGCCTCGGGCGGCGGGACGGCATTCTGCAGCTGTTCCACGGCGACCAGTCGCCGCGGTCGCTCGCGCTGACCGGGCGCGCGGCGGCCCGCTCGAAAGAGCTGATTCTGGGGCTCGGCCGCTGGCTGCTGCGGCACCCCGGCTTCACGGTTCCGGGCAGCGGGCCGGCCGCGCACGATGCGGCGCATGGCGAGATGATCGCTGCATGATGGATGCTTCCGAGCAGCTGCGCCGGGTCGCGTTCGGCGTCGGGTATCGCATGCTCGGCTCCGTCGCCGATGCGGAGGACATCGCGCAGGAGTCGCTTGCACGCCTGCTCGCCTCGGGTGATGCGCCCGCAAACGCCGAGGCGTGGGTGACGACCGTCGCGACGCGGCTGTCGATCGACCAGCTGCGCTCGGCGCGGCGGCAGCGCGAGCAGTATTTCGGGGAATGGCTGCCGGAGCCGCTCGTGGATGGCGGGGCTGAACGGGCGACGGATGCCTCGGGCCATGCGGAGCTCGCCGACGACCTCTCTCTTGCGTTCCTCGTGCTGCTCGAGACGCTGTCGCCGACCGAGCGGGCGGCGTTCCTGCTGCACGACGTGTTCGACTTCTCCTACGGGGAGACGGCGCGGGCGCTGGAGCGGCCGAGCGAGGCATCCGTTCGTCAGCTCGTGTCGCGTGCACGCGCGCGAATATCTGAGCGGATGCCGCGCTACGAGGTCTCCAGCGATGAACAGAGCAGGCTCGTCGACCGGTTCATCGCAGCGTGCGAGCAGGGCGAGGTCGCGCCGTTCGTCGAGCTGCTGGCTGCGGACGTGGTGTTCACGGGCGACGGTGGCGGGAAGGTGCCGCCCGGGTTCGCGATCTCACGGCCGGTGCGGGGGCTGCAGGCGGTTGCGAAGGTGTTCGCGTCGTTCTCGCGGCGGGCGGTTTTCCCGGCGCATCTTGAGGCGGCGTCGATCGGCGGGGCACCCGGCGTCGTGGTGATCGCGGACCTGCCGCGCGGCGGCGGGCTCATGGGCGTGCTGGGGTTCGCGATGCGCGCGGGGCGGATCGCCGAGATCGACGGGGTGGTGAACCCGGAGAAGCTGGGGCACCTCGCCGGGGTGTACGGCGGGTTGGCGGACTACTCAGTGGTGTCGCGTCTGTGAGGTCTTCCCGCTCACAGGGCCGATCCCTTGTGAGTTGTACACACCTTCGATGTTTCGCTTCTCAATGTCAGTGGCGGTCGGTAATCTTGCTTGCATGAGTTCGGTGCTTGAGGCGGTGCGAGGGGCGACCAGGGTGGTCGCCTCCGCGCTGCCCTGCGCCGAGCAGATCGCACAGCTGCGCGACCCCGACGTGATTGCGTTGATGGCCGAGCTCGGCGCGCTCGCACGGAAAGTGGCTGCGACCAGTTCACTCGCAGCCACCGACATCGACCGGCGCTCGGCGCGCGAACTGGGCGCGGCCGGGCTCGCCCAGTCGAACGGCCTGCGGAACGGGCCGGAGTTCGTGCAGAAGCTGACGGGGTCGTCGATCGCCGAGGCGAGGAAACTGGTGCACACCGGCGGGTTGCTTGAGACGGCCGAGTCGGTGGTTCCCGTCACCGGCTCCGAGCCGGGGCCGCGCGATCTCGCCGCGCTCGAGGCGCTCCCCGGCGGGTGGGAGGCGCCGATCGCCGTCGCCGTGCGCAACGAGTGGCTGTCGGTCGACCAGAGCGAGGCGCTGCGCTCGGGGCTGGGCTCGCCACGATCGGCGGGGCTCGCCGACGACTGGCGGCACGCCGCGCTCGCTCTCATCGACGCGGCATGGGCGTCCGAATGGACCGCGGAAGATCTGGGGCGCGCCGCCGGGCGCGTGCGTGCGAGCCTCGACGCGAAGGCCGCCGACGCCGATGCGAGCGCCCGATTCGAGGCGCGATCGCTCAAGCGGCGGCAGCTGCGCAGCGGGAACTGGAAGTGGGACCTCGAGCTCGACCCCGAGACCGATGCGGCGCTGTGGGGTCCGCTGAGCAGGCGGCTCTCGCCGCGGCTCGGCGGCCCCAGGTTCCGCACCGAGGAAGAGATCGCGCGAGCGGCGGAACTCGATCAGGACCCGCGCACCAACGAGCAGCTGCTCGTCGACGAGTTCACCGGCATCTTCGCCGCAGGGGTCGCTGCAGAGGCGGCGGCGGGCGCATTCGGGAAGGCCGAGCCGCACGTCTCGATCGTCGTCACGACCGATGAGCTGCGGAAGGCGAAGGACGCGACACCCGGCGACGCGGCCGGCGTAGCCTGGGTCGGCGGCGGTCAGCCGGTGTCGGCGAGGGCCGCGCTGCGGTCGATCTGCACCGGAACCTTCACACCGGCGCTGTTCGACGAGAGCGGTGCGGCGATAGACGTCGGAAGGGACCAGCGGCTGTTCACCGCGAAGCAGCGCCGGGCGATGGCGGTACGCGACGGCGGGTGCCGCTGGCCGGGCTGCACCAGGCCGCCGGGCGAGTGCGAGGCGCACCATGACAATCCGTGGGGCGAGAGCCCGCTGAACCGGAAGACGGAGACGAAAGACGGAATCCTGCTCTGCAAATTCCATCATCTGACCGTCCACAATCACGGTGCGCGGATTTCGCGGCAGGGGTCTGTCTACTTCCTGCACTGGCCGGGGCGGCCGCCGGTGCCGTTGAGTTCGAAGTCCGGCGTGATGGCTCAGCTAGACGTTGCGACCCGACAGGGCGCATGAGTGAAGGGCGTGGTGAGAGCAGATGGCTGTCGTTCGATGTGAGGTGAAGGCGCATGGCTGACGCACCCTGGTACGAGCGGTTGCGCGAGCAGTGGCGGCCCGAGCAGGTTCGGCTGCTGATCATCGACGAGGCCGCGCCCGAGCTCGCGGCAGGTTCGAAGCACGAGTTCTTCTACTCGTCGAACGTCGTCAGCTGGGACCCGCTGTTCCGCGCCGTCGTCGACGTGTACTTCGACGGCGAGTTCCCGCCCGCGGGCGCCGACAAGACGCCGTACCTCGCACGGCTGCGCGACGAGGGCGTCTACGTGATCGAGACGATCCCGTTCCCGGTCGGTGCGTACAGCCGGGGGGAACGGCCGCATCTGACCGCGCGGTTCGCGAGGTCGGCGATCGAGCGGGCGACGGCTCTGCAGCCGGAGGGGGTCGTGATCGCGTTCAACTCGGGCCTCGCCGCGCTCGGGCCCGGCCTGCAGAAAGCCGGGCTGCGAGTGCTGCACGACAAGCCGGTGCCGTTCCCGCGCGGGCGCTACCGCGAGCAGTTCATCGCAGCGCTGAACGAGATCGTGGCGGCGCAGCCGGAGCGGGCTGCGTAGCCGAGTCAGCGGCACAACCCAGCGGATCGGGTCGCCCGAGTCGGCGGCACAACCCAGCGGACCGGGCAGCCGAGCCGGCGGCGCAGCCAGCGGAGGGCGCAAGCCTCGCGGCGCGTCAGGGGTCAGCGGCGGCGATCCGCGCGGCGATTCCGCAACGACTCGCGCGCGGCGCGGATGACCGCCCACGCGGCGGCGACCAGCGCAGAGATGGCGATCATCTCGGCGACGCGGACGATGAGCATGGCTGAAGCCTACGTGCTGACGGGCATGCATCCGGTTCTTATCCGGCCCATAGGTGGGCGATCTCCCCATCTCAGATCGACCCAGCACAGTGAGCGACATGATGGCCCTCCTCACACGTCCACGAACGTGGATCATTACGGCCGTCGTCGTTGTCGTCGTCGCGGGCGCCGCCGTCTGGTGGTTCGGATTCGCACACAAGACCGACGCCGACGCGGCGCCCGCCACCTCGACGACCCTCACCGTCTCGACGCAGACGCTGCAGCAGTCGGTGTCCGGAACCGGCACGCTCTCGCCCACGGTCGACCAGCAGGTGAGCTTCGCCGCCTCCGGCACGGTGACGGCCGTCAGCGTGCAGGCGGGCCAGACCGTGAAGGCGGGCGACACTCTCGGCACCGTCACGACGACGCAAGCCGACGCCGACCTCGCCTCGGCGCAGGCGACGCTCGCGAGCGACCAGGCGAAACTCGCCTCCGACCAGGCCTCGAGCACCGGCTCGGCCGCGGACACCGCCCAGATCAGCGCAGACCAGGCGGCGGTGAGCGTCGCGCAGGCATCCGTCACCTCAGCACAGAACGAAGTGAACGGCACCACCCTCACCGCGCCCGTCGCCGGGCTCGTCACCGCCGTGAACGTCGCCGTCGGCGACTCGGTGACCGGGTCATCCGCGTCGAGCTCCGGCTCCGGAAGCAGCGCGTCGGGCTCGGGGAGCTCAGGCTCCGGCTCGTCCCGCAGCGGGTCATCGAGCACCGGCACCGGGAGCACGAGCGGCTCGAGCAGCAGCTCATCGAGCTCGAGCGGTGCGTTCGAGATCACCGGAACCGACTCGTGGACGACCGAGATCAGCGTCGCCGCAGCCCAGGTGAAGAACCTCAAGACCGGCGACCAGGTCACGCTCTCGACCACGGAGAACCCGTCGTTCTTCGGCACGGTCAGCTCGATCGGGCTGCTGCCCTCGACCAGCTCGGGTGCTGCGACCTACCCCGTCGACGTGCAGGTGACCGGAACGCCGCAGAGCCTCTATGACGGCGTCTCCGTCACGGCGAACGTGATCTACAAGAAGGTGACGGATGCCATAGCCGTGCCGTCCCTCGCCGTGACGCAGTCGAACGGGAAATCGACCGTGACGAAGGTCGTGGACGGCAAGAACGTGCAGCAGACGGTCACGACCGGCATCCAGCAGGGCCAGTACGTGCAGATCACGGACGGGCTCAAGGCCGGCGACAAGATCGTGCTGAAGATTGCGCGCCGCACGACCGGCGGCACCGGCACCACGGGAACCGGCGGCACGCGCGGCGGCACGGGCGGCACCGGCTTCGGCGGCGGCACCGGGTTCCCCGGCGGCTTCGGCGGTACCGGCGGTTCCGGGTTCGGGGGCACCGGCGGCACGGGCTTCGGCGGCCGTGGCTTCGGCGGCACCGGCGGCGGCACGGGCACCGGAACGACCGGCAGCTTCCAGCGCGGCGGTGGCAGCGGCAGCGACACCGGGGCGGGGAACCGATGAGCCAGGCATCCGTCCTGCCCTCATTCCGCGCGCCGGGAAGCAGTGAGCCCGTCATCAAGCTGGCGGAGGCGCGGAAGACCTACAAGACCGGCTCGATCGAGTTCGAGGCGCTGCGTGGCATCGACCTGTCGATCGCCGAGGGCGAGTACGTCGCGGTCGTCGGCCCGTCGGGCAGCGGCAAGTCGACGATCATGAACATCCTCGGCTGCCTCGACACGCTGACGAGCGGCTCGTACCTGCTGGCCGGCGAGAACGTCGAGGACCTCGATGAGGCCGAGCTCGCCTCCGTGCGCAATCGGCGCATCGGCTTCGTGTTCCAGCAGTTCCACCTGCTCGCGAGCCTTTCGGCGTGGCGGAACGTCGAACTGCCGATGATGTACGCCGGCGTGCACCGCGACGAGCGGCGGGCGCGCGCCGTCGCCGCGCTCGAGCGTGTGGGCCTCGGCGACCGCATCGACAACAAGCCGGGCCAGCTCTCGGGCGGCCAGCAGCAGCGCGTCGCGGTGGCGCGCGCGCTCGTGACCGAGCCGACGATGATCCTCGCCGACGAGCCGACGGGAAACCTCGACTCGCATTCGACGGAGGAGGTGCTCGGGCTGTTCGACGAGCTGCACGCGAGCGGGCGCACGATCGTGCTGATCACCCATGAGCACGACGTCGCCGCGCGTGCTCGACGCACGGTGCACGTGCGCGACGGGCTGATCACCGCCGAAGAGGCGAGCGCATGAACTGGGTCGAGACGATGCGGACCTCCTGGTTCGCGATCGCCAGTCACAAGATGCGGTCGGCGCTCACGGTGCTCGGCATCCTCATCGGCATCGCCGCGGTGATTCTGACCGTCGGTCTCGGCCTCGGTACCCAGAAGGACGTGTCGAGCCAGATCTCGTCGCTCGGCTCGAACCTGCTGATCGTCTCGCCCGGCTCATCGACCTCGTCGACGGGGGTGCGCGGTGGCTTCGGCACCGGCTCGACGCTGACGGAAGCCGACGCGGACGCGCTGGCCTCGAAGGTGAACGCACCGGACATCAAGGGCGTCGACGCCGAGAAGTCGTCGTCACAGGAGCTCACCGCCGGGTCGACGAACTGGACGACGACCGTCGTCGGCGCGACGCCCGCCTACCTCGGCGTGCGCGCGCGCACGGTTCAGACGGGGTCGTTCATCACCGCGAAGGACGAGTCGGATCAGGCATCCGTCGTCGTGCTCGGCTCTGAGACCGCACAGGAGCTGTTCGGCTTCACCGAGGTGGTCGGCCAGACCGTGACGATCGACTCGCAGAGCTTCCAGGTGGTCGGCGTGCTCGCCTCTTCCGGCTCGAACTCGACCAGCAACCTCGACGACACGGCGATCGTGCCGCTGTCGACGATGGCGGCGAACCTCGTGGGCGGATCGCAGGCGAATTCGGTCTCGACGGTCTACCTGCAGGCGAGATCGGCGGATGCGCTGCCCGCCGCCTATCAAGAGGCGAAGTCGGTGCTGCTGAACCGGCACGGCATCAGCGCGTCGAGCGACGCCGACTTCACGATCTCGAGCCAGGACTCGCTCGTGTCGACCGCCACCTCGGTGGCGCGCACGCTGACGATCCTGCTCACGGGCATCGCCGCGCTGTCGCTGCTCGTCGGCGGCATCGGCGTGATGAACATCATGCTGGTGTCGGTCACCGAGCGGACCCGCGAGATCGGCCTGCGCAAGGCGCTCGGCGCCCCGCCCGGGGCGATCAGGAACCAGTTCCTGGTCGAGGCGGGCACGCTCGGGCTCACCGGCGGGATCGTGGGCGCCGCCCTCGGCATCGTGGCGGCGCTTGTGCTGCCGGGACTGATCGGCTCGTCCGTCGAGGTCTCGGGCGTGGCCATCGGCGTCTCGCTCGTCGTCGCCATCGGCATCGGGCTCGTCTTCGGCGTGTACCCCGCCACCCGGGCGGCGCGGCTCGCCCCCATCGACGCACTGCGCACCGAGTAGCGCTCAGGAATCTTGAGGAATCGGAACATGAAGAAGCTCTCCATCATCACCTCCACCGCAGCGCTCGCGATCGGCGCGGCGCTCGTGCTGACCGGGTGCGGCTCGCACGCCTCGACGGGCGCATCGGCGAAGTCGCCGAGCAGCGGCCAGTCGCAGGCGCAGGGCGGCGGCCAGCGCGGCGGATTCGGCGGCGCGGGCGGCGGGACCGTCGGCCAGATCGCTGCGATCGACGGCACGACGCTGCAGGTGCAGGACTCGTCGTCGCAGACCGCGGTGTCGTACTCGTCGTCGACGGCGATCACGAAGACCGTGAGCGTCGACCTCTCGGCCGTGACGGTCGGGTCCTGCGTCACTGCGACCACGATGCCGGCAGGCGGCACGAGCGGGTCCGGGTCCTCTGGTTCGAGTTCAGGCTCGAGCTCGGCGGATGCCGCGGTGACCAGTGTCTCGATCTCGCAGCCGACCAACGGCAGCTGCACCACCGGGTTCTCTGGCGGGCAGGGCGGTGCGCGCCCCACCGACCGCCCGAGCAACAGGCCGAGCAACAGGCCGAGCGGCCGTCCCTCGGGCGCCCCGTCGGGTGGCTTCCGCGGCGGTGACTTCGTCGCGCCGACGACCGGCCAGGTGACCGCGGTGAGCGGTTCGACGATCACCGTGAACGCGCTCGACTTCCAGACGCAGAAGACCGCCTCGAAGTCCGTGACGGTGGACTCGTCGACGAAGTACAGCGAGACGCAGTCGGGTGCGGCATCCGATCTCGTCGTCGGCCAGTGCGTGGTGGCTCGCGGCAAGGCGGACGACTCTGGCACCGTGGCCGCGACGGCGCTGACCGTCTCGGCGCCGGTGAACGGCAGCTGCACCACCGGGTTCGGCGGCTTCGGCGGGCGCGGCGGCTTCGGCGGCGGCCAGCGCGGCGGCAACGGCGGCACCAGCGGCACCGGTTCGCAGAGCGGCACCACCAATGGCTGACGCCCGGCGCATGCGCAGCACGCGCCGGCGGCGCGTGATCACGGCGAGCGTCGCGATCGGCGTGGCCCTCTGCCTCGCCGGCGGCGGCGGCGCATGGGCCGCCCTGCGCCCGCATGGCCCGAGCTTCCGCGTCGCGTCTGCCGAGAAGGGGGATGTGACGCAGACCGCATCCCTCGCCGGCACCGTCGCTTCGGCCACGCGGGCCGACCGCGCCTTCCAGGTCTCCGGCACGGTGTCGGCCGTCGACGTGAAGGTCGGCGACAAGGTCACCGCCGGGCAGACGCTCGCAACGCTCGACACCTCGATGCTCAACGACACGGTGACCCAGTCGCAGCAGTCGGTCACGACGGCGCAGCAGAAGCTCAACGACGACCTCGCCTCGCAGACGGGCAGCACGACGTCGAGCTCGACGACGGCGAGCGCGGCCAGTACGACGGATGCCGACAGCGACGGCCTCGCACTCGGGACCTTCGTCGCGGCGGCGGCGCCGAGCGGCTCGACCGACCTCAGCGCCGACATCGCGGCCGTCCAGAGCGCTCAGAGCGCCCTGATCGACCTGTTCACCGGCAGCAGCGGAGTCGAGGCGCTGACCGCGGACGCGCAGGGGCAGCTGACCGCGCTGCAGACGGCGTTGACCGGGCTCGGCGCCTCAACCGAGTGCGCGGCGTTCGCCAACGATCAGGACGTCTCTCAGGCGAGCACTGACCTCACCACCTGCAAGAGCCAGGTCGCGGCAGCGCTCGCGGCAGCTGCGACGGGCGGCGCGAGCCCGTCGACTTCCTCGGCGCTCACGCAGCTGACGACCGACCTCACGGCGCTCTCCGACCTCAGCACGAAGATCGACGACGCCAAGACGACGCTCGACGATGCCGTGACCAAACTGCAGAACGACGCGAACGCGGTCGCGACGTCGACGCCGACGCAGCCCGCGCAGGGTTCGCAGCCGAGCTCCGGCTCGGGTTCGGGTTCGGGTTCGGGTAACGGTCCAAGTTCGGGTTCGGGCAAGGCGCCCAGCGGAAGTGGCGAAGGCACGAGCGGCATGTCGGGCTCCTCCGACTCGAAGAGCAACGGCGCGAGCCGCAGCGGCTCCGGGTCGAGCGGCGCGACCGGCACCTCGGGGAAGACCACGACACCGGCATCCGCCGAGCAGATCGTCGCGGACCAGGCATCCCTCGCCTCTGCTCAGGCCAATCTCGCGGTCGCGCAGCAGAACGTGAGCCTCGCCACACTGACCAGCCCGATCGCAGGAACGGTCGCGGCCGTGGGGGTGTCGGCCGGGTCATCCGTCACCGCGAAGTCGACCAGCCAGGTCATCAGCGTCATCGGCGACAGCGGCTGGATCGTCGACACCGCCGTCACCGCCACCGCGCTCGGCCCGCTCAAGGTCGGCCAGAGCGCGACCGTCAACGTGTCGGGCGTCTCGGGTGCGCTGACCGGAAAGGTCACGGCGATCGGGTTCCTGAACACGGCGACGGATTCGTCGACGCCGTCCTACGACGTGACGCTTGCGCTCGCGGGCTCGGGCAGCGGGCTGCTGAACGGGGCATCCGCCCGCCTCACCGTCGACGTCGCCAAGGCGAGCGCTGTGCTCACCGTGCCGAGCTCTGCCGTGCATCTCGGCGCGGGCAACACGTACTCGGTCGATGTGCTCGCGGGCGGCAAGGCGGTCGCGCGCCAGGTGAAGGTCGGCGCGATCGGCTCGGACCGCACCCAGATCACGAGCGGGCTGTCCGCCGGCGACCAGGTGATCCTCGCCGATCTGTCGTCGACGGTCTCGAGCGACAGCACGCAGACGGGCACGGGGCGTTTCGGCGGTGGGGCGACCGGCGGGCTCGGCGGCGCACGCACCTTCGGTGGAGGCACCGGCGGCCTCGGGGGCGGCGGCTTCGGCGGCGGCCAGCGCGTCGAGCCGAAGATCGGCGGGTGACGCGTGCGCGGGTGAAACGTCGCTTCCGCGGGCGGCGTTTCACCCGCGCACGCGGCGTTTCACCCGCGCACGGCGTTCAGGGACCAGCCGGCGCGTCCCACCCCTGCTGCGGCGTCTCGCACGTCTCGCGGAACACGAACTGCGACGGCAGCTTGCGCTCGTGCGACGTCCAGTCGATGGCCGGGCGCCGGGCGTGCTCCGGCACGTAGCCGAGCCGGTACACGGCCATGAGCTCCAACGAATCCGGCACGTGCAACAGCGACACGATGCGCTCCCACTGCCCCGGCGCCTCCATCGGGAAGGAGATGAACTGGATGCCCATGCCGAGCTCGACCGTCGTCAGCCAGATGTTCTCCATCGCGGCGCCCATGCTGAACACGGAGTAGAACGACGACAGCTCGCCCGGCCGGTTCTCGCTGCGGTCGAGCATCACGCCGATGAGCAGCGGCGAGCCGGCGACGAGCTTCCGGTTCTCGTCCCCCAGCGTCTGCGGCACACGCAGCAGGTTCATCAGCTTCTGGCCGCGCGGCGTGAACGCCTGCGAGGTGAACGGGCGCAGCGGCGCGGGCAGCTTGTCGAACAGCATCCCGCTGCGCTTCTCATTCATCTCCGCCTGCGAGAACCGGAAATACGGCTTGTACCGCTCGAAGAAGGTGCCGTTCGACATCGCCGTCGTCATGCTCGTGCCGCTGATCTCGGCGATCTGCTCGATCGTCGCACGGTCCTCGACGAGCACGAAGCGCCACGGCTGGCTGTTCAGCTGGCTCGGCGCGCGGCCGGCCGCCTCGATCAAGAGCCGCTGATGCTCCTCCGACACCGGGTCCGGCAGGAACGGCCCGTTCGTCGTCTTGCGGCGCCGCACCACGTCAAGGAACTCCACGTCTTCCTCCTAAGCGAGCAGCGCGACGGCCGCGGCGATGTAGAACGGTGCGGGCACGAGACCGGTGATCGGATGCTGCGGCCCGCGCGTCCCGACGAACGGGATCAGCGCGAACGGGACGACCACAGGAAGCAGGATCCACCCCACGGGCGGCACGCGCCAGAGCCCGGCGGCGATCGCGGCAGCGGCGAGCACGAAGGTCGCGATGTAGAGCACATGATGCAGCCAGTGGAACGCGCTCGAGTCCACCCGGCGGCGTGCGACCAGCAGGCCGAGCGTGATGCTCGAGGCATAGCTGACGGATGCCACGGCCAGCGCCGCCCCGACGATCACCGCCAATCCTCGTGCACCAGCAAGAGCCGCCACGGGAACAGCCGCTCCACCCGCCAGCCGGGCGCCAGCGCCGCGAGCTCGCGTTCCGTGTAGCTGCGCCGGATCGACCGCAGCCCGTCGACGAGCGCGAACGAGTCGAGCGCGAACGGCAGCGCCCCGACGGCCCAGGCCGCGTAGGCGAGCCGGCTGCGCTCGATGTCGTCGTGGATCACAAGCCGCGCCCCGAAGCCCGAGCTGTCCGCGAGAAGCGCGTCGCGTTCCGCGTCGGCGAGGTGGTGCAGCACGTGGTTCGAGACCACCATGTCGAAGCGCTCGCCCGCACCCAGCAGCTCGTGCGAGGTCGCGGCGAGGTACCGCACCCGGCCACCGCGGTCGACGCCGCGCGCGAAGCGAAGCGCACGCTCGTCGGGGTCGATCGCGGTGACGTCGAGGCGCAGCCCGTCGGCATCCGCCCACGCCGCCAGGGCGCGTGGGATGTCGCCGCCGCCGAACCCGACATCGAGCAGGCGCGTGCCGCCTGAGGCATCCGCCAGCAGAGGCCGCACCCGCCGCACATAGAGTCGCCGCCAACCGCTGACGACCCGGTTGGCGAGCGCGAAGTGGCGATAGGTCGCGAACAGTCGGGCCTCGTCGCACGGGCCGTCCATGATCTCGGCGAGCTCGGGCGCCCGGACACCGAAGGTCACGAGCCGCCCTCGACGGTGAACAGCCCCGACTCGACCGTGACGCCGGGCCCGAACGCGGTCGCCACAACGCGCTCGCCGGCGCGCGCCGTACGCAGCACCCGCTCGAGGATGAACAGCACCGTCGGCGACGACATGTTCCCGAACTCGCGCAGCACGGCGCGGGACGGTGCGAGCTGCTCGTCGGACAGCCCGAGCGCCTGCTGCGAGCGGTCGAGGATCGCGCGGCCGCCGGGGTGGATCGCCCAGTGCTCGATCAGCGACCAGCTCTCGCCCGGGTCGAGCGGCGCGAGCGCAGCCCCGATCTCGTGCTCGAGCAGCTTCGGCATGTAGGTGCTGAGGGCGAGGTCGAAGCCCTGGTCGCCGACCGTCCAGGTGAGCTCCGCCTCGCTCGCGGGCCCGGCCAGCGCAGAGTGCAGCGCGTCGATGCGGAGCCCGGCGCGCGGGTGCGAGGCCACGATGGCCGCTGCCGCCCCGTCGGCGAACACCGAGCCGGAGATGATCTGGTCCGGGTCCTCCGATGAGCGCAGGTGCAGGGTGCACAGCTCGACGCAGACGACGAGCACGACGGCCGCCGGGTCGGCGCGGCAGGCGTCGACGGCGGCACGCAGTGCGGGGAACGCGCCGTGGCAGCCCATGAACCCGATGTTCAGGCGGCGCGCATCCGACCTGAGCCCCAGCCCGCGCACCAGCGCCACGTCGGGCCCCGGCGCGAAGAATCCGGTGCACGACACGGTGATCACATGCGTCACCTCGGCGGCCGTGACGGGGGCGGATGCCAGTGCGGAACGCGCCGCGGCGAGCGCGAGCGGCGTGCTCTGGCGCACGTACTCGTCGTTGCGCTGACCCGTCGTCGGCCGCAGCAGGCGCGACGTCGCGGCGTCGAAGAAGACGGGAGGCGCGCCGGCCGCGGCATCCGCACGGCTCGCGTCCCCCGTGCCGCTCATGCCGGCCGCGCCGCCCATGAGTCCCGCGAACTCCGCGATCACCGTGTGCCGCTCGTCGATCGCCGACCCGTCGACCGCGGCGCTGATCAGCCGCTGCGCGACCCTGCCGATCCCGGGCTGCGCGAGCAGGATCTCGCGGGCGGCGCGCTGCGGCACCACATACGGCGGCACAGCGGTGCCGATCGCGACGATGCGGGCATCTGCCATGGTCAGGGGATCAGCACGATCTTGCCGCCGGGGTGGCCGGTCTCGATCAGCTCGTGGGCGCGGGGCGCATCGGCGAGCGCGAAGCTCTCGGCGAGCTCGACTGCGAAGCGGCCGTCGGCGAAGAGCCCGGCCGTGTACGGGATCGCCTCGTCGCGCAGCGCGTTGGCCTCCGGCGTCATCGACCCGGGCAGCCCGCCGCTGAACACGGTGACGCCGTATTCTGCGGCCCAGCCCGGCACGACGATCTCGACGATGCGGGCGCGGTCGGCGACGAGGGCGAGCGACGCGCCGATCGCGTCGAGCGTCCCGGCGGCCTCGAGCACCTGGTCGATGCCCTGCGGCGCGACCGCACGCACCCGATCGAGCAGCCCGTCGCCGTACGTCACGGGCACCGCGCCGAGCGCACGCAGCCTGTCGTGGTTCGTCTCGCTCGCGGTCGCGACGACGTTCGCACCCCAGAGCCTCGCGTACTGGATCGCCGCCTGCCCGACCGCGCCCGCGCCCGCGTGCACGAGCAGCGTCTCGCCAGGTGCGAGGCCCGCCGATTTCAGGCATTGATAGGCGGTGGATGCCGGCACGCCGAGCGCCGCCCCCTGGGCGAAGCTCACTGCGGGCGGCTTCGGCGTCCACTTCGCGGCGGGACCGGTGACGTACTCGGCGTAGGTGCCGGGCTGGCCCCAGCCGATGACCTCGTCGCCGACCTCGAACGACGCACCGTCGCCGACCGCGACGACCTCGCCCGCGGCATCCGACCCCAATCTCTTCGGCTCGGTGATCTCGCCACGCGTGCCTTTGCGGATCTTCGTGTCGACCGGGTTCACCCCGGCCGCGCGCACGCGCACGAGCACCTCGCCCGGCCCCGGCGCCACGACCGGCACCTCGCGCACCTCGAGGACCTCGGGCCCGCCGGCGCGGGTGATCAGAACGGCTTCGGCGAGAGCGGGGAACGACATGTCTTCATCCTGTCGCGGTGATGAAGGCGCTGAAAGGGGTACCTCTCGCACGCGGGACATGCATAGGGTCGAAGCAATGGGGATACTCGGTCGATTCGGTGCGCTGATCGGCTTCGTCATCGCTGCAGCGGTGGCGGGGGTGCTTGCTGCGGCCACGCTCGCGCCGTTCGCGGTGATCGGCTCGGACGGCGTGCAAGGCACGCTCGGCACCTATTTCGCGATGCCGGACTACCTCAAGATCGACACCCCGCAGCAGATCAGCACGCTGTACGCGCAGACCGACGGGCAGGGCCACGAGCAGCCCATCGCGACCTTCTACTCGCAGGACCGCGTAGACGTCGACCCCGATCAGATCTCGCAGACCATCAAGGACGCGGCGATCGACACCGAGGACCCGCGCTTCTACGACGAGGGCGGCGTCGACATCATCGGCACGATCCGCGCGACGCTCGCGACGACGTTCGGGCACGGCGCCAACATCCAGGGCGGGTCGACGATCACGCAGCAGTACGTGAAGAACGTGCTCGTGCAGGAGTGCGAGCAGCTCGCGACGAAGAAGGCGATCGACAGCTGCTACCACAAGGCGATCGAGATCACGCCGGAGCGCAAGCTGCAGGAGATGCGATATGCGTCGGCCGTCGACCGGCAGTACTCGAAGGCGCAGGTGCTCACGGGCTACCTCAACATCGTCGGGCTGGGCGGCACGGTGTACGGCGTGCAGGCCGGAGCCAAGTACTACTTCAACACGGATGCCGCGCACCTGTCCGTCGCGCAGGCGGCCACCCTCGTCGCGATCCTCAACAACCCGTCGAACCTGCGCATCGACCAGCCGGGCAACGCGGCCAACGGGGCGAAGAACGGCTATGCGCTGACACTCGAGCGGCGCAACTACGTGCTCGGCAAGATGCGAACGCATGACTCGATCTCACAGGCGCAGTACGACGACGCGCTGAAGACGCCGATCACGCCGGCGATCACCCCGCAGGCATCCGGCTGCGCGGCCGCGACGCAGTTCGACGCCGCCTACTACTGCTCGTACGTGCGCGACGAGCTGCTCGCCGACCCGGCGCTCGGCAAGACCCAGGCCGATCGCGCGGCGCTGCTCAACACGGCCGGGCTGCAGATCCACACCCCCCTGCGGCTCGACCTGCAGACCTCCGCGCAGAAGGCGCTGAGCGACTACGTCCCGAAGTCTTCCCCGGGGGTGGATCTCGGAGGGGCTGACGTGACGATCCAGCCCGGCACGGGACAGATCATCACGATGGTGCAGAACACCGACTTCAGCAACAGCGCCCAGCCCGGAGCGACGAGCGTGAACTACAACGCAGACGAAGGCTATGGCGGATCGACCGGATTCCAGACCGGTTCGACCTTCAAGGCGTTCACCCTCGCCGAATGGCTCAAGTCCGGACACACGCTCAGCCAGTCGGTCTCGACCACGGGGCGAAGCTTCTCCTTCTCGGCCTTCCACAACAGCTGCTGGAACATCGGCAGCGGCCGGCAGGTCTGGTCGGTGCAGAACAACGACAACGAGCAGGTGCCCGCCGCGATGACCGTGCAGCAGGCGACGGCCGAGTCCATCAACACCGCCTTCGCCCACATGGGCATGCAGCTCGACCTGTGCGCGATCGCGAACGACGCGTTCTCGATGGGCATCCACATGGCCGATCCCGACTGGGAGTTCAAAGAGGGCCCGTCGGAGATCCTCGGCACCAACGAGCTCTCCCCTCTGGACATGGCCGAGGCATACGCCGGCTTCTCGAACGGCGGCACCGTCTGCACCCCCGTCGCCGTGACGAAGATCGTGGACGACACCGGCAAGAACGTGCCGTTCACCGGCTCGCAGTGCACGCCGAGCACGAGCATCCCCTCGAACGTCGCCAACACCGTCGAGTACGCGCTGCAGTCGGTGCTCAAGCCGGGCGGGACCGCGGCGAGCGCGGCCCCGAACGACGGTGTGCCCCTGTTCGCCAAGACCGGGACCACCGACGGCGACGAGCAGAACTGGCTGGTCACCTCGTCGACGAACTACACGACGGCGATCTGGGTAGGCAATGCGAGCGGCCACGTCGGGTTGGAGCACTACGGCCTGCTCAAAGGCACGACCGGCTACACGGTGAAGTTCTCGATCGGCCACGAACTGCTGCCCGTGCTCGACGCGGCATTCGGCGGGAACCCGCTGCCCGCCCCCGACCCTGCGCTCGTCGGCGCACCCAAGCCCAAGCCGAAGCCCAGCCCGTCCGCCTCGCCGCCCGGCGCACCGCCTGCCGCACCCGAACCAGCACCCGCACCCGCCCAGCCGGGTCCCGGTTCTGATCCCGGCCCGGCCCCCGGCCCCGGCGGCCCGGGCGGCGGCCATGGCGACGGTCACTGACCCGCCACGGCCCGGTCGTCACTTATTCGCCGAAATCGCCCTCGCAGCGCGACTTTCCGACGACCTGTCGTCGCGCACCGCGTCGGGTCGCCACGAAGTCGGCCGATGCCACATGAATGCGCGACTTTGTGACGACCGAGGTCAGGCGACCGTGCCCGCGTAGCTCTCGAACTCGGGGCGGGCCAGCCGGTTCACAGAAGGCCAGAGCTCGGCGATCACCTCGAGGCCGCGCTGCAGGTTCTCGGGGTCTGCCGCGATCGGAATCCGCAGATTGCGCTCGAACGCGCCGTCCATTCCGAAGCGCGGGCCCGCCGCCACGAGCAGCCCGCGTGCGTGCGCGGCGAGCGCGAGCTGCGAGCTGACCGGCGCGCCGAGGTTCACCCAGGCGGCGAGTCCGCCTTCCAGGCGGGGCGGGAAGGTCCAGTCCGGCAGCAGCTCGGCGATTGCCGTGCGCGCCGTCTCGCGCCCTGCGCGCAACTGCTCACGGCGCTCCTCGGCGATCTCGGCCGAGCGCGGCAGCAGGCGCGACACCACGAGCTGCTCGAAGACGGGAACAGCGAGGTCGCTCGAACCGCGGTGGGTCGCGATGCGCCGCGCGAGCTGAGGCGTCGCCCGCAGCCACCCGATGCGCAGGCCGCCCCAGATCTGCTTGCTCGCCGAGCCGATGAGCACCACCTCGGCACCGTGCGCGTCGGCCAGCGTGCCGATCGGCGGCAGCACGGCGCGCCGGTCGATGTCCATCTCGCTCGTCGCCTCGTCGGCGATCACGATCGTGCCGGCTGCGGCGGCCGCCTCGAGGAAGCGCTCGCGGTCGTGCACCGACATCGAGCGCCCGGTCGGGTTCTGGAAGTCGGGCATCGTGTAGGCGACGGTCGGCGCAGACCGCTGGAAGACGGCCTCGAGCGAGGTCAGATCCCACCCGTCCTCGACGGTCACCGGTGTCGTGATGAGCCGCGCGCCCGCGTCGCGCAGCGCGTCGTACGCGTTCGGGTACGACGGGCTCTCGGCCCATACCCGGTCGCCGCGGTTCACGAGCGCCTTCGCGGCGAGGAAGATCGCGCTCTGCGAGCCGGTCGTCACGACGATCTGGTCGGGGTCGGTCGGCAGGCCGCGCCGCCCGTACCAGTCGGCGATGGCCGCCCGCAGCTCGGGCTGGCCGATGCCGTCGTAGCCGAGCGTTCCGAAGTGACCGCGGTAGTCGTCGAGCAGCTCGTCGTCGAGCACGGTCGACAGCAGCTTCGTCGCGGGCAGCGACGCGTGCGTGAATCCGATCAGAGTGCCGGTCACCGCCGGCAGGCCGGGGCGGCCGTGCGGCAGCTGCGTCGTCGTGCCCGACCCCTGCACGCTCGCGGCGAACCCGGCCTCGCGCAGCCGACGATAGGCGGCGGCGACGGTCGTGCGGCTCAGCTCGAGCGACTCGGCGAGCTCGCGCTCCGCTGGCAGGCGGATCCCCGTCGAGATGCGCCCGTCGAGCAGCAGCAGCCGAACCCGGTCCGACAGCGACTCGTATGCGGGCGCGTCGCTACGCCAGTCCCCCAGCAGATCCCGCAGTGCCCGTGCTCCGATGCGACCTCGTGTCATGTGTGCCAATTTATCGCAATTGGATGCTTGATTGCCAGTCAATCTCGATATTGGATCGACTAACTCAGTCCACTTATCGCAAGGCATCCCATGAGCACCATTATTGGCTTTCTTGTCTGTACCGCCCTCTCCCTCGGCACCATCGCCGCCCTGTTCCGCATCGGCATGCGCGATGGCGACGTCTTCGGCGATGCCCTCGTCCGCGTCCGCCCCATGCGCCTGGCCGCCGAGGGCGGCAGCACCCTCTACGCCGAGGTCGAGATCGACAACCAGAACGACAGCCCGGTCATGGTGACGGCACGGGTGCGGCCGGCATCCCTCGCATCGCTCTTCTTCCTCGACTCCGTGACCCGCCGCACCGCACTCGCGCACCGCGACCGGATCGAGGGCCTCGAGCTGCTCGGTGCGGTCGAGGGGCGCGGCGTGAAGCGCTTCCTGCTCGCTGCGCCGACGGGGGACGTGCGCGCGCTACGGGTGACGGCGATCGTCGACCAGGTCGGCGGCCGCACTCGTGTCGTGACGACCAACGTGCACGTCGCGCGCGCTCTCGACGGGGTGCTGCCCGGCGTCCGCAGCGTCGTACCTCGTCGGTAGGAACCGCACCGCCTGCGCCGCCAGGGCATTGTCCCGGCGGCGCAGGCGCGCGATCCGGCGGTCGTCGCGCAGGGGCAGGCGGATCTGCCGCATGGCGTCCTCGCCTAGACGCAGCTCCCGCACGCGCTCGAGCTCGACGTCGAGCCCGGCGCCGAAGATCAGCATCAGATTCATCAGCCACAGCCACACGAGGAAGACGGCCAGCCCGGCGAGCGCTCCGTATTCGCGATGGAACGTCGGGAAGTGCGACACGTAGAACACGAGAACGGCGGATGCCGCGGCCATCAGCACGAGCGCCGTGCTGCCGCCTGCGGTCAGCCAGCGCAGCCGAGGCTGGCGGATGTTCGGCGTGCCCCAGTAGAGCAGCACCACGATCACGAGCATCGCCGCTGCCGCGATCGCCCAGCGCGCGACGGACCACACCGCGAACGCGAGATCGCCGATGTTCGCGATGCCACGCGGGCCGAACACCGGCCCGGAGAAGAGCAGCACGAACAGCACGAGGGCGGCGAGGCACACGATCGCGATCGTGATGGCCAGCTGCGAGAGCCGGTACTTCGGATAGCTGCGTCCTTCCTGCACCCCGTAGACGCGGTTCAGCGCGCCACCGAACGCAGCGACATAGCGCGAGGCCGTCCAGAGGGCGACGAGCACACCCACCGCGGTGCCGAGGCCGGCACCGGCGCCGCCGAGCCCCGCGAGGTGCTCGATGGCCTGGCGGAAGGGCGCGACCAGATCGTTCGGCGCGATCCCATCGGCGAACGCCACCACGGCGTCGGCGGTGCGCCGGCCCTCGCCCGCGAGCCCGAAGATGCCGAACACGGCGAGCAGCGCCGGGAAGATCGACAGCACGCTGAAGAACGCGAGCGTGCCGGCGATGTCGACGACGCGCTCGACGAGCAGCACATGGATGGTGCGGCGCAGCGCGTAGCGCCACGCGGACGGTCGGGCGGCCATGCCCGGCAGGTACCCGGGTTCGGCGGGGCGGATGCGCGGTCTACGCCTCGAGCTCGACCGTCTCACCCGGGTCGAGCACGCGCAGCAGGTGGCCGAGGTCCGCGTCGTCGAACGCCTCGACCACCTCGGCGACGCCCTCCGTGAAGTGCGCCCAGCCCTCCGCGTGCACGGGCACGACCCAGACCGGGTCGAGCAGCGCGGCCGCCCGCGCCGCCTTCCGCCCGCCGAGCGTCAGGTACGCGTCGAGGCGTGCGGTGCGGGCGCGCCCGCAGAACAGCACGGCGCCGTCGATCGGCCCCAGGTTGTCGGCCACCTCGTCGACGACCCGCAGCGACGCGTTGTCGCCGCTGACGTAGATCGTCGGCAGCCCCTCGGCCGCCAGCACGAAGCCGATCACCGGCCCCGACGACGCGTCGAACCCCGTCGGCCCGTGCACCGCAGGCGTGCCATGCACCGTGACGACCCCGCCACCCGGCCGGGCGAGCTCGACGTGGTGCCACGGGTCGAGCACGACCGTGTCCGCGACGTCGAGGCGACCGGCCGCGGCATCCGTCGTGATCACCTGCGGCACCCGCGCGAGCAGCGCGCGGCCCGCATCGTCGAGATTGTCGGGATGCTGATCGTGCGAGAGCAGGACGGCATCGATGACCCCCAGGGCGGATGCCGCGACCGCCGGCCCCGTCAGCTTGGTCAGCGACCGGCCGGGCCCGATCGGGTGCTCACCCGGCGGGTCGAAGGTCGGGTCGGTCAGCAGCCGCAGGCCGCCGTACTCGATGAGCACGGTCGGCCCGCCGACCAGCGTGATGCGCACGGGCTCGAGGTCACCGGTCATTGCGTCCCCAACGTGATCGTCGTGTCGTGCGACGAACCGTCGCGCACATACGTGACCGAGACCCGGTCACCTGGTTGCGCCGTCGACACGAGCGCCGAGATCGACGAAAGGTCCGTGGCACGGTGGCCCTGCACGTGCGTGATGATGTCGCCGACCTGCAGCCCGGCCGCCTCGGCGGGGCCGTCCGAGGAGACCGCCTGCACGAACAGGCCGACGGGCTGACCGCTCTGCGTCGTGACCGGGGCCACCTGCATGCCCACGTAGGCGTGGCCGAGCGGCTCGCCCCTGATGATCCGCGTCGCGATGAGCGCGGTCAGGTTCGCAGGCACCGCGAAGCCGATGCCGACGCTGCCGCCACCGCCCTGGCCCGCCTCGTTCGGCACGGTTGCGATCGCCGTGTTGACGCCGATGAGCCGACCGCGGCAGTCGACGAGCGCACCGCCCGAGTTGCCGGGGTTGATCGAGGCGTCGGTCTGCAGCGCGCCCTGCAGGACCGTCGTCGTGCCACCGTCGCTCGGAACGGGCACGTTGCGGTCGAGGGCGCTGACGATGCCCGACGTCACCGTGCTGGACAGTCCGAGAGGAGCGCCGAGGGCGACCACCGGCTGCCCGACGACGACGCGATCGGAGTTCGCGAACGTGAGCACCGGCAGGCTGCGGTTCGCGTCGACCTTGAGCACCGCAAGGTCGGTGCGGGGGTCGCGACCCGTGAGCTCGGCCGGCAGCGTGGCTCCGTTCGAGAACGTCACGGAGATCTCGCCCCCGTCGGCTGCGGACGAGATGACGTGGTTGTTCGTGACGATGTAGCCGTTCGCCCTGATCACCTCGCCGCTGCCGACGCCGCTCGCTCCGCTCGCGCTGACGGTCGACACCGTCACCACGGTGGGCAGGACGGTACGGGCGATATGCACCGTGTCGCACCCCGACGCCGTCGACGCGTTCGCGCTCACCGCGCCCGTGCCGTGCAGGGCGAGCGCGGTGCCCGCGCCGCCCGCCGCGCCGAGCACCAGCGCGGCGACGACGGTTCCGATCAGTGTCCAGCGCAGGCGGCGACCGAGCGGATGCTTCGCCGGCGGCTGCGGCGCGCCGCCCTCCGGCTCGGCCGGCGTCGGCGCCGACGGCTGCGGCGAACCCGCCGGCTGCGGCTCGGGCCGGTCTGCCCCAGGCATCCGCTCGCTCATCGCTGCACCCCCTGGTCGCCGATGCTGCGCGTCAGCCGCTTGTTCACCTCGGCGAGCAGGAAGATGACGATCGCGAGCAGCGCCGACAGCCCCCACTGATGCCAGTCGATGGGGCCCGAGCCGAACCAGTCGTGCATGAACGGCAGATATACGAACGCGAGCTGCAGCACGATGAGCGCGCCGGCCGAGATGTAGATGACCCTGTTGCCGCGGAACACCGCCAGCGTGAGGCTCGACTGGTCGAGGAAGCGGCAGCTGAACAGATACGCGAGCTGGCACAGCGCGAGCGTCGTGACCGCGGTCGTCTGCGACTGGGCGAGCGTCTCGCCATAGCCGATCTCGAAATAGAACGTGAACAGCGTCGCGGCGCCGATGAGCAGCGACACGACGCCGATGCGCACGCCCATGCGGGCGTCGAGCAGCGGCGCGTTCTTGCCGCGCGGCGGCTGGTCCATGAGCCCGGGCTCGGCGCCCGCCCCGGCGAGCGAGAGCGACAGGGTCACCGAGGTCGCCATGTTGATCCAGAGCACCTGCACCGGCTCGAGCGGCAGCTGCGTCGCCCCGACGAGCACCGCGATCAGGATCACGAGGGCCTGCGCGCCGTTCGTCGGCAGCAGGAACAGGATCGACTTGCGGATGTTCGAGTAGATCCGCCGCCCCTCCTCGACGGCCCGCTCGATGGTCGCGAAGTTGTCGTCGGTGAGCACGAGGTCGGCGGCCTCCTTGGTCGCCTCGGTGCCCTTGAGGCCCATCGCGACGCCGACGTCGGCCTGCGTCAGCGCCGGCGCGTCGTTGACGCCGTCGCCGGTCATCGCAACGACCTCGCCCTCGTGCTGCAGCGCCGACACGATGCGGATCTTGTGCTCTGGGCTCGTGCGCGCGTACACGTCGACGTCGGCGGCCATGGCCCGCAGCTCGTCGTCGCTCATCGCCTCGAGCTCGGCGCCGGTGAGGACGCGCTGTCCTGCGTCCGCGCCAGACGTGATGCCCATCTCGCGCGCGATCGACAGCGCCGTGTCGGGGTGGTCGCCCGTGATCATCTTCACGGCGACGCCCGCCCGGTGGCTGGTCGCGATCGCGTTGATCGCCTCGGGGCGCGGCGGGTCGACGATGCCGACCACGCCGATGAACTCGAAGCCGCCCGTGAGATCGTCGTGCGAGAGCGCGCTCTGCGCAGGCGCCGCCCGCCGCCGCGCAGCCGCGAGCACGCGCAGGCCGCGCTGCCCGAGCTCGCTGATCTGCCGCTGCCAGTGCTCGAGGTCGATCGGCGCGGACGAGCCGTCGGGCTGCGTCTGCGTGCTCGCACGCGGCAGCACGCGGTCTGGCGCACCCTTGAGGAAGACGTATGCCTCCCCTGCGCCGCCGCGCGCCAGCACCGCCATGTACTTGGTCTCCGAGTCGAACGGCACCTCGGCCTCGCGCCGCCATGCCCCCGCGTCGACCTCTGCCTTGAGCCCGAGCACCGCGAGCGCCCCCTCCGTGGGCGCTCCGATGATGCGCCAGTCGCCCTCTGCGCCGACGACCCGTGCGTCATTGCACACCGCGACCGCCTCGGCGAGCGCGAGCAGGTCGGGGTTGGCGGATGCCGCGGCCGGCGCCCCCGCGCGCATGATCGCCCCGACCGGCTCGTAGCCCGTGCCCACGACGTCGTATTCGCGCGCCGCGGTGCGCACCGAGCGCGCGGTCATCTCGTTCTTGGTGAGCGTGCCGGTCTTGTCCGAGCAGATCACGGTCACCGAGCCGAGCGCCTCGACGGCGGGCAGGCGCCGGGTGATGGCGTTGCGGCGGGCCATCTGCTGCACGCCGAGTGCGAGCGTGATGGTGACCAGCGCGGGCAGCCCCTCCGGAATCGCGGCGACCGCGAAGCCGATGGCCGCAGACACGACCTCCTGCAGGCCGAAGCCGTGCCAGAAGAATCCGATCGCCGTCATCACGACGGTCATCGCGACGATGGTCCACGCGATCAGCCGGCCGAAGCGCGCGAGCGCGATCGCGAGCGGCGTCTCGACCGTCTCGACCTCGCTGACGAGGGTCTGGATGTGACCGATCTCGGTGTTCTCGCCCGTCGCCACGACGACCCCGCGGCCGGTGCCGGCAGCGACCAGCGTGCCGGAGAACATCATCGAGGTGCGGTCGCCGAGCTCAGCGCCGGGTGCGACGGCCTCGACGAACTTGGTCGCCGGCTCCGCCTCGCCCGTGAGCGCCGACTCGTCGACCTGCAGATTCGCTGCGTCGAGCAGCCTGAGGTCGGCCGGCACCCGGTCGCCGGCGCGCACGCGCACCACGTCGCCGGGCACGAGCTCCGCGGCATCCGCCTCGATCCAGACGCCGGCGCGCATCACATGCGCCTGCGTCGACAGCATGCCGCGGATCGCGTTGAGCGCCTGCTCCGCCCGCCCTTCCTGCACGAGCCCGATGACCGCGTTGATGATCGCGACGGCGAGGATCACGGCGAAGTCGACCCAGTCGCCGATGATCGCCTTCAGCAGCGCCGAGGCGAGAAGCACGTAGATCAGCACGTCTTTGAACTGCAGCAGAACGCGCTTCCACCACGGCGCGGGCTTCGGCGGGGTGAGCACATTGCGACCGTGCAGGGCGAGGCGACCGGATGCCTCAGCCGCAGTCAGCCCCGCCTCTGAACCCCCCAATTCGGCGAGCACTGCGTCGGACGTGGTCGCCCACGGTTCGCGGGTCTGGATCGTTCGATCGAGGTCCATGGAAATCAGTATGGTTCGCACGGTCGCCATGCGCTAGACTCGTCTTAGATACAAGACGCGTGGCACGTTGACAGTGAGGATGAGATGAACGAGTACTCCGCCGTGAACCCCGAGATCGTCGTCGGGATCGACGGCTCCCCAGAGGCCCTCGGCGCGTTGCGCGAGGCACTCCGACTCGCGGACGCTCTCGACGGCAAGGTGCGCGTCATCTGCGCATGGGCCTGGCCGGTCGGGCAGGGCTTCGTGGCGGGGCCGCCGATCAACTGGAACCCCGAGTCCGACGCGCTCGAGATCCTCGCCACCTCGCTGCGCAAGGTCGAGGTGCCCGCGGGCGTCGAGGTCACCACCGAGGCGGTCTACGGCGACGCGGCCGAGATCCTGATCGAGGCCAGCCAGCGGGCGTACATGGTGCTGACCGGCAGCACAGGCGCCGGAATGGCGCGCGCGCTGTTCCTCGGGTCGGTGAGCACGCGCGTCGCGCAGCGCGCAGCCTGCCCCGTGCTCGTGTGGCGGCCGTCGGCGGTCGGCCTCGCGGCCGACTCCGCGTTGCGTGAAGAGCTCGCGCTGAACCTCTGATCGCGAATTGCCAGGGGACTGCCGGTTTCAGCCGGCAGTCCCCCAAGTAGTGTTGGGCGCAGCGATCGGCGGTTTGCCTTTTGTGTACACGGCCAGCCGGCCGCCGATCAGACGGGGGCCGAATGGCCGCACCAATCACCGCCGCCTCGCTCCTCGAAGGGCGCATGGGTGCGATCCGCACCACATCGCCCAGAGGCGAGAAGTCCGACCCGGCCGCCTCGTACACGGCCGTCTCTCGCGCGGTGAAGGCTGAGGGGCTGCTGCGGCGCGCCCGCCTGTTCTACCTGCTGCTCGCGCTCGGGCTGGTCGCGGCGACCGCGGCCGACGTCACCGGCATGGTCCTCATGGGCCGAAGCTGGTTCCAGCTCATCCTCGCCGGCGTGCTCGGGCTGATCCTCACGCAGTTCGCGTTCCTCGCGCACGAGGCCGCCCACAAGCAGATCCTCACCTCGGGGCCTGCCAACGACCGGCTCGGCCGGTTCCTCGGCACCTTCGTCATCGGCATGAGCTACGCGTGGTGGCTGAACAAGCACAACCGGCACCACGCCAACCCGAACCAGCTCGGCAAGGACCCCGACATCGCGTTCGACACGATCTCGTTCACCGAGGAGGACGCTGCGCGTCAAAGGGGCCTGCTCGCGTGGATCACGCGGCGTCAGGGCTACCTGTTCTTCCCGCTGCTCACCCTCGAGGGCCTCAATCTGCACTGGACGTCGTTCAAGCTGCTCGGCAACCCGGAGCCCGTCAAGCACCGCGCTACGGAGATCGCTCTGATCGCCGTGCGTTTCGGGGTGTACCTCGGCCTCCTGTTCTGGTTCCTGCCCCCCGGCATCGCCGGCGCGTTCATCGGCGTGCAGCTCGCCGTCTTCGGCATCTACATGGGCGCCTCGTTCGCGCCGAACCACAAGGGAATGCCGCTCATCCCGGCATCCGTCAAACTCGACTTCTTCTCGAAGCAGGTGCTCACCTCGCGCAACGTCTCCGGCGGGTGGTGGGCGACCGCCCTGTTCGGCGGCCTCAACTACCAGGTCGAGCACCATCTGTTCCCGAGCATGGCCCGTCCGCGACTCGCCCGAGCGAGGCTCATCGTGCGCGAGCACTGCGCAGCCACCGGAGTCCCGTACACTGAGACGACGCTGGTGCAGTCTTACGCCATCGTCATCGCCTATCTCAACAGGGTCGGGCTGCAGGCACGGGATCCGTTCGCCTGCCCCGTCATCGCACAGTACCGAGGCGCATAGCGCCCCCAGAACTTCCCGCGGAACCAGACCATCGTCGGTCGGCTCGCGGCTCACGAAACGATTTCTGATTTACCTCTTTGCTTCACCGAACACCCCCGACGCGGTTCGACCACTCTGGCGCCAGGCCGCCCACGACGTTCACGTCGCCACCGTCCTGGGCGAATTCGCGGGCTTCGTCGCGCGGTCCGCGAGCGGATTTCTGCTGCACGATGCGCATTCAACTCCGCGCGGGGTCTTCCCCAGCCTCGATCTCGCATGCGAGGCTCTGAACAACGATGCCGTCGGCGCTCGCATCAGCACCGCACAGCACGTCCCACTACGTCCGCGACGGCGCCGCCGCCGCGGAACGCCGGACCGCAACAGCCGTCCGGGAACACGAAAGAAAGTCGACGATATGGCCACCGGCACCGTCAAATGGTTCAACTCGGAGAAGGGCTACGGCTTCATCTCCCCCGACGACGGCTCGGCCGACGTCTTCGCCCACTTCTCCGCCATCTCAGGCGGCGGCTTCCGCAACCTCGAAGAGGGGCAGAAGGTCGAATTCGACACCGAGCGCGGCCAGAAGGGCCCGCAGGCTGCGAACATCCGCCCCGTCCAGGGCTGAGCACGCAGCAGGGCGAGTGATCGGCGGGGAATCCCCCCGCCGATCACTCGTATGCGCGACCCCATAGGACTTCCCCGCGTGCAGGTCAAGGGATGTTTTTGGCCCTTTCCCGCCGCGTACGGTCGACTTCGATTGGCGATACCGGACAAGAGAACAGGGGGTCGCCGCCATGACTCGACCGGACGCCCGTACCCCAGACGTCTGTCCTATCTGCGGAAGCACCCTCATCGAGCGGGATCACGCGCTGTACTGCCCGAGCTGCGATCTCTTCTACGAAGAGGACGAGCACAGCGAGGACAGCGGTGAAGGCCGCTGAGTCAGAGCCTCAGTGCCCGGCGTTGTACGCATGTTCGGCGGCCTCTCGTGCAGCCTGCAGCGCGGCCTGCTCTGCCTCGCTCGCGGCGTCCGTCGCGGCCGGGCTCGACTCCGCTGCGAGGCCGCTCAGGCGGTCTGACACGCACTCAGAGCCCTGCGGCAGATCGAGCGCGTCCACGCGGATCGCCACACCGAAGTCCGGAATGCTCACCACGCTGACGAGCAGCCCCTGACCGGTCGGCGGGTCGGTCGCCCCGAGCTGATAGCCGCGTTCGACGACGTCGTCGGCGTTCATCTGCGTGATGATCGCGTTCGAGCCGAGCGCGCTCTGCGGATGCTGCCCGAGCCATGACATCGCGCTGGCCGCGCTGAGGCCTGCCACCGTCCAAAAGGACGCGTCTTCCGAGACGGCGCCGCACACGCTGCCGTCGTTCGCGAACGGCAGCGGCAAGGCATTGTTCGCCCCGGAGTTCGCCCCCGGGCTCGCCCCGGGCGGCAGCTTCGCCTCGCCGAGCAGCTGGGCCACGGGAAGCCGAACCGGCGAGCGCGTCACCGTGGGCGCACCCGCGATCGGCATCGGCACGGTCTGATTGCCGAGGCTGCGGAACACCGACACCCCGCCGAACACGGCCGCCACGACGGCGAGCACGATCGCGGTTCCGACGACCACGCGCCACGGCTGGGCGCGCACCGGCGCAGGCATCCGCCCGTGCTCCGGGTACAGCGCGATCGGGCGCCACCGCGCGTCGTCTCTCAGCGCCTCAAGCCGTTCTTCCGGACCCATTCAGCTCACCTCCTCGAATCGGACGCACGTCGGGGTCTGTGCGTTCCCGCAGCTTCGCGAGGCCGCGCGACGCCTGCGAGCGCACCGTCGCCTGCGTGCACCCGAGCACGTGCGCGATCTCGCGGTCGTCGAGCTGCTGGTGGTAGCGCAGCACGAGCACGGCCCGCTGCTTCTCGGGCAGCTCCTGCAGCAGCCGGGTGAACTCGAGATCGTCCTCGAGTCGCAGGAAGCCTGCGTCCGGTCGCCCGAGATCGAGCAGCTCGTCGAGCGGCAGGTGCCTGCGCTTCCGTACGATGTCGATCGCGCGCCGCGTGACCGCGGTGCGCAGATAGCCGACCGGCGACTGCTTCGACATCGCGCGCCAGTTCCTGGCGACCGAGATCACGGCGTCCTGCACGGCGTCCTCGGCGTCGGCGCGGTTGCCGGTCAGCAGATAGGCGAGCCGCGTGAGCCGCTCGCCGTGCTCGGCGAGCAACGAGGTGTACTCCTCGTCAGGCCACTCGAAGCCGGCGCCCACACGTCCCCTTTCCCCTACGTCTGCAAACAAGAACGGACGGCGGCAGGCATCCGTTGCATCACGCCAAGAATCAATGTGACATGCGGATGCCGCAACTCCCGCCGCTCCACCGATCGGTGGGTCTCTCGAGCCGATCGGTCGATGCCCGGCCCGGGTGCGCGGACTCAGGCTGAGAGCATGACCCAGACCTCCGTCACTGCGGGCGGCGCGCTCGCGGCCGCCCGCCGCTCGGCCCTGCACCCCGTGCTGATCCTGCTCACCGCGTTCCTCGCCGTGAGCGTGGCGATGATGGCGTTCCTCGTCGTCGTGACGGTGTTCATCGCGCCGATCGACATCGCCGTGTGGATCCGCTGCTCGTTCGTGCTCGCCAGCGCGATCGTGCTGCTCGTGTGCGCACGCGGCGCCGCACGCGGCTCGCGCTCCGCCTGGCTGCGGCTCGCGATCATCGCGCCGGTCATCGTGGTCGCCGTCGTCGTGATCGTCTCGATCCCCGGCTTCCTTCCCGGGTGGGTGCGCATCGAGCAGGCCGTCTGCGGCGCCCTCGTGCTGCCCGCGGCGGTCATCGCACTGCTGCCGCGCACCCGCGCGCTCTTCCCGCGCGGAGCGTAGGGTCGAGCCGTGCCCGTCCCGCACCCGCGCTGGCGTGTCGTCCTCACGGCGACGCCGTACGTCGTGCTCGGCGTGCTGGTGATCTTCTCGCTGGCGGTGCAGTGGGGGCAGTGGGCGCACCTCGGCCCGTCTCTCGTGCTGTGCGGCGCGGCGGCGCTCTGGGTGCTCGCCCTGCGCGACCTGCCGCTGCCGTGGCGCGGCAACCGTGTGACAGTCGCGGTGCTCGTCGGCGGAATGATCGTGCTCAACCTGCTGCTCGTGCTGCGCGACGGCTGGTTCGGCTTCCTCACCGTCGCGACCTTCTCGTTCGCGTACTCGATGATCGCCTGGCCCTGGGAGTTGCTGCCCGTCGCCGCGACGGCGGTCGTCGCGGGCTGGGCTCAGAGCTCGGATTTCGGCCACGACCCGGTCGGTGTCTTCGCCACCGCGACGGTGATCGCGCTCAACATCGCCGTCATGTGCGGGCTGTCGTGGGGGCTCAGTCTCGCGCAGCAGCAGGCGCAGCGCGCGGCGACCGAGGCGGAGCGCTCGCGGCTCGCGCGCGAGATCCACGACACGCTCGCCCAGAGCTTCGCGGGCATCGTGACGCAGCTGCAGGCGGCGGAGCAGGCAGCCGACGGCGCGGCACGGGCGAGGCATGCGGATGCCGCGCTCGCGCTGGCGCGCGACGGCCTCGCCGAGGCGCGCCGCTCGGTGCAGGCGCTCCGGCCCGCCGCACTCGACGCCGTGAGGTTGCCCGAGGCCCTCGGGAACGTCGCCCGCGGCTGGTCGGCGCGCACCGGCATTCCCGTCGACGTCGTCGCGCCCGGCGGCGGCCGCGAGCTGCGCACCGAGACCGAAGTCGCCTTGCTGCGCACCGCGCAGGAGGCGCTCGCGAACGTCGAGCAGCACGCCGCCGCGCACCGGGTCGTCCTCGAGCTGCGCACGACGGGCACGCGGGCACGGCTCGAGGTGCGTGACGACGGCTGCGGCTTCGACCAGTCGGCCGCACGGGGGCCGACAGTGGGCGGCTACGGCCTCGTCGCCATGCGCGAGCGCATCGAGTCGGTGGCGGGGACGCTCGCGGTCGAGTCGCACCCGGGCCGCGGCACGGCGGTGCGTGCCGAGGTGCCCGCGTGACCGACGCTGCCGCGCCCCTGCGCCTGCTCGTCGTCGACGACCACCCCGTCGTGCGCGACGGCATCGTCGGCATGGTCGCGAGCGATCCGGGGGTCGAGGTCGTCGGCGAGGCGTCGGACGGTGCGGAATCCCTACGGCTCGCCCGCGTGCTCGACCCCGATGTCGTTCTCATGGACCTGCGCATGCCCGGCATGGACGGCGTGACCGCCATCCGCGAGTTCGATCGGCTCGGCCTGCGCGCGCGCCTCGTCGTGCTGACGACCTACGACGCCGACGCCGACGTGCTGCCCGCCATCGAGGCGGGCGCGACGGGCTATCTGCTGAAGGATGCGCCGCGCGACGAGCTGCTGCGTGCGATCCGCGCGGCGGCCGCGGGCGAGGCGGTGCTCGCGCCGTCCGTCGCGTCGCGGCTCGTGAACCGGGTGCGAACGCCTGAGGCATCCGCCCTCACCCCACGCGAGCTCGAGGTGCTCGCCCTCGTGGCCGGCGGCGCGACGAACCGCGCGGCCGGCGAGCGGCTGCACGTGAGCGAGGCGACGGTGAAGACGCACCTGCTGAGCGTCTACACGAAGCTGGGCGTCGGCGACCGCGCCGCGGCCGTTGCCGAGGGCTTCCGCCGCGGCCTCCTCGACGACTGACGGCGTGCCCCGAGCCCGCACGGTGGGCTCGGGCCCGACGCACTAGCGTCGAGGCATGGCGATCATCCACGACGCGACGCTCACGCCGACGAAGACCGAGCTGCTGACGGGGTGGCTGCCACGGCAGCCGTGGTTCCCCGCCGGTGCCGAGGCTGTCGAGCCCCGACGCATCGGCGCGTTCCGCTTCGACGACCCCGAGGGCGAGGTCGGTGTCGAGACGCTGATCGTGCGTGTTCCCGGCGCGGCGCCGCTGCAGGTGCCGCTGACCTACCGCGGCGCGCCGCTCGCGGGCGCCGACGAGTGGCTGATCGGAACCCTCGAGCACTCGGTGCTCGGCACGCGATGGGTCTACGACGGACTCGGCGACCCCGTCTATCTGAGTGAGCTCGCGCGCGCGGCGCTGCAGGGCGGCGCCGAGGTCGAGCAGCACCGCGACGGCCCCGACGGCCCCGTTCCGATCCCGTCGACGGCGCACGTGCACGGCAGCGGCGAGGCGGGCGCGCCGGTGCGCGAGCTCGCGGACCTCGCGATCGAGGTGGTGCGCGTGCTCGACGGCGGCGCGGATGCGGCATCCGCCCCGCATCTGACCGGAACCTGGCCCGGCCAGAGCGAGCCGGTCCTGCTCGCGGTCGTGCGCGCCGCGTGACCGAGGTCGAGGCGTTCGACCCGGCGCTGCTGCCCGACGGTCTGGTCGTGCGCAGCGCCCGCCCTGTGGCCGGCGGCTCGGCCAACCCGGTGTGGTGGTGCGAGCTCGACGATGGCCGCGAGGTCGTGGTCAAGGTCGCACGCGAGACGCAACCCGATCTCAGCGAGATCGAGGCGGAGGGCCTCGCGGCGCTGAGCGCGCAGGGCGGCCTCGCGACCCCGCGGGTGGTCACCTTCTCGCCGCGCGCACTGGTGCTCGAAGCGGTCGGCACCGGCGAGCTGCCGCCCGGCGACGCCCGGTTCTGGGCGGATGCCGGGCGTGCCGTCGCCCGCCTGCACGCCGTGCGCAGCGAGCGCTTCGGGTGGCAGCGGGACGGCTGGCTCGGGCGATTCCGGCAGCGCAACACGTGGGATGCCGACGGCCACCGCTTCTTCGCCGAGAACCGCATTCTGAGCTTCCTCGACAAGCCGGGGGCCGAGGCCGCCCTCGATGCGGACGACCGGGCGGGCCTCGAGCGCGTCTGCGCGAAGCTGCGGGAGCTCGTGCCCGACACCGGTGCGTCGCTCACCCACGGCGATCTGTGGCGCAACAACCTGATCGCGGGAAACGCCGGGGAGCCGGTGTTCATTGATCCTGCCGTGAGCTACGTGTGGCCGGAGGTCGATGTCGCGATGATGCTCTTCGAGGGCGACGTTCCCGACAGCTTCTTCGCCGCCTATCAGGAGTTGCGCCCTCTCCACCCCGACTGGCGCGAGCACGCGCGCATCCTGCATCTGCGCGAGTGGCTATCGATGGTCGCGACGTTCGGGCCGGACCCCGAGCGCGTGCCGAAGATCAGAGCCGTCATCCGCGACTACGCGTAGCCGGGCGCCCGGCACCCTGGCGGCCCCGCCGCCTCAGCCGCCGTGCGGCGTGTGCTCATGCCGCTGGTGGGCGGCCGGCTCGAGCTGGAACGTCGAGTGCTCGACGCTCACCGGGAAGTGCTGGGCGACGCACTCCTGCAGCTGGTCGAGGATCTGCGGCGTGTGCCCGTCGCGGAAGCACTGCGCGTCGACCGTGACGTGCGCGCTCAGCACCGGCAGCCCGGTGGCGATCTGGCTCGCGTGCAGGTCGTGCACCTGCCGCACGTGCTCGACGCCGAGCAGGTGCGCGCGCACCTCGTCGAGGTCGAGCCCGGCCGGCGCCGACTCGAGCAGCACGTCGACCGTCTGCCGCAGCAGCCGGAAGGCGCGCGGCAGGATCAGGATGCCGATCAGGATCGCCGCCGCCGCGTCGGCGCGCAGCCACCCGGTCGTCGCAATGACAATGGCCGCCACGATCACCCCGAGCGAGCCGAGCGCGTCGTTCACCACCTCGAGGAACGCGGCGCGCAGGTTGAAGTTCGCCCGTCGGGCACCCAGCAGCACCGCGATCGCGATCGCATTGCCGGCGAGTCCGATGACGCCGAAGATCAGCAGGCCGCCCGCTGCGATCGGCGGCGGGTCGATCAGTCGGTGCACGCCCTCGACGAGCACGAACAGCCCGACCCCGAGCAGCACGGCGGCCTGCGCCGTCGCGGCGAGCACCTCGGCGCGCGCGTAGCCCCAGGTGCGGCGACTCGTCGCGGGCCTCGTCGCGAGCGAGGCGGCGAGCAGAGCCATGGCCAATCCCCCGGCATCCGTCAGCACATGCCCGGCGTCGACGATCAACGCGAGCGATCCGGTGATCGCCGCGCCCACGATCTGCGCGATCAGGATGACGCAGGTGATCGCGAACGCGATCGCCAGCCGGCGGCGGCTGGCACCGCCGCCCTGGCCTGCGTGATCGTGGTCGTGGCTCACACGACTATCATCGCGGGTCGGCGCAGCGGGCGATGGGAGCGGAGAACTATCCGCTTCTGCCGGAGAGGCGTAGCGTCGAGGTCGTGACGATCTCACTCGGTTACCAGATTCCCAACTTCACCTACCCCGGCGGCGTCGAGACGCTCTTCGACACCGTCAAGGCCCAGGCGCTCGAGGCAGAGGCCAGCGGCTTCGACACGGTCCTCGTGATGGACCACTTCTACCAGCTTCCCGGCATCGGCACTCCCGACCAGCCGATGATGGAGGCCTACTCGACGCTGGCGGCGCTCGCGGCGTCCACCAGCACCATCCAATTGTCCGCGCTCGTGACGGGCAACACCTACCGCAACCCCGCGGCGCTCGCCAAGACGGTGAGCACCCTCGACGTGATCAGCCACGGCCGCGCCATCCTCGGCATCGGGGCCGGCTGGTTCGAGCTCGAGCACGAGCAGCTCGGCTTCGACTTCGACACCTTCACCGAGCGGTTCGAGAAGCTCGACGAGGCGCTGCAGATCATCCACCCGATGCTGCGCGACGAGCGGCCCGAGTTCACCGGCAAGTGGTACCGCGTGCATGGGGCGATGAACGTGCCGCGCTTCCGCGACAGCATCCCGATCATGCTGGGCGGCCAGGGCGAGCGGAAGACCTTCCGCCTCGCGGCCCGCTTCGCCGACCACATGAACATCATCGCGCCGATCGACGATCTGCCCCGCAAACTGCAGGTGCTGAAGCAGCGTGCGGAGGAGATCGACCGCGACCCCGCCACGCTGCCGACCAGCTACCTCGCGAGCGTGGCGCTCGTCGAGAGCCAGGCAGAGGCGGATGCCGTGCTGGCCCGCATTCCGGAGGACCGGCGCAGCCGCGCCTTCGTCGGCACCGCCGAGGTGCTCGCCGAGCGCATCGGGAACGACATCATCGGCGCGGGCGTCGACGGCATCATCGTGAACGCGCCCACGAACGGGCACGTGCCGGGTGTGGTCTCGGCTCTCGGCGAGGCCCTCGCGCCGCTCGTGCGCTGACGCCGGCGGTCGTCGGCCGGCGGCGTCAACGTCGGCCGACGACCACTCCGATCAGGAATCCGATCGCCGCAGCCACGGCCGCGACCAGCGCGACGGATTCCACCGGCCGGTCCTGCACGGTGCCGATGGCGGTGTCGCGCGCACCGGCCGCCGATCCCGCGATCTGGTTCGCCCCCTGCGCGGCGTTGCGACGCGCCTCGTCGACGGCGCCGTTGACCGTGCGGGTCGCGGTGCTCGCCGCGTGAGACGCGTTGCGGCGCACATCTTCGACGGTGTCGTGCACGGCGCCAGCCGCGGTCTCGACCGCATCCGAGGCCGCACTCGACGCCGCGTCGATCTTGTCCGTCGCGGCATCGGCAGCCTTGTCGACCGCTGCGTGGGTGCCGTCGCCGGCGGAGTTCAGCCGGTTCTGCGCGGCGTCGTCGTTCAGTTCAGCCATATCGATCACTCCTCGTCTCGAGATCGGGTGCGCCTGGTTACAGCGACCTTGCGGCTTTCTCGGCGCGCTTGACCGCCTGCTTGCGCGCCTTCTTCACGCGCGGATCGTTCCAGAGCGCGTCCAGGCCGGCCTGGATCTCGCGGTAGCGGCCGCGCCCAGCCTTTGCGCCGTAGGTGTACGCGATGAAGGCGATGACGCCGAGTATCAGCAGGGTGAAGAACTTTCGCATGTCTGCTCCGGTTCCCCAAACCTGCTTTCCTATTCGCGCGCCGCTCTCCGCGGCTTCCACGCGACCGCGAGCCCGAAGAACGCAGCCCCAGCGATCGCGGCGGCGATGAGGAACGCGCCGGGCCCGGTGACGACGGGCGCGAACAGGCTGTCGAGCAGCGGGAACGCGAAGCCGACGTAGGTGACGCTGTAGAAGATGCCGGTCAGCGCCGCCAGCGCGCCAGGCGGTGCAAGCTCTTCGACGACCCCGAGGCCGCTCACGAGCAGCAGGCCGTAGGCCGCGCCGAGCGCGACCGCCGTCGGCGCCAGCAGAAGGGCCGAGTGAGTGGCCGCGGTGGCCGCGCCGAGCAGCAGGCCGAGCACGGCCGCGCCCATTCCGACACGGAACGGTGCGGGTCGCGAACGCTGTGCGAGGCTGCGCGCCCACGGCTGGATCAGGATGCCGGTGCCGAGCGTCACGATCGCGACGACTCCGCTCGCGACTTCGTCGAAGCCGTCGAGCTTGACCTGGGCGGGCAGCGCGGCGAGCGACGCCGAGGCGGCGCCGAACACCCAGGGCGCCGTCGGCAGGATCGCGGCGAGGAAGACGCGGCCCGAGAGGGCGGCGCCGAGCCGGCCGCGTTCACCGCCCGGCCCGCTCGGTCGCCTGGCCGAGTCCACGGTCTCGGGCGTGATCCACACGTACGCGGCGACCACGAGCGCGAGCACGATCTGTACGGCATACGGTGTGCGCTCCGGCAACGGCAGCCACTGCGCGAGGATGCCGGAGATCAGCGGCCCGACCGCGAATCCCGCCGTGAGCGCGATCGCGGCACGGCGAGCACCTGCTGCGCCTCGGCCGTCACGCTCTGAGAGCTCTTTGACCCACGCCGTGCCCGGCCCGAAGGCGGCGCCGGCCGCGACGCCGACGACGATGCGCCCGATGAGCAGCCCCGTGAACGAGTCGCCGGCGAGCATGAGCAGCAGCGACCCGACCGCCGAGAGCAGCACAACGGGGCGCAGCACCGCCCGCCGCCCCCACCGGTCGGAGATCGGGGCGACGACGAGCAGCGCCGGAATCAGCCC
The DNA here is from genome assembly GCF_003627055.1 of Gryllotalpicola protaetiae. Lineage (NCBI taxonomy): Bacteria > Bacillati > Actinomycetota > Actinomycetes > Micrococcales > Microbacteriaceae > Gryllotalpicola > Gryllotalpicola protaetiae. The sequence continues at coordinate 790,085 of NZ_CP032624.1, forward strand.
GAGTGCGTAGGCGCCGAACAGCCCGTCGACCTGGACATCGCTGAGCGCACCCCGATAGACGTCGAGCATCGGCACGAACATGTTGGCGCCCCAGCCGACGATGAAAATCGCGACGGCGGGGCGCAGCCAGGCGGCGCGCTGTGCAGAACTCATCTGATTCGACCCTATTCGACGGCATCCGCACGGCCGTACGATGCGCTCGTGTTCATCGCGACCGTTCCCGAAGACAGCGCCACCGGCGATCTCGCCGAGTACTACACCAAGCAGCGCGCCGCGTGGGGCTTCCTGCCGAACTACGCGCCGGCGTTCTCGACGCGGCCCGACGTCGCCGCGGCCTGGAACGCCATGAACCACGCCGTCCGCGACGGCATGGACCGGCGCCGCTTCGAGATCGCGACCATCGCGGCCGCTCGGGAGTTGCGGTCCACCTACTGCACCGCGGCCCATTCGGGCTTCCTGCGCGACGTCTGCGGCGACGAGCAGGCGATGCTCGCGATCGCCGGCGACCCCAGTGGCGCCGGGCTCGACGCCGTCGATCAGGCGGTCTACACGTTCTCTGCGAAGGTCGCGCGCGACGCGGCATCCGTCGAGCAAGCAGATGTGGATGCCGTGCGCGCCGTCGGCCTGAGCGATGCCGACATCGCGGACATCGTCTTCGCCGCCGCCGCTCGCTCATTCTTCGCCCGGGTCCTCGACGCGCTCGGCGCGCGACTCGACGCACAGACCGCCGCGACCTTCGCCCCCGAGGTACGCACGGCGATGGTCGTCGGTCGCGCGCCTGCCGACGACTGACGGTGACTGACGGCGTCAGTGCGCACGGGGCCCGCTGCTCTCGTGGTTTCGCGGTCAGGGATGTCAGAGGGGTGCCTGAGGCCAGGACCCGTCGGCAGAGCCGAGCGAAGCCATGGGGACGGCGCCGCTCAACCGAGCCGCATGGCGAGGCGTTCGCCGTTGCGGGCTGCGGCGGCTTTGGCCCGGCCGCTAGTGGAGGCGAGAGCCAACACCAGCACGAGGAGTCCGCAGCTTCCGAGAACGATCCATGCGGTGTGACTCGAGTCGATGAAGCCGGTCCCGGTGCCGGCCACAAGCGATCCGGTGACGGCGACGCCGATGGCGCTGCCGAACTGACGGGCGCTGGCCGCGAGAGCCCCGGCGACGCCGACCTGGTCGAGGGGCATCCCCGAGACGGCGGTGTGGCTGACCGGCGGGCTGATCATGCCGACGCCGAGGCCGAAGACGGCGTAGGCCGCCAGCAGGTAGGCGATCTCGGTGTGCGCAGTCAGGGGGACGAGCAGGAAAGCGCCGATAGCGAGGAGAGCGCCGCCCAAGGTCAGCGGAAGGCGGTCGCCGCGCGAGGCGACGAGCCGGCCGGAGAGATTGGCGGCAACGGCCTGGCCCACGGCCATCGGGATGATCATCAGCCCAGCTCGCAGGGGGGTCACATGGCGGACGTCCTGCAGGTAGAGGGTGGTGAGGAACAGGAATCCGCCGAGACCGGCGGTCATCACCATGGAGATCACGTTCGCGCCAGAGAACGGAAGGCTGCGGAAGAACCGCAGGTCGATCAGCGGCTCTGATCGACGGGGCTCGATGAGAAGCATCCCGACGAAGGCCAGGGCGGCGAGCACGAACAGCCCGATGATCCAGGGGTCAGCCCAGCCGCGGCGCGGGCCCTCGATCGTCGCAGCGATGATCGACGCGAACAGGACGATGATCAGCGTCTGGCCGAACGGGTCGAAGGCGCGGGCTCGGGCGGCCCTGGACTCCGGGACGAACCGCAGGGAGAGGATGACGGCGACGATTCCGATCACGACGCTGATCCAGAACACCGACCGCCAGCCGAGGCCGCTGACCAGCACGCCGCCCAGCACGGGACCGACCGCGATGGTGATCCCGATCACCGACCCCCATACTCCGATCGCTCGCGCCCGTTCGGCGCGGTCGGTGAAGACGCTCACGATGATCGACATCGCGACCGGGTTGAGCATCGATCCGCCCACCGCTTGCACTCCGACGAAGAAGATCAGCCATCCGACGTTGGGCGCGAGCCCGCACAACGCGGAACCGAGGGCGAACAGCACCAGGCCGAGTTGGAACATCCTCCTGCGGCCGAAGCGGTCTGCCATCGACCCGGACAACAGGAGCAGGCAGGCCATGACCAGGGAGTAGGTGGAGACCACCCACTGCAGGCTGCTGACCGAGGCATGCAGGTCCCGGCCGATCGACGGCAGTGCGACATTGACGATCGTGAGATTGATACCGGTCACGCCCACGCTGAGACAGCAGATCGCCAGCACCAGCCAACGGCGAACAGGACGTGACTCGCCGGAAGTTGTGGCCGGCGCCGGGATGCGTGATGTGCTCATGGCGTTCCTCTAGCAGGTTCGGTAGAGTCTCCGATAGAAACGGATAGGGTGTTCACATCACTATACGGATACCCTATCCACTTAAGCAAGGATGCCCGAATGACCGACCGCCCGACCTCCAAACGGGCCGACGCCGCCCGCAACCGCCAGCGGATCCTCGATGCGGCGCGCGCCGCGTTCGCCGAGACCGGGACGGAGACCTCGATGGCGGAAGTGGCCCGGAGATCAGAGGTCGGCATGGCGACGCTCTACCGCAATTTCGCGAGCCGCCGCGAACTCCTGGAAGCGCTTTTGGTCGACGAGGTCGACGAGGTCTGCGCCGCCGCCGCCGCGGTCGAGGGCGACAGCCCGGAGGAGCGACTCACGGCCTGGCTGCGCCGGTTCTTCCAGTACGTCTCCACGAAACGACCGGTCGTCATCGCCTTGGTGGAGCACACGGACAGAACCAACCCCGTTTTCGACACTCGCAGCCGAATGCTCGCCGCCGGACAGCCGCTGCTCTCCGCTGCCCAGGAGGCGCACCGGATCGCCGAGAACGTCGGTCTCGACCAGATCCTCGATCTCGTCGTCGCCATCGCGAAGATCCCCGGCACGGCCGAATACCGACAGCCGCTCCTCGACGCGGCACTCGCCGGGCTGCGGCAGCGCGGTACGTGACGGAGTGCTGAGCATCCAGAATCGAGCCTCTCCGAGGACGACACCGTCGCCCGTCGAGCCTGACTACGCAAGTCCGGAGCTGCGGTTGTCGCGTTTCCCGGCAAGTCGGTGCCGTGAATGATTGTCGATAGGGCGCACGCCGTCGGGAAGACGCGGCGCAGTCACGCGTCGCCGAGGTCGACAGTTCACGCTGGTCGGTAGGTCGCTTCGAGTCCCGCGAGGATGATGTCGATCCCGGCGAGGAATTCCTCACGGTCGCCGTGGACGCGCAGCTGGGCGGCCAGCCGGCTGATGAGTGAGCCTTCGCGAAGATCGAAGCTCTCCCAGCGGTCCGCGACGGTGTTGAGAAACGTCTCTCGGTCGGCGCCAGCGGCGAGGATATGCGTGTTCACTGCGTTCTGACTTCCGACGCCGACGATGTAGTTCACGAGCGTCGAGACGGCGGTGAAGAGCGCGTCGGAGGGGACGCCGAGCGCCTCGACCGGACGTCCGATCTGCTCCCACAGCTGGACCATGGCCGACTGCCACGGGGTCGCGAACAGCTGGCTGCCGAGCCAGGGATGAGCCTCGATCGCGGTGAAGACGCCAAGGCCGATGGCACGGATGATCTCGCGAGGTGACGCGTCCGGCACCGGCTCGGTCAGAGCGCGGGTGAGAGTAGCGACGGTGGCGGCCACGAGGAGCTCGGACTTGTTCGTGACGTGCCACTGGATCGCCCCATGGCCGGTGTGCAGCTTGAGCGCGAGAGCGCGGAAGGTGAGGCCGGCGTCGCCGGAGTCGTCGAGCAGCTCGATCGCAGCATCGATGATCTGGTCGCGGGTGAGCCCGGCTGCTCGAGCCCCAGCGGGACGGGCTGTGGCGGTCATGCCTCCATCTTGACACATTCTGGTACGTCGTACCACAATGTTCTGGCACACCGTACCAATCGGAAGGGAGTGACGTGACGACACCAGTGACGATCATCGGGGCGGGCCTGGGGGGTCTGACCCTCGCGCGGGTCCTGCATCTGCATGGGATTCCGGCGACGGTCTATGAGGGGGATGCTTCTGAGGAGGCTCGCACGCAAGGCGGCCAGCTCGACATCCACGAGAGCACCGGGCAGGCAGCTCTGGCGGCCGCGGGTCTCACCGAGGAGTTCCGAGCGATCATCCACGAGGGCGCCGAGGCGACCCGGATCCTGGACGGGGATGGCACGCTCCTGTTCGAGGAGATCGACGAGGGCACGGGCGGACGCCCGGAGGCGCTGCGCGGGGATCTGCGACGTCTGCTCCTGGACTCCCTGCCGGATGGGACGGTGCGGTGGGGGCACAAACTCACCACGGTGACCAGCCTGGCCGGTGGACGCCACGAGCTGCGCTTCAGCGACGGCTCGACGGTGACCGCCGAACTTCTCGTGGGCGCGGATGGCGCCTGGTCGAAGGTGCGGCCGCTGCTGTCCGCCGCATCGCCGGCGTACGCCGGGATGGCCTTCGTCGAGACGTATCTCTACGACGTCGAGGAGCGTCACGCGGCGACGGCGGCCGCTGTCGGGGCCGGCGTCATGTACTCGCTTGTGCCCGGAAAGGGGATCACCGCGCACCGCGAGGCCGGAGGCGTGATCCACACCTACGTCGAGCTCGCCCGGCCCGAGGAGTGGTTTGCGCAGATCGACTTCTCCGACGCCACCACGTCCTCGGCCCGGATTGCGGCCGAGTTCGAGGGGTGGGCGCCTGAGCTGCGCGCGCTCATCACCGACGGTCAGACGCCGCCGGTTGCGCGCCTGATCCACGCCCTGCCACACGACCACAGCTGGGAGCGCGTGCCGGGCGTGACGCTCATCGGGGACGCCGCGCATCTGATGCCCCCGTCGGGTGAAGGAGCGAACCTCGCCATGCTCGACGGTGCCGAGCTCGCGCTCGCGCTGGCGGCGAACCCGGAGAACATCGAGACGGCGCTGGAAGGCTTCGAGAAGGCGATGTTCGCCCGCAGCCAGGCCGAGGCCGTCGGCGCGCGCATGATCCAGGACCTGTGCCTGGGAGCTCGTGCGCCGTATCAGTTCATCGAGTTCCTCGGCGGCCATGGCATGGACTGGGTGCCGACCTGGGGCCAGGCCGTCTCCGATTACCGCGGCGAGGGCGACGAGCCCGACTTCGACGACGTCACCGTGCGCATGACGCTCCCGGCCAGCTTCGGCGGCAGCCACGCGCGGGCGCAGCTCAGCAACCGATTCGCTGACGGCCCCGTGCGCATCGGCCGTGCGGCGATCGGCGTCGGCGATCGCATCGTCCCGGCCACCTTCAGCGGCCGGTCGTCAGTGGAGATCCCGGCCGGTATGGCGATGTGGACCGATCCGGTGGAGCTGCCCGTGCGGCACGGCGACGACGTGATCGTCGACGTGTACCTTCCCGAGCCCACCCCCTATGCGACCGCAGCCGGGTTCCGCTACGACCGCTCCCTTCCCGGAGAGCACACGGGAGCCGTCCCGTTCCCGCTGGAGGGGTCAGCACCGGAGGCGATCGACGACTCCCGCGAGTTCCCGGCCCCCAACACGACGGATGAGCCGGAGGTGGAGCTCGACGGCACCGGCTGGTCTCTGCCGGCCGGCGGCCCGTTTCTGCGCACCATCGAGGTCGCCGGTGCCGAGCCGCGCGCCGTTCTCGTCGCCTTCGGCGGCTCCAGCACCGCGATGGGCTGGCCGCAGTATGCCGCAGACCTCCTCCCAGCCGACGCCCGCATCGCCATCGTCAACCGCGGCATCTCCGGAAACCGCGTCCGCCTCGACGCTCCGCCGCAGACCCCCTCCTGGGGCTTGGCCGGCCTCACTCGGTTCGACGACGACGTGCTCGGCACTTACGGGGCCACGCACCTCGTCATCGCCTACAACAGCAACGACTGGGGTCTGCCCGGGCGTGTGACCTCCATCGACGAGATGCCGACGCTCGAGCAGCTGATCGCCGGCTACCAGGAGCTCATCGACCGCGCCGAGGAGGCAGGGATGACGGTGATCCTCGCGACCATCACGCCACTCGCCCCGGAGCTGCGCGTCGACGCGAACCGCGAGGCTCTCCGCCAGGGACTGAACGAGTGGATCCGCACCTCCGGTCACGAGTGCGCTGACTTCGACGCCGCAATCCGTTCCGCCAGTGATCCGATCCGCCTACAGCCCGAGTATGCGGCACCCGATGACACGCATCCGAACATCAACGGGTCCAAGCGCCTGGCCCAGACGATGATCGAGGCCCTTGACCGGCTGCACGTCTGAGCGGCCGGCGCAGGTCTGCGCATGACTGCTTCTCGCGCTCTCGCCCTCCTGCTCGTAGGGGTGCTCGGCGGTGCCCTGTCCGGCCTTTTCGGTGTCGGCGGCATGCTGATCGCCGCCGGTGGCATCGGCGGATCGCTCCTGGGCGCGCGCCTGCTGCGCACTACACGATCAAGAACCAACGAGCGCTCCCGGCGAGGGCGCTGTCAGCCTCGCATGCAGCTGGGAATGGGCGACAGGGCGGTTCAGGGGCGACGAAAGCCCGCGGAAAGCAGAAGCCCCGACCAGAAATAACTTCTGATCGGGACATTTTTGGTGGACCCTAGGGGATTCGAACCCCTGACCTTCTCATTGCGAACGAGACGCGCTACCAACTGCGCCAAGGGCCCAAGTGCTCGTCAACGATATCACGGCGAAAACGGCCGACTTGACCGCGGGACTTACGGCCCTGTTGCGGAACCGCCGCGAGAGTAGCGTTCAGTGCGATATAGATACTAGTTCCGCCGATGGAAAGGCGACCCTGATGACCACCGCAACCGCCGCGCACACGCTGCACGCCCCCGCCACAGCCACCCCTGCCCGCACTCGCGCCGCCGTGCGCGACGAGGCACAGATCGTCACCAGCGCGGCCGGACGCCGCGCCCTCGCGGTGCTGCGCCTTGCAACCGGCTTCATCTTCCTGTGGGCCTTCCTCGACAAGACCTTCGGCCTCGGATTCTCGACGCCGGCCGCCCGCGCCTGGATCAACGGCGGAGCGCCCAGCCAGGGCTTCCTCAACAGCGACGCGGTCGTCGGCCCGCTCAAGGGCACCTTCGCCGCGATCGCGAGCCCCGCGACCGACTGGCTGTTCATGGCGGCGATGCTCGGCATCGGCATCGCGGTGATGGCGGGCATCGGGCTGCGCGTGAGCGCCGTGGCCGGCAGCGTCGTCATGCTGCTGATGTACCTCGCGGAGTGGCCGTTCGGGGCGAACGCCGCCTCGACCAACCCGCTCGTCGACTACCACATCATCTACGCGCTGGCCCTGATCGTCGTCGCAGCCGTCTCGGCCGGTGACACCTGGGGGCTCGGCCGTCAGTGGAAGCGGCTGCCCGTGGTGCGCGCGCAGCGCTGGCTCGCCTGAACCTCAACAGCGCTGAGGCCCGGAACCCGTAAGGGTCCGGGCCTCAGCGCTGTTGTGTGTCAGACGGCGCGGCGGCGGCGCAGCGCTTCGTCGAGGTTCAGCGACGGCGAGTCGGAGTCGCCGACGATTCCCATGCGTGCATAGCGGGGGTCGGGCGCGGCGGATGCCGCAGGCTGAGCCACCGGAACAGGCGCGGCATCCGTGCCGAGGTGGCCGCCGAGCACGCCGGCACGGCCGTCCTCCGCAGAGGCAGCCGGCTGTGAAACAAGAGTCGCGATCTGCGGACCGCGCTGCGCGGCGAGTGCCGCTGCGCGCTCCTCGAGCTCTGCCTTCCCGGCCGCGCGGCGCAGCTCGGCCGCCGCAGAGATCGACGCCATCGTGGCCGCGGCCACGGTGCCGCGCGAGAGGTGCAGCGGGCGCGGCAGCGGCTGCGGGGTCCACGGCACGGCGGCCGCCACCTCGATCTCCTCGTACTCAGCCTCCGCGACCTCGTAGTCGGCGTGGTCGTACAGTGCGGCACCCGCGACGCCCCCGCGCGCGACGGAACGCGTCGCACGGCGGGCATCCGCCACCCGCTTCGCAAGCCTGCCCAACGCGGCGAGCGCGCCCACGAGCAATGCCGCGCCGATCGCGAGCGGTGCGATCGCCCAGCCTGTCAGCGCACCTGTGACGAGGCCGACGATTCCGAGCACCAGCACGCAGGTCGAGAGGATACGGCCGCGGCGGATGCCGCGCGCCACGTTCGCCGGCAGCACAGCCCCGGCCGCCCGAGCCTTCCGCTCCGCCGCCTCGGTGCGCTCGCGCGTCGCGGCGACGCGGGCGCGCGCCTCCGCGGCCGCCCACGCGCGCGCCTGGGCGGAGGCCTGCGCCTCCGCACGCGCTTCCGCGTCGGCCGCCGCCTGCTTCTCCGCCAGCAGCTGCGCCTCGGCGCGCGCCGCGATGGCCGCGCGCTCCTTCGCCTCGATGACAGCGCGCTGCTGCACCTTGCGGAGGGCCTTCTGGGTTTCCGCGATGTCGCGGGCGTTGGCCTCCACGTGAATCTCCTCAGGGACCTCGGCTGCCTCGGCAAGAATGCGCAGCGTCTGTTGCAACCGCACGGCATTGCGCTCGGTCGCCATGTATTCGCGGCGTCGCAGCCACGTCGGGATCAGGTAGGCGAGCCAGAGCGCCGCAGCGAGCGCCACGACGACGCCACCCCCGAGCAGGTTCCCGTCCGCCATGGGCCGATGGTATGAGGAATCCCCCGCCCCACCTGGCTAATTACAAGCGTGTCATTACTTATTGTCGCGCCGGTCCTCGCCCGGCGCGAGTCGACCGCCGATTCGCCGTCATGCCGCCGAATCGTCGGCAACCGGCTGTGAAGGCAGGATCACTACTTGATCACCGGCAGCTGCTGGGCCGCAGCGCGGACATCGGCCTCCGGACGCACCGCCGCGAGCGCCGGCACGCTGCCGTCCTTCCAGCGCCGCAGCACGCCCTGCCGGACCTCTTCGACGACGAGTGCGAAGCAGAAGTGGTCGCGCCAGTCGCCGTTGATGTGGATGTACCGGCGCCGAAGCCCCTCGTACCGGAATCCGAGCTTCTCGACCACGCGCAGCGACGGGCGGTTCTCGGGCCTGATGCAGATCTCGATGCGGTGCAGCCCGAGCTGGAAGAAGCAGTAGTCGGTCACGAGCGCGACCGAGATCGGCGTGATGTTCTTGCCGGCGAAGCGCTCGGACACCCAGTAGCCGATCGTCGCGCTCGACAGCGAGCCGTACGTGATCGACGAGACGTTCAGCTGCCCGGCAAGCTGCCCCTCGTAGTCCATGAGGAACGGCAGGCCATGACCTGCGCGCGCGTTCGACAGCAGGGCGCGGATGCTTGCGCGCGTGTCGAACCCCCCGGGGCCGTGCGGGTTCGTGGCCTCCCACTGCCGCAGCCACCCGCGGTTGTCGAGCAGCTCGCGCTCGAGCGACCGCGCGTCCCTGACGCGGACGGGCCGGACCGTGATCGGGCCGTCCGTCAGCGTCGGCAGAAACAGAGCCATGCCGATCAGGTTATAGGTGCGAGGTCAGGCGTTGTGGATCACAGGAATCGTGCCCGTGCTCGGGTCGGGCAAGACCTCGTTCGCGGGGATCTGCTCGGGCAGCGCCGACGCGTACTCGATCAGCCAGTGGCGGAAGTCGGGGCCGAGGTCCTCGCGGTCTGCGGCGATGCGCACGATCGACTTGAGGTAGTCGAGCCGGTCGCCGGTGTCGTAACGACGGCCGCGGAATACCACGCCGTACACGCCGCCCATCCAGTCGGGGCCCTCGGCCATGGTCTGCAGCGCGTCGGTGAGCTGGATCTCGCCGCCCTTGCCGGGGGCCGTGTGCTCGAGGATGTTGAAGATCTCCGGGCGCAGCACGTACCGGCCGATGATGGCGTAGTTGCTCGGAGCGTCCTCTGCCTTGGGCTTCTCGACCATTCCGGTGATCTTGACGACCTGCGGGTCGTCGGTCGTCTCGACGGCCGCGGCACCATAGAGGTGGATCTGGCTCGGGTCCACCTCGAGAAGCGCCACGACGCTGGTGTGCTGCTTCTCCGCAACGGTGAGCATCTTCGCGAGCAGCGGGTCGCGCTGGTCGATGATGTCGTCGCCGAGGAGCACTGCGAACGACTCGTTGCCGACGTGGGGGCGGGCGCGCAGCACCGCGTGACCGAGACCCTTGGGGTCACCCTGGCGCACGTAGTGGATGTCCGCGAGCTCGGTCGAGAAGTTCACCTTGCGCAGCTTGTCGACGTCGCCCTTCTTCTCGAGGGACGCCTCGAGCTCTGCGGCACGGTCGAAGTGGTTCTCGAGGGCGTTCTTGTTGCGGCCGGTCACGAGGAGCACGTCGTGCAGCCCGGCATCCACCGCCTCCTGCACCACGTACTGGATCGCCGGGGTGTCCACCACCGGAAGCATCTCCTTCGGCATCGCCTTGGTCGCGGGCAGGAATCGCGTTCCCAGACCGGCAGCGGGGATTACGGCTTTCGTGATGGAGGACTTCGCCATGAAGTCAGACTACAGATGACGAATGGCCGTAACAGAGCAGTCCTTATGATGTCGGCATGCCCGCAGACGAGATCGCGAATCACAAGCGCGCTCTGCGTGCCGAGCTGCGGGAGAGACGGCGCAACAAGCCGTTCGTCACGATGGAGCGCGAGACGGAGCAGCTCACCGCTCAGCTGAAGGCCCTCGTCGGCGACCTCAGGGCGACCTCTCTGTCGGCCTACCTCTCCGCCCCGACCGAGCCGAACACGCGACCCTTTCTGAACTGGGCGCGCGAGGCCGGCATCCGCACCCTGCTCCCCATCTCCCGCATCGACGGCCTGCTCGACTGGACGACGGGCGACGGCGAGACCGAGATCGTGAGCCACCTCGGCTGGCCGGAGGCTGCAGGCGAGCTGCTCGGGCCGATGGCGATCGACGAGGTCGATCTGATCCTCGTGCCGGCGTCATCCGTCGACCGCTCTGGCATGCGCCTCGGCTGGGGCAAGGGCTATTTCGACAAGATGCTCGGGAGCATGGGAAAATGGCCCCCGGTATTTGCTGTGCTGTTCGACGACGAACTGGTTGACGAGGTACCCCGCGAACGGCACGACGAGCCAGTGGACGGGGTCGTGACCCCGAGCCGTATCGTGCCGCTGTCGAAGCGGTCGAAGGCCTGGGGTCTGCCCGAGGCCTAGTGGAAGCAGCGCGGCATGCGAGAACGCGAGGAACCATGCCCACTTACTCCTACAAGTGCACCGAATGCGGCCACGCCTTCGACATCGTGCAGTCGATCAGCGACAGCACGCTCACCGCGTGCCCCAGCTGCGGCGGCGCCCTGCGGAAGGTGTTCGGGCTCACCGGCGTGACCTTCAACGGCACGGGCTTCTACCGCACCGACTCGCGCAGCGGCAGCGCGTCATCGAGTGGCTCGAGCTCGAGCGAGTCCTAATATGCAGGTGAACGACCAAGAAGGTCGTCGGGCGCAGGCTGTTCGCGAAGGGGGCATAGTGCTCAAGGGCTTCAGAGACTTCATCATGCGCGGCAATGTCATCGACCTTGCCGTCGCCGTTGTGATCGGCGCCGCGTTCACGGCTGTCGTGACCGCCATCGTCACCGGCATCATCAACCCGCTCATCAGCGCGATCTTCAACGCGAAGAGCCTCGATCACGCGCTCGTCGTCGGGATTCCCACGGTGTCAGGCGGCACGTCGAACCTGATGTTCGGCACCGTCATCGGCGCGATCATCAGCTTCCTCGCTGTCGCCGCCGTCGTGTACTTCGTCATGGTCATGCCGATGAACCATGTCAAGGCGCGGTTGGATGCCCGCAAGCAGGCCGGCGCCCCCGACGAGCCGCCCGCACCGACCGACATCGAGCTGCTCGCCGAGATCCGCGACCTGCTCAAGGCGCAGGCTCCCACCGGCGCGCAGAACCAGCCGCCGCAGCTCTAGCGGTTTCCTTCGCCGTGCCCCTGCGCTACCAGTGCGGGGGCACGTCGCGTTTGAGGCGCTCGTCGTTCGAGTCGCTGCGCTCTGAGCTCTCTTCGGGGTGCTCGGCGCGTGGCGGAAGCGCCGGCGCAGGGTCGGAACCCGGGGCGGGCTGAGTCGTCACGCGGCGGTGCCGCCGAGTCTTCCGCTCGTCGTCTTCGCTCATCCCTCCAATTGTCCCTTCCGATCCATTTCGATGAGGACACCAATGGTGGCGGCCGGGCACCAATGGTGGCATCGGCGCGAAAAACGGTGTCCTCATCGAAGTGCGCGCGAAGGACCTTCGAGGTCGCTTGCGGCGAACCGCCCAACGATCGATCGGACAGCCCAGCGGGTCTAACCCGCCGACCGCTAGGGCAGATCGAGGGGCGCGGTCTCGGCGTCCTGCGGGGGTGCGGCACCGATGAGGCGCGCGACGCGCGCCGCGATCGCCTCGGGGTCGGCGAACAGCTCGAAGCTGTGCACGCGCAGGTAGTGCCAGCCGAGGCGGCGCAGCAGCTCGGGGCGCAGGCGCAGCGACTCGCGCAGCGACCCGTGCCCGACGATCTGGTCGGTCTCGACGACGACGGCCTTCCCCGCATACGACGCGACGAGCGGCAGTGCACCGCGGTAGCCGAGGCGCACCGACAGCCCGCGGCGCTCGAGGCGTGTTCGCAGGTCGACGAGCAGCGGCTCTGTGGTCTCGGGGGCGTCGGGCAGTGAGGCATCCATGTCGGCGGCCTCGCCGAGCACATGCGACAGCGCGACCACACCGTGTGGCAGGCGGGTGTCGTCGACGTCGTCGGGGCGGAAGCAGGAGACGATGTCCATCGAACGGCGGGCGCGCGTGAGCCCCACCGCGAGCAGCCGCTCGCCGCCGGGTGCCGCGAGCGGCCCGAAGTTCGACAGCAGACGGCCGTGCGGGGTGCGCCCGTAGCCGACCGAGAAGATCACCCGGTCGCGGCTCTGGGCCGTCGCCTGCTCGAGGGTGACGACCGTGAACGGCTCCGCGCGGTCGGCGAGCACGAAATCGGCGAGCTCCTGACGGCTCTGCGACGCGCGGATGACCGCCTGATGCACCCGCACCGCGTGCCGACTGGACGCCGTGATCACCATGAGCGACTCGCGCGGCCGGTTCACCGCGTGATCGAGGACGAGCTCGACGACCTTCGCGACCTCGGCATCGACGGACTCGACGGCGCCGGTCTCGGGGTCGGGAAGGCCGAAGCCCTCCTTCACGACGTGCAGGTTGAGCGAGCCGTGGCCGAGGTACGTGCCAGCCCACGGCAGCGCCTCGATCTTGCCGCCGTAGAAGCGGCGGTTCACGAGCTCGGCGAGGTCGTCGCCGCCGGCGCGGTAGGAGCGGGTCAGCGTGAACACCGGCAGCAGCTCGGACAGCTGAGCGAGCGTCGAGCTCGCGTGGAGCGCGTCGACATCGTGCGCGACGACGGGGCTGGCCGCGGCGTCCGCCCGCACAGCCGTCTCGAACGGCGCGGGCGTCTGTGTCACCGGGTCGCCGAACGCGACCAGCTGACGGGCGCGACGAATGGCTCCGATGTTCTCGGGCAGCGTGCACGCCCCGGCATCCACCAGGAAGACCGCGTCGAACTCGAGGGAATCGGGAAGCTTGCCGACCTCGTACGGCGAGACCAGCCACACGGGCGCGAGCGAGCGCGCGAGCCGCGGGGCGTTCGCGATGAGCCCGGCCGGCGTCGCCCTGTCGGTGCGCAGCAGCTGCTTGAGCGCGCTCGCCTCGTCGGGGTTGTCCACGACGCCGATGCGCCAGGCCTCGGCGAGCTGCCACGCGAGAGCCGGGCCCTGCGCCCCTGCATGCGCCTCATCGACGAGACGGAAGTCCGCCTCGAGGCGGTCGAGCACGCTCGTGTTGCCGCCCAGCAACGACTTGTCGTTGCCGAGCAGGTGCTCGAGCACTGACTGCCACCAGGCGAGCTCGAGCTCTGCGGCGATCTGCGCCTCGTCGACGTGGCGGCTTGAGAGGTCGGCGAGCAGCGGGTCGAGGTTCACCTCGCGCAGCTGGGCGACGAGCTGGGTGCGCTCCTGCAGGTTCGCGAGCACCTCGCTCTCTGCGGCGAGCCCGGCGACCTGATAGCTCAGCTGGGCGAGCGGAAGCGCGGTCAGCGATGCCGGCGTGCCGGCACGGGCGAGCGGCCCGTCGAGGCTGGCCAGGTCGGATGCCACGCGCTGATACGCCACCTGCACGTCGGCGATGCCGACGGGAACAGCGGGCGGCGCGCCCGCCTCGGCGAAGCGGTTCCAGAGCGTGCGCTGCTGCTGGATCTTGAGCAGGCTCTCGTGCAGGTCGCCGACGTGCACGCCCGGGCGCACGTACTCGAGCGCGAGCTTGCGCAGCCGGCGACGGTCGCCGTTGCTCATGCCGGAGTCGCGGCGGCCGGAGACCGCCGTGATGAGCTCGGTCAGCGGCCGGTCGAACACGGCGGGCAGGAAGCGGTCGAGGGTCTCGCGCAGGTCGGCGAGCAGGCGCAGGTAGACGCCGAGCTCTGCGATGTTCTCGAACGGGCGCAGCTTGGTCGTCGCGACGAGCTTCTTGGCGCGGTCGATGAGGCGCGGCAACTCGATCGAGTTCAGCTTCTTGGCGAGTTCGTGGGCGGCCTCGCCGTCGGCGGGCGTGTGGAACTGGGCGCCGTACCACGGGGAATCCCCCGGCCCGTACTTGAACTCGCCCAGCCGCGCCGCCTTGATCAGCGTCTGCGCAGCCTCCTTGCGGCTGCCTGCGGTCGCGACCAGCGAGTCGTAGTCGAGGCGTGCGGTGGTCGAGGGCGGTGTGGGCAGCAGTGCGAGGTTCGCGACCTCTTCGAGCGCATCGAGCACGCTGACGCCGAGCGCGGGATGCTTGCTCGTGAGACCGCCGCGGTAGTCGAGCAGCACCTTGCGCAGCCGGACGAGCGCGTCGTCGACGTCGGCGACCTTCGGCTGCTCGGCCTTCTCGTTGCGGCCGATCGAGGCGATCAGATCGCGGCGCAGCGTCTCGGGCCGCACGGCGACGCCGCCGAGCCCGACGTTCGCGAGGCGCGCGGCGATGCCGTCGAAGCTCGAGCGGCGCGGGCTCGCGACGAGCACGCGCTTGTTCTGCGCGATCAGCGCGCCGAGCGCGTTGACGATGGTCTGCGTGCCGCCGGTGCCGGGCAGCGTCTTCACGATCAGCGAGTTGCCCGCAGCGATCTGGGCGACGACCGCGTCCTGCTCCTCGTCGGCGTCGAGCAGCAGCGCGTCGACGGCCGGCGGCCGGGCGTCCTGGCTGACGACTTGCGCGGGGCTATAGGCGCCTTCGACCTGGTGGTGCGCGGCCTGGTTGCCCGCGAGCGCGTCGAGCACAGGGTGGCCGAGCCTGGCGGCATCGGCCGTCATCGCGCCCGCGACGTCGGCGAAGCTCGAGACGACGAGGCGCGGCTGCACCTGGAACCAGGCGAGCTGTGCGGTGAGCGCCCGCAGCCTGTCGATGACCGGCTGCGGTTTGAACGCGCCGTTCGAGGCCGCGAGGCCGACGAGCTCATCAGAATTCAGGCGGATGCCGAACTGCTCGCCCAGCGCACGTGCCAGCTCGGGGTTGAGGAACGGCTTGCCGCGCAGCTTCAGCTCGAAATCGCGGCCATAGCGGCGGATCGCGAGCGGCCGCAGCAGCACCGGCGCGAGGTACTCGTCGAGGCCGTTGCGCCAGGTGGCGAGGCCGATCGCGAGGTGAACGCCCTCGATGCCGCGCACGCTGCGCAGCTCGATGCCCTTCTCGGTGATCGCGCCGGCTGCGAGCCTGGCGTTGCGCAGCGCGATGTCGTCGCGGATCAGGCTCGACAGCAGGGTGCGCTCGCCCGTGATGAAGGTCGGCATGCCGCCCGGGTGAGCCGAGCCCAGGTCGATGCGGGTGCGCGGTTCGTCAGGGAAGTGCAGCAGCGGCGAGGGGCCGCCGATCGCGGAGAGCTCTTCTCGCCATTTGGTCCACGCGTGCTCTGCGACGTTGCCGACCTGCACGTTGGGGTCGCCCGTCGTGAGCTGGTGCGGCGTCGCACCCTGCTGCGAGGGCGGGTTCATGGCGTGGTCGGGCCCCGGATCGGTCATCGCGCCACCCGGCGCGCTCTTCCTCTCGATGCCCCACACGCGGCCCACCCTAGGGTGCGCGGCCCACGTTTCCGCGGAACTGGGGCCGAGTTTCGCGCCATTCTTCGCTACGAGCGGCGCAATTCTGCAGCGATCATCGGCAGAGCCTGACCAAGCGACGTCGCCGAGACCGGCCCGTAGCCGAGCACGAGCCCGCGCGTCTCCAGGCCGCTGCCGTCAGCGACGTACCGCGCGAGCGGAGCGACCGCAACACCGCGACGACGGATGCCTGCCACGACCGACGCCTCGTCGCGCTCCCCTTCCCACTGCACGAGCGCGTGGAGCCCGCCGGCGAGCCCGCCGATCGTGACGCCGGGGAGGCCGACCAGGGCGTCCGCCACCATCGCCCTCTTGTGCGTGTAGTCGCGGCGCAGACGGGCAAGGTGCCTGCGCAGCGCGCCGCTCGACATCAGCCACGCGACGGCGTGCTGCACGGGGGTCGCGACGCTGCTGCTGTGCGCGGTCCGCACCTGGCGGAGCGCGTCTGCGATCGGCGCGCGCTCGGGCACCACGAGGTAGCCGCAGCGCAGCGCCGGGCTCAGCGTCTTCGAGAACGTCCCCAGGAGCACGACCGCGCCGGACGGATCGATGGCCGCCAGCGCCGGAAGCGGGGCGCCGTGGTGCCGGAACTCGCTGTCATAGTCGTCCTCGATCACGAGCACCCCGGCGCCCGAGGCCCATTCGAGCAGCTCGTGACGGCGAGCGATCGGCATCACCGTACCCATGGGGTACTGGTGGCTCGGGGTCACGAGCACCGCGGCGAGCGCGTCGCGCGCGTGGGCGGCGCGCAGCTCGTCGAGGACAAGTCCGTGCTCGTCGAGACCGATGGGGACGGCGTGCGCCCCGGCATTGGACAGCAGCTGCCGGCTGCCGCGGTGGCCCGGGTTCTCGACGGCCACACGGGCGCCGGGTGGGAGTGCGTCGACGACAAGGGAGAGCGCCTCGCGCGTGCCGGCGGTGACGATGACGCGCTCGAGCTCCGGCGCGAATCCGCGGCTGAACCCCAACTGCTTGGCCACCTCGGCACGCAGCGCGGCCAGGCCGAGCGGGTCGGGGTACGCGTCGTCGATCGGCGCCGCGGCTGCGTGCCGCCAGGCCGCCCGCCAGTCGCGGCGGGCGATCGCGTTGGACGCGGGAACCCCGGGCAGCAGATCGATGAGCCCCTCGGCCTTCGCTTCCGCGCGGTGGTGCGCAGGCAGCTCGGCGGCCGGATGCGGGGCAGGAACCCCCGCGAGGGTCGCCGCGACCCGAGCGGCCGCACCGTGCCGGGTGTGGATGTAGCCCTCGCCGTCGAGCTGCTCGAACGCGGCGACGACCGTGCCACGTGCGATGCCGAGCTCCGCGGCGAGCGCGCGGGTGGAGGGCAGGGCGTCGCCGGCACGCAGCCGCCCGTCATGGATCATCGCGCGGACAGAATCCGCCACGCCAGCGCTCTTCGTGCGGACGGCTGAGCCTGCTTCCAAAACTGGTCCGTTCGTCAGGTTCAGAATTGGACTCAACACTAGACCACACCGACTCCTACCGTGACCTCATGAACGACGCCTCCCCCAACCTGACCATCCACCGCAAGCGCGAACGCCAGACCGACGATCCCGCTGTGCTCGACGAGATCCTCGCGGAGGGGCAGATCGCCCACGTCGGCGTGGTGCGTGACGGGGTGCCGATCGTGCTGCCCTTCCTCTACGGCGTCGGCGACCTCGGCGACGGCCGCGGTCGCCAGCTGCTGCTGCACGGCTCGACCGGCGGCGGCCTCTTCCTCGACGCGGGTGAGGCGGGCGTGCCCGTCTCCGCCACGATCACCCACCTCGACGGTCTCGTGTACGCCCGCTCGCTCAACGACAGCTCGGCGAACTACCGCAGTGCGATGATCTACGGCCGGGCGAGCGTCGTGCCGATCGAACGGCGTCTCGAGGCGCTCTGGCTCGTCGGCGACCATCTCATGCCGGGCCGCCGCGCCGGGGTGCGCGAGATCACGCCGAAAGAACTCGCCGCGACCCAGGTGCTGCGGGTGCCGCTCGACCGGGTCAGCGTCAAGGTGCGCCACCAGGGCGTCGGCGAGGCGACCGACGACGGCGAGGACCACGGCGTCTGGGCCGGCATCCTGCCGCTGGCGGTGCGCGCAGGCAGCCCGATCACAAGCGCGGTGACGGATGCCGGCGTGCCCGTGCCCGCCGACGTGACCGCCCTTGCTGCGGCCCTCGAGGCGCGCGCCGCCGGCCGCGACGCTGCTCTCATCGCGAAGCTCGCACCCGCGTCGGCATAGCGGCGCGACAGCCGCGCCCACTCGTCGCGAGTGTGCCTGGAGTACCGGGCGCACTCGCACGAGCGGGCGCGCCCGGGCTACCCCTTCACCAGCTTCAGCAGCGCCTCGCCGTCGGGCACACCGAGGCCGGTGCACGGGTCCCAGCCGGCCGAGGCCGAGTACGACCCGTTCGAGCCCGAGGTGACGTCGCGGAAGCCGGCCGGCGACTTCCCTGCCGACGCGTCTGCGTAGAGCAGCTTCTGCGCGAGCCCCATCGGCTGCCCCGAGGCCTGCACGAGCCGCGCCACGAGCGCAGCCCACAGCGGCGCGACCGCACTGGTGCCGCCGATCACCGCGTCTTTCCCGTCGACGCGCACCCTGTAGCCGGTCTCGGGGTCGGCGACGGCCGCCACATCGGGCACACCTCGGCCCGACTTCCCGCCGGAGGCGCCGGGCACGTCGACCGGCTGCTGCCAGTCGGGCAGCGGAAAGGCGGTGCTGACGCCGCCGCCCGTCGCGCCGGACCCGCCGCCGTCGTTCCAGACCGTCTCGGACGTGACCTTGCCCGAGGAATCCAGCTCGAGCCGGGTGCCGCCACACGCGAGGGCGTGGGGGCTCGATGCGGGGAAGTCGACGTGCGGCTTCCCATCGCTCTGCCGATCGGTCGACCCGTCGTCGCCCGCGGCGACGGTGACGGTGATGCCGAGGGCGACGGCGTCGGAGAACGCGTCGTCCATCGACTGGCGCGCCTGCGCGGTCCACTGGTCTTCGCTCTGACCCCAGCTGATGCTGATCGCGTCGGGGGTGGGCGTCGCGTGCGCGGCCTGGGCGACGGCGTCGACGAAGCCGGCGTCCGTATTGGGCGCGAAGTAGACCAGGATGTCGGCCGCAGGCGCGAGCCCGCCGATCACCTCGATGTCGAGCGCGACCTCGCCGTCGGCGCCGTTCGGGTCGCCGCCCGGCTCGTTCTGCGCGCCGTCGACGCTCACCGCCGTCACCGCCGGCGATGCGACGCCGAGCCCCGCGAAATAGGTGTCGAGGTCGGATGCCTCGAACCCGCCCCCGAGTTCGATGATCGCCACCGTGCACCCCGTGCCGTCTGTTCCCTCCGGGAATCCGTACGCGGCGCCGAGTTGCACCGGCGTGTAGCTCGACGACACCGCGTTCGGCAGCACGGCGCGGAAGTTGGCGCGCGCCTGCGGCCGGGTGTCGAGGCCGAGCACGGCGTTCACGACGCCGTCGAGGTCACCGGGGACCGACAGCGAGCCCGTGCGGTGCCAGTGGGCGACCGTGCCGCCGTCTGGCGCCTGGCTCTCGGCCCACTGCAGCGTCGTGTCGAAGGCGCTCTGCAGCTGCTCGACCGTTCCCGCGGCGCGCACTCGGCGACTGCCGAGGTCGGCCGACAGCACCTCGACCCCGTGGGCGGTGAGCGCCTGCTCGACCTTCGCCACATCGGCCGGGTCCGCGCCGTACTTCTCGGTGAACTCCTCGGGCGACAGCGGCTCGCCGCGCAGCACCGACTCCGGCAGCTCGTTGCGGCGTCGCAGCACGAGGGTCACCTCGATGTGCCGGCCCGCGCCGGCCGGCGGGTTGACCGCATTCACCTGCGCGGCCGGCGCGCGGTCGCTGCCGGGAACAGGCGTGTGCCCCGCGGGGGCTGCGTTCGGGCTCTGGTCGGAAGAGTTCGTCATGGGACCCTGCCTATCAGCGACCGCCGACACGCACACCCCCTAGCGGGGCACACTGTGGAAAACGGGAGGAACTACGGCAGCTTCACGGCGAGGTTGAGCAGCCGCGTGTGCTGCTGCGCGCTGTTGTTGTCGTCGCTGATCAGGGTGACGCCGTACTTCCCGCCCGGAAGGCGCCCGGTGACGGCCATGCCCTCGAAGTTGTCGAGCAGAGGGTTCGCCTGCGTCTCGAGCGCGGGTGCACCGAGCGTCGGGCAGTTCACCAGGTCGGCGAGCCGCGTCTTCTGCACCGCCAGCCGCGGCGAGGCGTTGCCCAGGTTCGCGACGTGCGACACATCGGCCGCACGCGACAGGCCTGTGACCGCGAACAGGTTGACGGCGTTCCCGGCCGTGGTCGAGAACGACGCCTCCTCGACGATGACCGCATCGTTCGAATAGGCGGCCACCTCGGGAATCCTCATGCCGGCATCCGTCTTGTACTCGATCTGCTTCGACAGCCGCCACGACCCGCGGACCTGCGTGTAGACGAGCAGCCGGTGCGAGGTCGCGTCGCCGGCCGCGGAGACGTCGCCCGAGAGCGCGCCCTCCATCGCGGCGATGATCGTGTTCCCGTCCGGCGTGATCGTGAGTCCCTCGAGCGTCGCATTCGACGTCGCCTCGCCGGCGGCCGTCGTGCCGATCACCGCGAAGCGCGCGGGCACCGGCAGCGATGCGCGCTGCACGCCGTCACGGCCGTAGATGCGGATCGACGGCTCGGTCTCCGAGCTCACGAGGTACGAGCCGTTGTTCAGCACGGCGAGGCCCTCGTTGTCGGCCGCGTTCGGGTCGGTGGCCGCGGGGCCGCCGTCGTACGGCGTGCCGTCCGGCTTCTTCAGCACGAGCGGCGCGTGGGTCACCTTGGGGTCGTTCAGGTTGCGGTACGACCAGATGTACTCGGGCACGCCCGCGCCGTTGTTGTCGACGGCCGAGACCCACGCCTGCTGGCGCTGGTCCCACGCGATCGAGGACAGGCCGCCGACGGTGGCGCCGTAGTCCTGCAGCTTGTCGAGCGCATCGCTGAAGCTGAGTGCGTCGACGCTCGCCGAGCATGCGTTGGGGTCGCTGGTCGGGCCGGGGTGCGGGTGGGGGCCGCCGTGCGCTGGGGAGGCGATCGCAGGCTGTGCGACGAGCAGGGCGACGGATGCCGCAAGTGCGGCGCCCGCGACCACGAGGTTCTTTCGCATGATCCTTCTTTCGGTCGGGCGGCTTCGGGGGTAAGCCGTGCGTGTCCCCCACTTTGGTCACACGACATGAACCTTCGGTAGCCCGTAACGGTATTTCGCCCCGTTGCGCCGCATGCGCGCCGAATGAGACGCTGAGGAAACATCACTTGCTACGGAATGCCGGCCGGCCGAAAGGGCACGAGTTGACCGCAACCGACAGCGCAGAGCTGCTCGCCGCGATCACCTGGGCGGGGGCGGGTTCGACCACGCGCGAGGACTACCTCGACGTGCTGATCGAGGTCCTCGGCCGGCTGATCCCCAGCGACGGCGTCGCCTGGAGCCGGGTCGACTTCGCCAATCGCACCGCGACCGCTTACGGCGAGCCGTTCGGCTCGCTGCCCGCACTGGTCGCCCCCGGCATGGTCGATCTGATCGGCGACAACCCCATGATGCGCAGCTATTGGGCCGACGTGATGACCCGCAGGCAGGACCGGCCTCCTCGCCGCATGAGCGACGTGACGACCCCGCGCGAGTATCACGAGACGGTCACCTACAAGACCGTGCTGCACCCGCTCGGCGCCGAGAGCGAGCTCACGATCCTCGCGCACCAGACCGGCCTGCTCTCCGGCGGCACCTGGATCTTCTCGCGCCCGGAGGCCGACGACTTCAGCGACGACGACGTCGCTCTCGCCGCCCGCCTCCAGCCGCTGCTCGTGCTGATCAGCAGTTCAGGCGTGCTGGGCGGCGACGACGAGGCGTCGAGGGATGCCGGCATCCTGGCCTCCGTCACCGCGATGCCCGAGCCGCACGACGACTACGACCTGACCGGCCGCGAGCTGCAGATCCTCGGCCTGCTCGCCCACGGCCTCACCGCCGCCGCGATCGGCCGCTATCTGCGCATCAGCGACCGCACGGTGCGCAAGCACCTCGAGAACAGCTACCGCAAGCTCCACTGCAGCGACCGGCTGGTCGCCGTCGACAGGGCGCGCGCAGCCGGGCTGCTGCCCAAGCTGCCGATCGTGCCCCCGTCGGCGGAGGCGCGCGAGAGCTGAGCCTCGACGAGCAGCGTCAGATCGACCGACACCGTCGGCGGCAGCGCGATGGACGCAGGGCCTGTGCCCCAGGCATCCGGCATCTCGGTCATCTCACCATCCCCATGAGCTCGTTCTCGTAGGCGAACGCGACCACCTGCACCCGGCTCTTCAGGCCGAGCTTGCCGAGCACCTGGCGCACGTGGCTCTTCACGGTCGCCTCGGACAGCACGGTCGCCTCGGCGATCTCGACGTTGCTGAGGCCGCGCGCGACGAGCAGGAACACCTCGCGCTCGCGAGCGCTCAGAGCCGCGAGCGTGTCGTCGGGCGTGCGGGTCTGCGCGCGGCCCGCGAACTCGCGCACGACGTCGACGGTGTCGGATGCCCCGGCCAGCCGCTCCCCCGCCACGGCGTCGCGGATCGTGCCGAGCACCTCGGCCGGCAGCGCGTCCTTCGTGAGCAGCGCGGTGGCGCCCGCGCGCAGCGCGAGGTACACGGCCTCGTCGCGCTTGATGGTGGTCAGCACGACGACCTTCGGCGGCCCGACCTCGGGCCCAGGCTCCGCCACGATGAGCTGGGTCGCCTCGAGGCCGTTGAGGCCGGGCATCCTCAGGTCCATCAGCACGATCTCGGGTCGCACCTGCCTCGTCAGCGTGACCGCCGCATTGCCGTCGTGCGCGGTGCCGACGCATCGCATGTCGGGCTGGGCGTCGATGAGCATCGCGAGGCCCGCTGCGAACAGCGGCTGGTCGTCGACGATCACGACGCGGGTCGGCTGGTCAGTCACGTGCGCCCTCGATCGCGAGCGCCGCGGTCTCCGAATCGGCGTCAATGACGTCATCGGATGCCTCAACTGCCGGCTCTTCGCCCGCGGCCGTCGCGTCCGGGGGGATGAACGCGGTGACGACGAACGTCTCGTCGTCGCTCGGAACGGCGGTCAGCCAGCCGCCCACGAGCCGGGCCCGCTCCTTCATGCCTGCGATGCCGATGCCGCGGCCACCGCCGTTCACGAGCGGCGTGCCGCCACCCGATTTCGAGACGATCAGCACGGCGAGGCCTGCACCCTGTGCGTCGAGGGTGACGGTCGCCGAGCTGCCCCGCCCGCCGTGCTTGAGAGCGTTCGTCAGGCTCTCCTGGGCGATGCGGAACACGGCGACCTGCTTCGACAGCGCGAGGCGGTCGATCGTGCCGAGCGTGCGCAGCGTGGCGTCTACGCCGGCCTGGCGCAGCTCGGCGATCAATGCCGGGATGTGCTCGATGCGGCTCGTATGCTCGCTCACGTCCTCGTCGTCGTTGATGCGCTCGACCAGAAGCCGCACCTCGGTGAGCGCATGCCGCGCCACGGTCGCGATGTTGCCAAGGCTCTCGGGCGCCGCCGCGGGCTTCAGCTCGTGGATCGCCGCCGCGCCCTCCGCCTGCGCGACGATGATCGCGAGCGAGTGGGCGAGGGAGTCGTGGATGTCCCGCGAGATGCGCCCGCGGTCGTGCGCGAGTCGCAGCTCGAGGTCGGCTTCGCCGAGCTGGGCCGTGGTCGTCTCCAGCCGCTCGCTGACGATCTCGACGCGCCACAGCGCAGAGAGACCGATGCCGATCACCCACGCGAAGAGAACGGCGGCCAGCAGTGAGAACGCCAGGCCGGAAGCCTCGTTGACGAGGGCGCTGTACCCGTGATGGTCGCCGACCCACGACAGCCAGCCGGCGACGCCGAGCACGATGCCGTAGACGATGGCGCTGATGAGTCCCACCACCAGCGCGTTGATACGTCGGCGCCACGACGGGCTCATCGAGGCGACGTACCCGACGATGATCGGCGCCGCGAACCATGCCGGCCAACTCGTCGACAGGCTGAACAGGTAATCGATCGATGGGAGGACATAGAGCGTGTACACGCCAGGCAGGTCGTAGAACGGCGTGTCGATCAAGCCCGCCGCGACGATCAGCACAGGGATGGCGATCGTTCCGGCGAGCGCGAGCCGTGGCCGGATTCCCGCGAGCCCGAGCGCCACGGCCCAGAGCAGGAACATGCCCTCTTTGAACAGGTGCGGACTGCGGCCTGCCTCAGCCACCGTCCACAGGACGAAGAACAGGATCGCCCCCGCCACCGGGACGTAGGCGCGCAGCCACGCGATGGTCTTCGGTCGCGGTAGGAAGGTCGTCCGCGCGAGGAACTCGTTCATGCCGGCAACGCTAGGCCGCGGCATCCGCCCGGGTCATGCGCGCGGGGTGAAGTTCATCCGGAAGGATGACGGCGCGGGCGCGCCGCCTGCACAGAAGCGGAAAAACTCGGCGATTCGAGCTGCTCATCACGGCCCCGATGGCGTGTCGCCGAAAATCTCCGCTTCTGTGCGGGCACCGCCTACTTGTGCGCGTCCTCGTAGGCCTTCATGACCGAGTCCGCGACGCGGCCGCGCGGCGAGACGTCGACGCCGTTGGCCTGCGCCCATTCGCGCACGGCGGCGTAGCCGGCGCTCCAGTGCGAGGCGGCCGACTTGGTGACGCGTGCCGCCGCCTGGCGTGCCGGCGCGCTGAGCGCGGACGAGCGTCGGCCGACCGCGATGTACGGCTGCAGCGCCTCGCGCAGCTTCGCCGCGTTCTTTTCGCTCAGGTCGATCTCGTACGACTTGCCGTCGATGGCGAACGAGACGGTCTCGCCCGCGCCGTCGGCGATCACGTCGCCCGAGATATCGTCGACGAGCTGTTCGATGACCTTCTTCATTGCGGCATCCTCAATTAGTCGTGTAACCCGGTATCTGCGATACCGGTCGGATATCAGGTTAGTCGCTGATTACGTGCGCAACGGGTAATCACGCGCCGATAACGCAATCGAATCGGTATCTGCGCGGGTGTTCTATCGCGACACTATGAATGACATGCGGATGCCGCGGCTCGCCGCCCTCACCGGCGTTACGGTGCTTGCTGCCGCGCTCACCGCCTGCAGCGGCGGGCCTCCGCAGGCGTGCTCCGCGATCGGCTGGACGAACCAGGTGCGCGTGCACGTCACGGGCGACACCGCCGGGGTCGACGCCGTGACGTTCTGCGCAGGTGCCACGTGCCCGGTGCCTGCGCCGCCGCCGACGCTTGCGCCTGCGCCGGGAGCCCGGAGTCTGACGAGCCACGACGGCGATGTCTGGACCATCTCGATCGACATGACGACGCCGCGAACCGGCCATCTCGGCGCCTTCGACGCGTCGGGTGCGCCGCTCATCGACCAGCGCGTGATGCTCGCATGGAAGCGCGTCGGCGGCACTGCGGAATGCGGCGGGCCGGAGCGCGCCGAGGTCACGCTCTGGATGCCGTGACACAGAGTGCCCCTGGAGGGACTTGCCCCCAACCCTTTCTGTGCGGCTGGCGGGCGCCCAATATCTGCTCGCCTGAATGCCGCGCCTCCGCCCCACCTTGACCGGCCCGTCCCGGGGTTTCCGTGTGGAGGCGAAGCTGTCGAGCGCCTCAGACGACGACCACGGATGCGAGCCGACAGAGGAACCGAAGTCGCGTCCACCTGAGGTGATGGTGCCCCCGACAGGACTCGAACCTGCAACCTAACGCTTAGGACGCGCACGCTCTTCCATTGAGCTACGGAGGCAACGGCGTCATCGAGGAAGCCGCGGAGGCCGATAACCGACCCACCACAAGGGTAGCCGCAGCACCAAATGGTCGCGCGCACCGCACCCACCCGACAGCGCCATTGTTCCCCCACTGATCCAGCAGACCCCCGGCAGCCGCCTCACTCGACGCGCGAGCTGATGGTCTCCCACTGCCCCTCATCGAAGCTCGGCGAAGTAGTTGATGCCGGCGTCAACGCCGAGCGATGGGACGGACGGTGGTCTCCGGCGTGAAGCATCGCTACGGTCTGCTCTGCGTCTTAGCCTGTCCGCATGAACGCGAACGAGATCAGGACGATCGCCGTTGCGGCCTTCTGCGCGCTCTTCGTCATCTGGTTCCTCGCGATGCCCTACCTCGTGCACGCCGAGAAGCGGCGCCAGCGGAAGAACGCCCAGAGCGGGACGATCGGGGTCTTCGACGAGGTTTTCCATCCGGAGAGCCACCAGGCACGACTCGTCTGGGAGGCGCAGACCGAGCTACCAGCGCCGGCACCGGCGCCTGGTGACAAGCCCGATCTCGATAGCGGCCGGATCACCGTCCGACTTGAACCTCATCGGGAGGTCTAGTGACAGCACCGCACACCGTTCCCAACCTGGTCGGCCTCGACGTGCGCACTGCGCGCGAGGTCACAGCGAAGCTGCGCATCGTGCTGGTCTCGGAGACGCTCGACGGGCCCGGCCTCGGTGCACAGACATGGCCCGACATCTACTTCATCCGATCTCAAGAACCCCCGCCCGGCGCAGCGCTCGACCCAGGTGGCCTGGTGACGATCACATTCGAGCTCGAGGACGGCAGTGGTCCCCCAGCTCATCCCAGCCCCTATCCGCGTGACAGCAAAGTCCGTGACACACGCGCTGGCGTCAAACCCAGACCCCCGCATAGGCTTCACGCGGGGGTTTACACCGGGTCATCGGGAGGGGCGTATGGCCGGCATTCGCATGAATGGCGACGGCGTCGCGGCGACGGTTGCGGCGTTGACTTCCCATGCGTCCTCCGCCTCCGACAACGCCCGAGCCGCTGAATCCGCGCTTACCGACGTAGAGGTCGCCGCTCGTAGTCCTCAACTGGCATCCGCGCTCGGAAACTTCGTGTCACGGTTCACAGCCCAGGCTACGAAGGTCAGCGAGCACATTGACGCGCTCGGCGGGGGGCTGAACTCGGCAGCCGCGGCGATCTCCGAGACCGATTCGCAGATCGGCGACTCCGCCCGTAGCCTCACCCAGCGATGAGCGTCAGCCTCTTCGGCGCACTGACCGCCGACTCGGTCACCCCGATCCTCGACGATGGGGAGGGACTGCGCGACGCCGCTCGCCAGCTATACCAGCACTACTCCCTGCTCAGTGACGACGCGAGCCGCGCCGCCTCAACCTGGTCCTCACTCCCCCAGCACCTGGCTGCCGACCATCTCACCCCGGTCCTCGAGCCGCTGATGACTCCAGCCGTGACCCACGCGGCGCAGCTCCGCGACGCGGCGGAGTCGTTCTATCGAATCGCGAGCGCCGCAGCCGACGAGATCTCAGACTTGAAGCGCCGACATGACCAGCTCGTCGCCGACATCGAATCGTTCCACCGATCCGCGCCCGGCAAAGCCGAGACCCACTTCGCGCAGCAGCTCGCGTCCGGCAACATCCTCGGAGCCGTCGGCACCGCCTTGCAGTCGTGGCAGAACGTCCCGGCGCTTGTAGCCGACGAAGCGGAGCTTCGCGTGCGGGAGAACCGGTACGAAGCCGACCGGGAAAGCACGCTCGATTCGTTCGCCGCGCAGATCAACGGGATCGGCGCGCCACGCACCGCCGGGCTCGGCGAGGTTGGTACCGCAGCCGAGATCTCGAAGTTCACGGGCGGTTCGTGGTGGGACAAGGCGAAGGAAGACGCCGGACTCTTCGGCGGGCTCATCTACGCCTCGACAGTCGGCGTGACCGTGGAGGCGACCAAGGATGCGCTGCCCTACGTCGAGGACGGGCTTTCGGCCGCGGCGAACGCGACCCTGTCGTTCGGCAACGCGATGCTGCACCACGGCGACGATGACGCAGCGCTGATCGGCGGCGCCCTCTTGACTGCTGGCGGTGCGGTCGTCGGAGCGGCTGGTCTGCCGCTGGACGCCACCGGGATCGGAGCGGTCGCCGGCGGCGGTGAGCTGAACGCTGCGGGCATCGCCACGATGGGGGCAGGCGCCGCGCTGGTCGGCGGCGGCGCGAGCGACCTCGCGGGGCACGCCGGGACGGATGATGCCGAGGAGCCGCTGCCGACGGATCAGGTCGAAGAAAGCCGGCAACCGAATCCGAACCACCCGGGCCGCGACAAGGGCGGCAGATACACCAGCAAGGACAACGACGCGGCCCGCGACGACGCTGCTCAGAAGGAGCAGGACGGCCTGGACCAGTACGAGGACAAGTACGGTGAGAAACCCATCAATACGCAAGTCGTCGCAAAGCAGGCCGGCGGTGACGTAGGTCGCAAATACGATGGGCTCGTCAAGAAGCCGGATGGCACGTGGGAAGGAATCGAGGTCAAGAGCGGCAAGTCCCCCTACAACGGACAGCAGCGGGACTTCGACTCAAAGGTGAGCTACGAGAGCCCCGCCACCGCGAGGCTCAAAGGCGAAACCATCAAGATCACGTCTGTCCACGTCGAGTACGTCAAGTAGGAGGAAGCGTTGTACGTCGCCGAGTTCGCTGGCCGGTCCAGCAGCAAGCTGTCCAACAGTTTCCGTCCCTACGACGAGCAGCTTCGCCGCGAGCTCGGGCTCCTCGACGGCGAGAAGCGCTTCGCCTACCTCCTGTACTTCGTCCCCGACGACGCCGGGTGGCCCGACGCACCCGGTTTCAAGCTCTCCAAGTACGACCAGGAGTACATGCAGAGCGCGGGCAACGCTGAAGCGATGACGATCGAGGTGCGCCGCCTCGAGGACGACGGTGAGTTTCACCAGTACGCGATCGGCCGCCCTGGAGGCGCAGCTGACGCGGGGACGGTCGAGATTCACTACGCCGAGAACACCCTGAGCGTTCCGCGATCAGAAGTCTTCACCGCTGACCAGGCCGCCCCGATCTACTACAAGTACTTCCAGTCCCACGCCGTTCCAGATGGCGTCGTACTCCGCGAGCTCGACCTCACCTGATCATGTCCGAGCTCGACGAACTGACCCCGGAGGATCTCGCCCGCGAACTCGGCGTCACCGGCCGAGCGGTTCGCAGCTTCCTTCGCGACCAGTACCCCGATCACGAGCGCTACGCTCGCTGGTTCCTCACGCCCGAGCAGACGACTGCGGTGCGCCAGCGCGTCGCCAGCTGAGCTGAACTCGGCCGGTACGCTCTCGGCATGACCGCTCCCGCCACCTGGCTCGAACACCGCCGCGCTTCGGATCGCGAGCGAGTCGGCTGGCTGCGCGAGGAGGGCGGCGGCTGGGTGGCCGTCGATCTGCTCGGGCGGGATGTGACGGCCGTCGTGAGCCTCGATCGGGCAGAGACCACGCTGGACGAGCTGGGACTCGGGTATCTGGCCGGCAAGTGGGAACTCGTGCGCGACGACGGGAGCGTCGAGCCGGTGAGGCTGGTCGAGGTGACGCCGGAGCAAATCAGGTTCAAGACTGAGGACTATGGCGATATGAGCGCGCCCGTCGTCGTGCGCGAGATGCCGTGGCCGGCGTCAGAGACGTTGCGGTCGAGAACGTCATAGACCGAGTCTTCACGCCGCCATACGCTGGCCCCATGACGCTCTTCGCGGGCGACCGGGCAGCGGACTGTGCCGCGACGACCGACGTCACGCGCACGGTCTCACGGTTCTTCCTCTGGACAGCGCTCGCCTCCATCAACTGACCGGCATCGGCTCGCCTCTTGCCATACTACGCAGAGCGGAATATGTTCAGCGCATGGCGACCTCTGAACTGCGCGATCCTGCGCTCTCGATCCTGACCGTGCTCGCGGGCGGCAGGCGACACGGCTACGCGATCATCAAGGAGGCCGAGGAGTTGACCGGCGGCCGCGTCACGCTGAAGGTCAGCTCGCTTTACTCCGCGCTCGACCGGCTCGAGGCAGAGGGCCTGGCCGAGCGCGCGGGTGACGAGACGGTCGAGGGGCGGCTGCGCCGCTATTTCGCTTTGACGGATGCCGGAGCCGAAGCCCTCCGCGTGGAGGCCGACCGACTCGAGGCCCAGGTCAGCGCTGCCCGTGATCGCCTCGCGGCGCGTGGCGCCGCCGTCGCCGGGGGTGCGGCATGACGGTTCAGCTGCGCACCGAGTTCGGCCGCTGGTCGCGGTGGTACCCGGCGCAGTGGCGCGTCGACAAGAGTGCCGCGATGCTCAGCGCCTACCTCGACCAGGCAGAGGGCGAGGGCCGCGACCGCCTGACCCGCTCCGAGAAGATGGGGCTTGTCGTCGGCGGCATCGGCGCACGGCTCGACACCGTCGCTCCGGGTCGGGTGCGCGATCAGACCGCCACCGTCATGGCGACGCTGCTCGGTGCGTTCGGGCTGATGGCGGGCATCGTCATGGAATGGGCGCCGGGCAACCCGGGGCCGCACCTGTCGGGGCGCTTCATCGGGGGCGCGAGCCTCGAGCTCACGTTCGCGCCGGGGCCCGCCACGCAGCGCGCCTTCGGTCCGTTCGAGAGCCCGTTCATCATTGTCTGCGCGCTGGCCGTCGCCGCGTGGCTGCTCAGCATGATCGGGGCGGAGCGCGCGTATCGCTGGCTTCTCGCTACGACCGCCGTCACTGGGCTCGCGGCCGCGGTCATTGCGGAGCCGTACTTCCACTTCTACGGCTGGCCATGGGATTTCGGGCTACCGGGCCTGTTCGTCGCGGTCGTCGCCCTGATGGCGCTCGCGGGTGGGCGGCCACGCTCGCCGTGGCGAGTGGCCGTCGGCACCCTGCTCTGGGCGTGCGTCTTCGCCGTCGGGTTCCTCACCTTCCCGGCCGTCGGCAGCTTCGTGGACAACTACCGCAACGGCGCGCCGACGTCGGCATTTCGCCTCTTCGAGCTGACCTTCTGGACGCGGCCGGTGATCATCGGGCCCACGGTCAAGGTGTCCGGCACCGGGGCAAGCGGCGCCTTTGAGGAATTCGGCGTCGTGCCCGCGGCACTCGCAGCCATCGCGATCGCGTTGGTCGGCGCGCAGGCGCTCGCACTCGCGGCCCGGCTCGCCATGTCGGCGACGATTGCCCTCTCGACGATCCCGTGGGGTGTCTTCCTCGCGTGGCTCTTCGTGACCGAACTGACCACCCAGCACGCGGTGCCCTACGCCGGGGAACGGCGTCTGGACTACCTCATCCTGAGCATCGATGCGCTCGTGCTGGCGATCGTCTACGCCGCCGCGGTCGCAGTGGCCGCCCACTATCGGCGACGGAGTCGTTCCACGGCATCCGTCGACATCGACCCCACTCCGATCGGCCGGTGAACCGCAGCTCGATCTGAGCCGATGTCGGCAGCTCGTGGTTGGCTGTCGCCATGTTCGAGACGGACGACGAAGTGGCCGCGCTGCAGGCGTTGCTCGACCGCAGCATGGCGGGCGCCGGCCCGCACCTTCGCGAGATCTTCGACGGCGCGCGCCTGAGCGCGCACGACTTGGTCGAGCGGATGCCGGGCATGCAGCTGCTCACGGTCGCCACCGTCTCGCGCGACGGCCGGCCCTACGCCGGCGCGGTCGACGGCTATCTGCTGCACGGCGAGCTCTGGTTCGGCTCCGGCACACAAGCGCTGCGCACGCGTCACCTGCGCCGCAATCCGGCCGTGAGCGCCACCTGGCTGCCCGATGCGCAGACCCAGCTCACAGTGCACGGCGAGGTCGAGATCGTGCCGTTCGCCGGCGAGCGCGCGGCGCCCCTGCGGCAGGCCATGCTCGATCACTACGTTCCGATCGAGGGCCCGGAGTGGGCGCGCTTCCTCGATGACCTCGTCGACGACGACTCGCCCGCCTTCAGAATCATCGCCGACAAGGCTTTCGCCTACTACCGGGCACCCCGCCGCCCTTGACGCATCGGCCACGGTTTGCCTAGATGAGGCCATGGCTATCCGTCAGGTTCAGGTCGTCTCGATTCCGGTCTCCGACCAGGACGAGGCGAAGGATTTCTACACCAACGTCCTCGGCTTCACGCTGCTCGCCGACCGGCAGTTCACCCCCGAGATGCGCTGGGTGATGGTGGCCCCGCCCGCCGCCCAGACAGCGCTGACCCTCGTCACCTGGTTCCCGTCGATGCCGCCCGGCTCGCTGCAAGGCACCGTTCTCGAGACGGACGACCTCGAGGGCGACCGCGCGGCGCTGATCGGCAAAGGCATCGCGGTGAGCGAGCTCCAGGACGCCCCGTGGGGACGGTTCGCCACGCTGGCAGACCCCGATGGCAACGGCATCGTGCTGCAGGCATCCG
This sequence comes from Gryllotalpicola protaetiae, assembly GCF_003627055.1. Taxonomy (NCBI): domain Bacteria; kingdom Bacillati; phylum Actinomycetota; class Actinomycetes; order Micrococcales; family Microbacteriaceae; genus Gryllotalpicola; species Gryllotalpicola protaetiae. The sequence continues at coordinate 822,188 of NZ_CP032624.1, forward strand.
CCATCAATGCATCGGGTGCCGACGCATCGGAATGGTCAGGCCACGCCTGAGCGTCACTGGTGGAACTGCGGAATGATCAGGTAAATCCCGTAGAGCACGACGGCGACGGCGATCGCGAAGCAGAGATAGGCGCCGAAGGATGCCCACGTCGGCCGCTGATGCGAGATCGCGACCTCACCGTCTGCGACACGTTCGACGGAGCCATCCGGCCCAAGGCGCGCCTCGTCGGGGGCGCCGACCGCGAGCAGCCGCAATCCGAGGGCGAAGATGCTCACGAGGCCTGCCGCGAACACCAGGCTGACGACGAACTCGATCCCGAGCGAACCCCAGGCGATCACTTCGCACCTCCCACCGAGACCGTCGCCGGCTTGCGCGCCAGGACGTCCTCGTCGTCGTTGACGGTTTCCTTCGTGACCGGATGGCGGCGAGACAGGAACCAGAACGCCGCCATGCCGGCAACGGCCGCGACCACCACGACCACGGTGCCGATGGCACCGGTGCCGACGATGAAGCTCGCGAGCGCGGCGACGAGCGCCGCCGCCGGGACCGTGATCAGCCAGGCCGCGACCATTCGCCCGAAGGTGCCCCAGCGCACCGAGGCGAGTCGCTTGCCGAGGCCCGACCCGACGATCGAACCCGTGGTCACCTGGGTCGTCGAAAGCGGAAAGCCGAGGTGGCTCGACACGAGGATGGTCGCGGCCGAGCTCGCCTCGGCCGCGAAGCCCTGAGGCGGCGTCACCTCGGTGATCCGCTTCCCAACCGTGCGCATGATGCGCCAGCCGCCCGAATACGTTCCCGCGGCGATGGCGAGAGCACATGCCAGGATGACCCAGAACTGCGGCGAGGTGCCGCTGTGCTGGTAGCCGGCGGCGACGAACGTGAGGGTGATGACGCCCATCGTCTTCTGCGCGTCATTGGTTCCGTGGGCAAGCGACACGAGGGAGGCCGACACCGTCTGCCCGTAACGGAATCCTCGATCGGACCCGCGGGTCGTCGCCCGTCTCGTGATCATGTAGGCCGAGTACGTCGCGACCATGGCCACGAGGCCGGCGACGATAGGCGCGAACAGGGCGGGCAGCGCGATCTTCGAGATCACGTTGGCCCAGTCGACCGCGTTGAACCCGCTGCCGACGATGGCGGCGCCGATCAGGCCCCCGAACAGCGCGTGAGTCGAGCTCGACGGCAGGCCGACGTACCAGGTGGCGAGATTCCACATGATCGCTCCCACCAGGCCGGCGAAGATCATCACGGGCGTGATCTCGATCCCGCCTTGGCCCTCCTTGACGATCCCACCGGACACCGTCGCGGCGACCTCGGTAGACAGAAAGGCGCCGATGAGGTTCAGCACGGCGGAGATGAGCACGGCGACACGGGGCTTGAGAGCCCCCGTCGCGACAGAAGTGGCCATGGCGTTGGCCGTGTCGTGGAACCCGTTCGTGAAGTCGAACACGAGACCCAGGACCACGACGAGGATGACGATCGCGAGGGCGTCCATGCGGGGCAAGCTAAGCACCCGCAATGAACTCGGGGTGAACTATGCGGCCTGCGGCTGCAGGTAGTCCTCCCACTCGGGCAGCAGGTGCTCGGAGCCACGCACCATCCAGGCGGGCTCATGCGGCATCCGCGGCGTGAAACGCAGCTCCCAGCCCATGTCCGCGAGCGAGTGGTCGCCCTTCACGTTGTTGCACCGCAGGCAGCAGGCGACGAGGTTCTCCCAGGAATCCTGCCCGCCCTTCGACCTCGGCACCACGTGATCGATCGTCGCCGCAGCCTTGGCGCAGTATGCGCAGCGGTGCGCGTCGCGTCGCAGCACCCCGCGTCGCGACACCGGCACCTGGCGGCCGTGCGGCAGGCGCACGTAGCGCGTCAGCAGGATGACGCTCGGGCGGTCCCATTCCGCCGTGATGCCGAAAACGGGGTGGCCCGTGTCGATCTGCACGATCGTCGCCTTGTGATTCATCACGAGGGCGAGGGCGCGCTTGAACGAGACGACGGCGAGCGGCTCGTAGCCGGCATTCAGGACGAGAGTGCGCATGGGACTCCTCGGCGCGTTGGCGCGACCTGGCTGGTCACGACGACGGACTCTGCGTGCGCGAGGCGGCCCCGCACAAACAAAGAAGGCGCCGCCCGATGGGCGACGCCGAACATTCCTGCCTCAGGGCAGAAGTGGTGCACGTGGTGCAGATGGTGCCGGTGGTGCGACCGCCGCATGACCGCGCTGCAGCGCACGCGCGAGGCTCGCGCGTTCACAAATGCAGTCGAGTTCACGGACGTCTCCTACCGGTGGAGCGCCGCCGGATGCGGCGCACCGACGCGGTCAGACTAACCCGGAACGCGCAGATCACGCACGTGAGCAGGGCATTCGCACGCCGTGTCGTAACACAGATTTAAGCTTCGGACACCTCAGCGAGGCATCCGCCCGCCTAGCCGCCGAAGTGCTGGATGTGGTACGCAGACGTCCAGATCGGGCGCAGCCCCACGACGCCGCCGGGCTTCGGCGCGTCGTAGATCATCACGCTGCCGCTCGCGTCGGTGCCGGCGTAGAAGCCGACGTGCGAGCCGTCGTTCAAGGCGATGACGTCGCCCGGCTGCGCGTTCGCGAGCGAGATGGTCTGGCCGATGTGCCCCTGCTGGCTCGACGAGTGCGGCAGCGAGACGCCGAACTGGGCGTAGACGAACATGACGAAGCCCGAGCAGTCGAAACCGGCGGGTGTCGCGCCGCCGTACTGGTACGGCGAGCCCGCATAGGTCTCGGCCTTGGCGAGCACCGCCGCGAGGCTGTAGCTGGTGCCCGCGGGAACGGTCGCGAGATAGTCGGCTGCGGTCGGGCCGGTGTACGCCGCGCTGTAGCTCGCGGCCTTCGCGACGGCCGCCTTGGCGGCCGCGGCGCGAGCCTGGGCCTGCTTGGCGTTGGCGATGTCGTCGACGCTGGTGGCCTGGAAGTCCTCGTGCGCGGCGGCCGGCGCCGCAGCATCCGTCGCGACATCCGCCGACTGCGCGTTCGCCTTCTTCATCGTGTCGATGACGGCTGAGCTGCTGACCGTGTGCGCCTGCGTGCTCGGGTTGAACGCATAGGCCGGGATGGCGATGGTGCCGACGATGCCGACGGCTGCCACGAGGACGAAGACGTTGGCGAAGCGCTTGAGCGGCGACTTCCGCTTGGCAGGAGGGGTGGCGGATGCCTGCACCGCATGCTCCGTGACCGGGAGACGGCGCTTCGCTGCGCCGGCGCTCGAACGTGCCTCGAAGGCCTCTCGTGCCTCGCGGCGCGTCAGCGCGCCATTCGTCTTCCCGTTGAGTTCTGCCAAGGTGTGCACCTCCGGCGCTCACACGCGCACGCGCGCGTCCGTCCTGTTGGTCTTGGGCCCTGTGGGGTGGGCTTCGGCTTCACGAGGCGAGCGACGGAATCAAGAGCGTCTCGCCTCGGGTCTAGCGGCTGAGTCTCAGCCTTTCGACTCGATCGAGAATAGGGGAAGGTAACGGAAATGTCACACCGAAAAACAAATCGGTGGAACGTCAGGCGGCGATAAAGATGTGGCTCGCGACCTCATGCGGCAGTTCGAGCCCGTCGACGTAGCCATCGACCTCGGCGAGAACATATGCGCCGGCCGGCGACACCGTCACCGTGTTCCCAGGCACCACGCCGGCCTGCCGCAGCTGCGCGAGCAGCTCGGGGTCGAACTGAACCGGCTCGCCCAGGCGGCGGATCGTGGCCGTCACGGGCTCGCCCGAGGCGATGGCCTCGACGGTGCTGACGACGTTCTTGAGGAACACCGTCGAGAGCGTGCGCCCCTCGTCGTCCATCGGGGGATCGGGGTGCCGTACGGCGACTCGGTCGGGTCGCCCAGCATGCGGCGGATCTTCTCCTCGACCTGCTCGCTCATCACGTGCTCCCAGCGGCACGCCTCTTCGTGGATGAACTCCCAGTCCAGGCCGATCACGTCGGAGAGCAGTCGCTCGGCGAGACGGTGCTTGCGCATCACGTCGACCGCACGACGACGGCCCTTGTCGGTCAGCTCGAGGTGCCGGTCGCCTGACACGATGACGAGCCCGTCGCGCTCCATGCGCGCCACGGTCTGCGAGACCGTCGGGCCGGAATGCCCGAGCCGCTCCGAGATGCGCGCCCGCAGCGGCACGATCGCCTCTTCCTCGAGGTCCAAGATCGTGCGCAGGTACATCTCCGTCGTGTCGACGAGATCAGTCATCCCCGCTCCTCATTTCACGGTCGGATTGCTCTTGACAATCCGCCATTACAGCCTAGTTGGAAGGTGCGCACAGCCCCGGCCAATAAGCTGGTCGCATGCCGAGCATCACCCTGCCTGACGAACTGCTCCCCGCTGATGGCCGTTTCGGCTGCGGCCCCTCGAAGATCCGGCAGGAGGCGGTGAACGCGCTCGTGACGCGCGGCGCCGAGCTGCTCGGAACCTCCCACCGCCAAGCCCCGGTGAAGTCGCTGGTCGGCCGCGTGCGCGACGGGCTCGGCGAGCTCTTCCGCCTCCCGGATGGCTACGAGATCATCCTCGGCAACGGCGGCTCGACCGCCTTCTGGGACGCCGCCGCGTTCGGTCTGATCGAGAAGCGCGCCCAGAACCTCACTTTCGGCGAGTTCGGCTCGAAGTTCGCGAAGGCCGCCGGGGCCCCCTGGCTCGAGAAGCCGAGCGTCATCGACGCGCCGGCCGGGCAGAGCGCGAAGGCAGTCGTGACCGACGGCGTCGACGTCTACGCCTGGCCGCACAACGAGACCTCGACCGGCGTCGCGACGAAGATCGAACGGGTCGTCGGCGACGACGGCGCGCTGACGGTCATCGACGCGACGAGCGCCGCGGCGGGCATCGACTTCGATGTGGCGCAGACGGATGTCTACTACTTCGCGCCGCAGAAGAACCTCGCCTCCGACGGCGGCCTCTGGCTCGCGGCCATGTCGCCGGCAGCCATCGAGCGGATCGAGCGCATCGCGGCATCCGACCGCTACATCCCCGAGTTCCTGAGCCTCAAGCAGGCCGTCGACAACTCGCGCCTCAACCAGACGCTGAACACGCCCGCGGTGGCGACGCTCATCCTGCTCGACGAGCAGCTCAACTGGATCAACGACAACGGCGGACTCGCCTGGGCGTCCGCCCGCACCAAGCAGTCGAGCGACCAGCTCTACAGCTGGGCGGAGGCCACGTCGTACACGACGCCGTTCGTCGCCGACCCGGCCGACCGCTCGCAGGTCGTCGCGACGATCGACTTCGATGGGCTGGACGCGGCGGCCGTCGCGAAGGCGTTGCGCGAGAACGGCATCGTCGACACCGAGCCGTACCGCAAGCTCGGCCGCAACCAGTTGCGCGTCGCGACGTTCACGTCGATCGACCCGGCCGACGTCGCTCAGCTCATCCGCTCGATCGAGTACGTGGTCGAGCACCTCGGCTAGAACGGGCACACAAAACGCGGAGGGGCACATCGGATTCCGAATCCGGTGTGCCCCTCCGCGTAAAGTGCGCCGCTGGCGCTCGGTCACTCCTCCTCGTCGGAGGCGAGAGCGGCCTCTTCCGCACCCTGGAGGTCGGATGACTCATCGAAGTCGTCGACCTCGTCGTCGAAATCGTTGAGGTCTGAGACGTCGAGGTCATCGACGTCCACATCGTCGTCGTCATCGCCGAGCTCATCCGACTCGTCGTCATCGAGCTCCTCGTCCGACTCATCGTCGGAATCGGAGTCGCTGAGGAAGTCGTCGTCGGGCTCCGGCTCGCCCGCGACAGCCGCGGCCTCGCGCTCCGCCTTCTTCTGCGCCTGGTACTCGGCGAGGCGGTCGGCCCACGGCACCCAGTCGGGCGCGAGCAAGGCGTCGTCACCGGGCATCAGCTCGGCCTCGAGCACGTTCACCTCGCTCGAGTCCGGCTCGCGCGACAGCGACACGGTCCAGAACCAGCCCGGGTAGCCGGTCATCGTGTTCTCGAACAGCAGCGACAGCACCCGCTCGCCTTCGACCAGGTGTCCGACGGGCGCGCCCACAGTGGCCGCCGGCGTGATCTCGATCAGCGCCGCACGAGCCGCATCGACGGCACCGAGCAGAACCTCGTCGGCGATGGGCTCGGGGGCGAGGGATGCTTCAGCCGAGGCATCCGCATCGATCCCGGTGTTCAGCTCGTCGCTCACGCTCACGCCTCGAGGTCGTCGGCGACCTTGCGCAGCGCCTGCGCAACCTTGGTGCCGTGCGCCTTCGACGGGTAGCGGCCGTGACGCAGGTCGTTGCCGATGCCGTCGAGCACCTGGATCAGGCTCTCGACCACTGCCGCCATGTCGTCGGCCTTGGGCCGACGCGTGCGCGTCAGGCTGACCGGGGCCTCGATGACCCGCACCGACAGGGCCTGCGCACCGCGCTTGCCGTCGGCGATGCCGTATTCGAGGCGGGCGCCCGCCTTGACCTGCGTGCCAGCGGGCAGTGCCGTGGCGTGCAGGAAGACTTCTTGGCCGTCATCGCCTGCGATGAAGCCGAAGCCCTTCTCCTCGTCGTAGAACTTGACCCGTCCGGTGGGCATCGATACCTCTTTCGTCTGTTCCAGCCTCGGTCGGGATTGGCCGCCCCGAGGCCGGATTCAATTATCCTTGATTTCGTGCCCGACGAGTCCCGTCCCCCTGCCAGTCGACTGCAGCGCTCTCTCGCGTTCTTCAGCCTGATCCTGATCGGACTCTCGGTGATCGCGATCGTGATCCTGCTGATCGTCGGTGGTGCAGGCATGAAGATACCCACCACGCAGCTGCAGTATTTCGTCCAGTTCTTCCCGCTGGTCGCGCTTCCGTTGGGAGCGCTCGGCATAATTGCCTTGTTCGTCGTCGGTGCGATCGAGCACCGGCGCCACAATCCGCGGCAGTCCAAGTAGGCCGCGGCGACGGGGCGGGGAGAACGATGACGAGCACTCTCACACTCGCCTCCCGTCTGGCGGCCCTCGACGACGAGGCGCTGCGGCGCATCATCGCCCAGCGGCTGCCGCTGCGGCCGAAGATCGACGACTTCTTCGACCTCGCAGAGGCGCTGCTCGAGCACCCGGCCGTGCAGCACGCGCTCACGGGTCTCGACCGGCCCACGCTGGCGACCTTGGCGTCTCTCACGAACGGGCAGCGGGTCGATGAGGCGGATGCTTCGACCGCAGCCCACCTCGCGACGCTGGCCGGCCGGGCGCTCATCGAAGAGACCGAGAGCGGCTGGGTGCCGTACGAGGCCGTGCGCGAGCGCCTCGCTGCGTGGCCGCACGAGGGGCTGCCGAGCGCGCAGCAGCTGCTGACCGAGACACCGCCCACCGCGCTCGCCGCGGTGGACACCGACGCCCGGCCGACCACAGACCAGCTCGCCTCCGAACGCGCGTTCCAGTCGGTCACCGCGTTCGCGGAGATGTTCGGCGAGCTCGAGCGCGAGCCGGCCCGTGAGCTGCAGAAGGGCGGTCTGAGCCTGCCCGATGGGCGTCGCCTCGCCGCCGCGATGGCGGTCGACGCCGATGCCGTGCCCGTCGCGGTGTGGCTCTCAGAGCTCGCTGGCCTGGTGGCGCGTGACGGCTCGCTCTGGCTGACGACGGATGCCGCCGAGGAGTGGCTCACCGGCACGACGGCCGAACGCTGGCAAGCTCTTGCGGCGACCTGGCTCGAGGCCGTGCCGCCCTCGATCAGGCACCTGCTCGGCGGCCGCACCCACCAGCCGTGGGGTCGCGCCCTGCACGAGACCTTGGCGTGGTTCTACCCAGCCTCCGGCGAGCCGCTGCTACGCGCGGTGGAGCGCTTCGAGGCATCCGCGGAGCTGCTCGGCATCACCGCGGGCGAGCTGCCGAGCGCTGCGGGCGCCGCCCTGCTGGACGCCGGACCCGCGGCCGCCGCGACCGCGATGTCGCGGCTGCTGCCGGCCGAGGTCGACAAGGTCTACCTGCAGCACGATCTGACGATCGTGAGCCCGGGCCCTCTGGTGCCGAGCCTCGACGCGCACCTGCGCCGCGTGGCCGACGTCGAGAGCCGCGCGCTGGCGTCGAGCTATCGCGTCACCGCCGCGAGCCTCGAGCGGGCCATCGGCGCGGGCGAGACGGCCGAGTCGATCCGCTCCTTCCTGACGAGCGTGTCGCTCACCGGCATCCCCCAGCCCCTCGATTACCTGATCGATGAAGCCGTGAAGCGCTACGGGCTGATCCGCGTGCGCGAGAACGCGTCAGACGCGCGCATGCGCGCGTCGGTGCGCTCGGTCGACGCCGATCTCATCGGGGCGATCGCAGTCGACCAGGCGTTCGCGTCGCTCGGCTTCGCCCGCATCGCCGAAACAGAGCTGGTCACGCGCTTCCCGCGCGACGTCGTGTACTGGGCGCTCGCCGACGCGCGCTACCCGGTCGCCGCTGAAGACGGCAATGGGCGCATCGTCGGCGTCAAGAAGCGACACGCACCGGCGACCGACGCGATTCCGGTCGTCGACAGGGCGGCCACACTTGTCGCCCACCTGCGCGAGGCGGCCGCGACCGAGGCCGCCCAGTCGCCGGAGGCGTGGCTGTCCCGCCAACTCGAGACCGCTGTCAAAGCGCGGGTGCCGCTGATCGTGACCGTCGGCATGCCCGACGGCTCCGAGCTCGACTTCATGCTCGAACCGACGGGTGTCGGCGGCGGGCGGCTGCGCGGGCGCGACCGCAAGGCCGACATCGAGCGCACCCTGCCGCTCAAGAGCATCAAGGGAGTTCGTGCACCGTAGGCGGTAGGCTCGTTCCCTATGGCTGACGGACCCCTCATCGTCCAGAGCGACCGCACCGTGCTGCTCGAAGTGGCGCACCCACTGGCCGAAGACGCGCGCCACGACCTGGCCGTCTTCGCCGAGCTCGAGCGGGCGCCGGAGCACGTGCACACCTACCGCATCACCCGGCTCGGCCTGTGGAACGCGCGCGCAGCCGGCCATCGCGCCGAGGACATGCTCGCGACGCTCGACCGCTATTCGAAGTTCCCGGTGCCACAGTCGGTGGCGGTCGACATGCGCGAGACCGTCGAGCGCTACGGCAAGCTCGTGATCGAGCGCGACGCCGACGGTGCGCTCGTGCTGAAGAGCAACGACCGCGCGGTGCTCACCGAGGTCGCCTCTGCCAAGCGCATCGCGCCGCTGCTGCCGCGGCGCGTCGACGACGAGACCTATTCCGTCGAGGCGTGGGCGCGCGGCGCCCTCAAGCAAGAACTCGTGAAGCTCGGCTGGCCGGCCGAAGACCTCGCCGGCTACACGCCGGGAACGCCGCACCCGATCGACCTCGCGGAAAACGGCTGGCATCTGCGCGACTATCAGAACAAGGCCGTCGAGAACTTCTTCGAAGGCGGCTCGGGCGTCGTCGTGCTGCCCTGTGGCGCAGGCAAGACGCTGGTCGGCGCAGGCGCCATGGCGACAGCCAAGACCACCACGCTGATTCTCGTCACGAACACGGTCTCAGCCCGCCAGTGGCGGGACGAGCTGCTGCGCCGCACCTCGCTCACGGAAGAGGAGATCGGCGAATACTCGGGTCAGACCAAAGAGGTGAAGCCCGTCACGATCGCGACCTATCAGATCCTCACGGCGAAGCGGAAGGGCCAGTACGCGCACCTCGCGCTGCTCGACGCGCTCGACTGGGGTCTTGTGGTCTACGACGAGGTGCACCTGCTGCCCGCGCCGGTGTTCAAGCTGACCGCCGAGCTGCAGGCCCGCCGGCGCCTCGGCCTGACGGCGACGCTCGTGCGGGAGGACGGCCGCGAGGGCGACGTGTTCTCGCTGATCGGCCCGAAGCGCTTCGACGCCCCCTGGAAGGAGATCGAGGCCCAGGGCTTCATCTCTCCCGCCGCGTGCTACGAGGTGCGGGTCGACCTGCCGCCCTCCGACCGGCTCGAGTACGCCGCCTCGGCCGACGACGAGCGGTATCGCCTCGCTGCAACAGCGCCGGCGAAGCTCGACGTGGTGCGCTCGCTGGTCAAGCGGCACGAGGGCGAGCGGATTCTGGTCATCGGCCAGTACCTGGACCAGATCGAGACCCTGTCGGATGCCTTGGGAGCCCCGCAGCTGACGGGGGCGACCCCGGTCGACGAGCGCGAGCGGCTGTTCCAGGCGTTCCGCACCGGCGAGCTCAAGGTGCTCGTCGTCTCCAAGGTCGCGAACTTCTCGGTCGACCTGCCGGAGGCGACCGTCGCCATTCAGGTGTCCGGCTCGTTCGGGTCGCGGCAGGAGGAGGCGCAGCGCCTCGGCCGCCTGCTGCGGCCGAAGGAGTCCGGCCTGTCGGCGAACTTCTACACGCTCGTCGCGCGCGACACCGTCGACCAGGATTTCGCGCAGAACCGGCAGCGGTTCCTCGCCGAGCAGGGCTACTCCTACACGATCCTCGATTCGCACTCCCTCGACGCGATCGCCGCGTAGCGATGTCAGGCGCGCGTCGCGAGCTCGCGGGTGGCCGCGGCGGCGTCACGTGCGAGGGCTGCGGCATCCGCCGTCACCAGCTCGCCGCCCGCGACAATGGTGCGGCCACCCACAAGCAGACGCTCGAGCGGTGGAGTGTCGGCGAGGCCGAGCGCCGCGACGGGATCGTACAGGCCCGCGTGGGCGACGCCGTCGATGCGCCAGACCGCCACGTCGGCGAGCTTCCCCCTCTCGAGCGAGCCGAGCTCGGCCGAACGGCCGAGCAGGGCAGCTCCGCCTATCGTCGCGACGCGCAGGGCCGCGCGTGACCCGAGGGCATCCGCGCCGTCGCGCAGCCGGGCCATGAGCACCGCCTGCCGGATCTCGGGTGCGAGCCGGCCGGACTCGTTCGACGCGGCGCCGTCGACGCCGAGCCCAACGGGCACCCCGGCGCGCAGCAGCTCCCGCACCGGCGCGATGCCGGCGGCGAGCCGCGCGTTCGACGAGGGGCAGTGCGCGACTCCTGTGCCGGAAGCCGCATAGCGCGCGATGTCGTGTGCGTCGAGGTGCACGCCATGCGCCGTCCAGACGTCGTCGCCCAACCAGCCGACGGATTCCAAGTAGTCGGTCGGACCCATGCCGAAGCGCTCCGCGCAGAACGCCGCCTCTTCCACTGTCTCCGAGCCGTGGGTGTGCAGCCGCACGCCCAATGAGCGCGCCAGCACGGCGCTCTCGCGCAGCAGCTCGGTGGTCACGCTGAACGGCGAGCACGGCGCGATGGCGACCCGCACCATCGCGGCGGGCGAGGGATCGTGGTAGCGGGCCACCGCCTCCGCAGAGGCCGCGAGCGCGGCATCCGTCTTCTCGACCGCGAAATCCGGCGGCAGACCGCCGTCGCTCGCGCCGAGGTCCATCGAGCCGCGCGTGGCGTGCAGGCGCACGCCGATGCGAGCGGATGCCTGAGCGAGGGCGCCCACGTGATCGCCGCTGCCCGCCGGGAACACGTAGTGGTGGTCGGCGACCGTGGTGCACCCCGACACTGCGAGCGTGGCGATTCCGGCCGCAGCGCCGCGCCCCACCACGTCGGCGTTGATGCACGACCACAGGGGATAGAGCGCCACCAGCCAGTCGAACAGGATCGCGTCCTGCGCGAGACCGCGGGTGAGCCACTGGTACAGATGGTGGTGCGTGTTGACGAGGCCTGGGGTGACGAGGCATCCGCGCGCGTCGATGCGCTCGGCACCTTCGGCGAGCTCATGCGGCGCCGGCCCGGGGCCGACCGCTGTGATCCGGCCGTCGTCGATCACGAGGTGGCCGCTGGCGTATTCGCCGCCGTTCGTATCGACGGTCGCGATGTGGCCGCCTTCGATCAGGGTGCGCGTTGTCACAGCTCGAGCTCCACCGCGGTCTCGAGCGCGGCTTCGATGCTGCGCAGCCAGCCGGCGTGCAGCAGCCCGTGGGTGTCGCCGTACAGGCTCATGCCCGAGACGAGGTTGCTCGAGCACGAGCACACCATGCCGGCACGCAGGCCGCGCAGGCGCGCGACGACGAACAGCGCCGAGCTCTCCATCTCGACGTTGAGCACGCCGAGCCGGTTGAGCTGGGCGATCCACTCCGGGGTCTCGGCGTAGAACGCGTCGTCGCTCGCATTGATGCCCCGGTGCGATGACGAGCCCGCGGCTGCGGCGATCCGCTCGCTGTGCCGACTGAGCGCGACGGTCAGCTCGGTGTCCGGCACGGCAGGGTAGCCGGGGTGGGCGTAGGCCGCCGTGGTGCCGTCGTTGCGCAGGGTGCCCTCGCTCACGAGCAGTTCGCCCGGCGCGATGCCCGGCTGCAGCGCCGCAGAGCTGCCGACGCGGATGAACGAGGTGACGCCCACCCTGGCGAGCTCCTCGACCGCGATCGCCGTCGACGGGCACCCCATGCCGGTCGACGTCGCCGTGATGCGGCGACCTTTGTACGTGCCGACGATCGTGCGGTGCTCGCGGTTGTGCGCGACCTCGACCACGTCGTCGAGGAACGAGGCGATCAGCGGGATGCGGAACGGGTCGCCGGGAAGCAACGCGACGGTGGACACTTCGCCGGGGGCGACACCGATGTGGAATTGGCGGGCATCGGCGCCCACCGCGGACTTGTCGACGACGTCGAGGGTAGGTTCAGCCATCACGTGCTCCTTGTTCGAGGCTCTGGTCCCCGCCCTGGAGCCGGCCGGCGCCGGCCATGGTGATAGGACACGCTGTGGGCGAGCCTAGGCGCGTGCGGTTACGCGGGTGTTACCGCCCGTGCGCGGGAGAGACTGCGACCGCGGAAGCGGCGTTTCACCCGCGCACGGAGGCGGTGAGGCGGCCGGTCAGTCGCGGACGTAGCGGAGGAGGAGGGTCGAGCCCGAGTTCAGGGCCTGCGCGAGGCGCATGCCCTGCGGGTCCGACGGCACCGCACCGGTGACCCGGCCCGCGTCGCCGCCCTCGAGGGTCGGGGTCACCGTCAGGCAGATCTCGTCGATCGCGCCGTCGGCGAGCATCAGCCCCGTGAGCGTCGGGCCGCCCTCGCAGTGCACCCGCAGCAGACCACGACGTTGGAACTCCTCGAGCAGGAAGGACGGTTCGACCAGGTCGACCCCGGCGACCACGACGTCCGCGACCTCGCTGAGCGCCTGGAACCGGTCGTCCGGCGCGTCGGCGGTCGTCAGCACGATCGGCCGCACCGGCGCCTCGGCGAAGATCGACGCCGCAGGCCCGAGGCTGAGCTCGGCCGACACGATCGCGAACACCGGTTGGGCGGCCCGCCCGTGCGACACGCGCCATGCGGCATCCGCATCGCTCAGGCGCAGCGCGCCGTAGCCCTCCTTGCGCACCGTGCCCGCGCCGACGAGCACGACGTCGGCCAGACGCCGCAGCAGATCGAACACGCGGTGGTCGGCCGCGTCGCCGAGCGGGCCGCTCGTGCCGTCGCGCGTCACGGCGCCGTCGATCGACGCGACGAAGTTGACCCGCACCCACGGACGGCCGTCGGCGTGCACGGCGCCCGCGTCGTACCAGTCCAGCAGCTGCTGATCGTCGGCGTCGAGGACGGAGGTCGGCACCACCCGGTCGATGCGCACAGAGCTCACGCGTTCTCCTCACCCATGTTGTGCACCAGCGCGCCTGTCGGCGCACGCCACCCCAGAATGGCCTCGGTCATGCGCACCGCGGCGACCGACTCGCGGACGTTGTGCATGCGCACGATGCGCGCACCCCGCATGATCGCGACCACCGCCGCCGCGAGCGACCCGCTGACACGCTCGCCGCGCGGCGCGTCGAGCGTCTCGCCGACGAAGTCCTTGTTCGACACCGCCGCGAGCACCGGGTGGCCGAGCTCGGCGATCTCGGCGAGGCGCCTGGTGAGCTCCAGCGAATGGAGCGTGTTCTTGTTCAGATCGTGCCCCGGGTCGATGATGAGGCGGTCGGACGCCACGCCCGAAGCCACCGCGTAGGCGACCCGTTCGGCGAGGAAGTCCCGCACCTCGGCCACCACGTCGCCGTAGACCGGCTTCGCGAACTGCGTTCTCGGGCCGGCGCCACGGGGCGCCGCCAGCGAGTGGGTGACGACGAGTGCGGCATCCGTATCCGCCATCACCCGCACCAGCTCGGGGTCGTGCAGTCCGGTGGTGTCGTTGATCACGTCGGCGCCGGCCGCGAGTGCCGCCCGCGCGACCCGCGCGTCGAAGGTGTCGACCGAGATCACGACGTCGCTCACGGCCCGCACCGCCTCGATGACGGGGACGACCCTGGCGGCCTCGTCCTCGGTGGAGAGCGCCGGGCCGGGCGCGAACGGCACGCCGCCGATGTCGACCCAGTCGGCGCCTGCCTGCGCCGCCTGCACGCAGGCGGCGACCGCGGCGTCGAGGCCGAAGGTGCGGCCCTTGTCGTAGAACGAGTCGGGCGTACGGTTCACGACCGCCATGACGGCGACCTCGCGGGAGAAGTCGAAGGTGCGCGCGCCGATGCGGCGCACCGGATCGATGAGCGGCGGCGCGTAGAGCGAGGACGCTGCCGTCATGCCTCGAGGATGGGAACGTTCGGGTCTGTCAGCTTCGCCAGATCGACCGCGCGGCCGCTGCGGATGAGCTCCTGGATGTCGTCGGAGACGTCCCACACGTTCACGTTCATCCCCGCGACGAGCCGCCCGCCCGAGACCCAGAAGGCGATGAACTCACGCGCCGCGACGTCGCCGCGGAACACGGGCTGCGTGTCCGCCGCGAGCGGAACGTAGCCGGCGTACTCCATGCCGACGTCGTACTGGTCGCTGTAGAAGTAGGGCACATCGTCGTAGACGACGTCCTGCCCGAGCATCGACTTCGCAGCCGTGCGGCCGCCGCCGATCGCGTTCGCCCAGTGCTCGCTGCGCAGGCGCCGGCCTAGGACCGGGTGGACGGCGTTCGCGACATCCCCGGCTGCGTAGACCAGCGGATTCGACGTGACGAGGGCGGCGGATGCCAGCACGCCGTCCTTCACGTCGAGACCGGCGTCCTCGGCGATCTCGGTGTTCGGCGCCGCGCCGTACCCGACGATGACGATGTCTGCCGGGATCACCTCGCCGTCGTTGTCGGTCGCGACGCCCGTGACGGCGGGGCCACCGCCGGTCTCGGCGACGACGAGCGCGCGCACTCCGCGCTGCAGCTTGAACTGGACGCCGTGATCGCGATGCAGCTGCCCGTAGATCGCGCCGAGCTCCGGGCCGACGCCGCCCGAGAGGGGCACGGCGCCCCGCCCGATCACCGTCACGTCGTTGCCGTAGTTCCGGGCGGCAGCCGCCGTCTCCATGCCGACCCAGCCCGTGCCGAGCACGACGACCTTGCGGCCGCCTTGGCGCAAGGCCTCACGCAGTTCCTCGCTGTCGTCGAGGGTGCGCAGGTAGTAGACACCGGCCGCGTCTGCGCCCGGGAGCTGCAGCGTTCGCGGCTTCGCGCCGGTCGCGATGAGCGCCTTCTCGAAGCCGACCGACGACGTCTCATCGAGGATCACGCGGTTGTCGACCAGGTCGAGCTCGACCGCGAGGGTACCCGTGAGCACGTGCACATCGTGCTCGTGGTACCAGTCCCACGGGTGCACGTAGGTCTCGGCCGGCTCCTTCGCCGGGTTGTTCAGGTACTCCTTCGAGAGCGGCGGCCGAAGGTACGGCACGTGGCGCTCGGCCCCGATCACCATGATGTCGCCGTCGAAGCCTTCGTCGCGCAGCGTCTCGGCCGCCGTCGCCGCTGCCAGGCCGCCGCCGATGATCACGAAGCGCCGTGTCGTCATGCCCCGAGCCTATTCCGCGGCGGACATACTTCGCGTTCAAAATCCTCCCTGGCGGAATTCAGGAAACCATCAGAGAATGGTAGGTATGAACGCAGGTCCTCGAATTCTGATCGTCGACGACGAGCCGAACATCCGCGATCTTCTGACCACCAGCCTTCGCTTCGCGGGTTTCGCCGTCCGTGCCGTGGCAAACGGCGCCCAGGCCATCTCGGCCGTGCTCGAGGAAGAGCCAGACCTCATCATCCTCGACGTGATGCTGCCCGACATGAACGGCTTCGGCGTCACCAAGCGCCTGCGGGGCGCCGGTTACACCGCACCGATCCTGTTCCTCACCGCGAAGGACGATACGGAGGACAAGATCACGGGCCTCACCGTCGGCGGCGACGACTACGTCACCAAGCCGTTCAGCCTCGACGAGATCGTCGCGCGCATCAAGGCGATCCTGCGCCGCACCATGCAGGCGGACGACGATGCGATCATCCGTGCCGGCGAGCTCACGATGGACCAGGACACGCACGAGGTCTTCGTCGGCGACGCCCCCATCGAGCTCTCCCCCACCGAGTTCAAGCTGCTGCGCTACCTGATGCTGAACCCGAACCGCGTGCTGTCGAAGGCGCAGATCCTCGACCACGTGTGGGAGTACGACTTCAACGGCGACGCGGGCATCGTCGAGAGCTACATCTCGTACCTGCGCCGCAAGGTCGACGCGCACTCGAGCGAGCCGCTCATCCAGACCAAGCGCGGCTTCGGCTACATGCTGAAGGCAGGCAAGGCCTAGAGCCGCGGGCGGATGCCTGAGGCATCCGCTCAGCAACCCGGAGTAGCTTTCGAGACCTATGCACCGGTCACTGCTCGCAGCGTGGAACTCCATCTCGCTGCGCACGAAGATCACCGGCGTGACCGTGCTGGTGCTCACCTTCGGCCTGCTGCTGACCGGAATCGGCACCACCCTGCTCTTCAAGCCGGTGCTGATCTCGCAGCTCGACCAGCAGCTCGAGGCCTCATCGACGTCGTCGAGCATCAACGCGATGCTCGACAGCGAGTCGACCGGCAACGACCAGGTCAGCCCCGACGGCGAGTCGAGCGCCTATTTTCTCGCGATCTACGACTCGAGCGGGAAGCTGCTCGGCTACAACTGGCGCACCAAGTCGAGCGACCTGCGCCCGTCGGTCGGCACGACGCTGCCCGCCGATCTCAAGGCGGCCTGCCGAGCAGGCGACAACTTCTATCTGGCGAGCAACGACGGCACCGTGCAGTACCGCGCTCGGTGCGTGTCGATCAGCTACGCGTCGGACAACCAGGCCGGCTCGGCGATCGTCGCCACCTCGACGAACTCGATCGACGTGCTGATGGCCGCGTATCTGACGATCTTCCTGGGCTTCGGCGTCATCGTGGTCGTCGTCGGGGCCGTCCTGACGCGCATGCTGGTCACCACGACGTTCGCGCCGCTGCGCCAGGTCGAGCGCACCGCGGCCGCGATCGCCGACGGCGATTTCAGCCAGCGCCTCGGCGGCGCCGAGCCCAATACCGAGGTCGGGCGCCTCAACCGCTCGCTCAACACGATGCTCTCGCGCATCGATCGCGCCTTCAAAGACCGCGCTCGCACGATCGAGCAGATGCGACGCTTCGTCGGCGACGCGAGCCACGAGCTGCGCACGCCGCTCGTGTCGGTGCGCGGCTACGCCGAGCTGTACCGCATGGGCGCCCTGCAGGACGAGGCGGCCGTCGCGGGTGCGATGGGCCGCATCGAGAAAGAGGCGCTGCGCATGGGCGGCCTCGTCGAGGACCTGCTCGAGCTCGCCCGCCTCGATGAGACGCGCCCGTTGCAGCTCGCGCAGGTCGACCTGCTGCCTTTGGCCTATGACGCGGCAATGGATGCCAGGGCGGCCCACCCGACCCGGCACTTCGGCGTCGTGGTCGATCTGCCGCCCGCCGCTCCCCCCGCGCCCGGGCCGTCCGCGAGCGACGACCCGACACCCACGCAGGTGATCCCGGTGGTCGGCGCGCGCGTGCCGCCGGCCGCGACCGGGCTCACGCGGGTCGCGCAGCGCGGCGGCATCCGCCGCACCTCGCCCGCACAGCGCGCCGGTGCGGACTCGCCCACCGGGCCGATCGGGTTCACGGCCAGCGCGCTCGCCCGGCTGCGCAGGCGCGGGCCGGTTCGACGCACCGACGACATCTCGATGGCCGAGACGATGCCGCTCGAGCTCGAGGACATCCCCGAGCCCCACACCGTTCCCGCGCTCGTGCTCGGCGAAGAGAACAAGCTGCGACAGGTGCTCGGCAACCTCATCGGCAACGCGGTGCGCTACACACCCGACGGCTCGCCGATCGAGGTGCGGGTGACAGCCGACCTTGCCACGCGACGCGCGTGCGTCGAGGTGGTCGACCACGGCGAGGGCATCCCGCCGCAAATCCGCGAGAAGATCTTCGAGCGGTTCTGGCGCGCCGACACCTCGCGTACGCGCGAGACCGGCGGCAGCGGCCTCGGGCTCGCGATCGTGACCTCGATCATCCACGCGCACAAGGGCTCGGTCGCCGTCGTCGAGACGCCCGGTGGCGGCGCCACCTTCCGCGTGCTGCTTCCCCTCTCCGACGCCGCGTTGTAGACGTCCTCCCGCTCACAGGCGGCGGAATGGCGCAGCTGTCCAGATTCCGCGGCTTTCCGGCGATGACGGATTCCTCCGCCGGGCTAGCGTCCAGGCATCCGTTTCATCGATCCCATCGGAGGAAGCCATGACCACGTTCCAAGTCGACAGCACCGCGGTTCTCGACGCCACCCGCTCGGCGCAGGCCACGCTCGAGCAGCTGCGCGGCGATGCCGCCCACCTGACCGCGACACTCACCGCGCTGCAGGGGTCGTGGTCCGGCCAGGCCGCCAGCGCGTTCCAGCAGGTGCTCGCGGGCTGGACCGCAACTCAGCGCACCATCGAGACCCAGATGGGTCAGCTGCAGCAGGTGCTGACATCGGCCGCCCAGCAGTATCAGGAGAGCGAGCTGCGCAACTACCAGATGTTCGCAGCCGGGCTGTAGGGCGGGCGGGCGCACGATTCGTCACAAGACGCACGATTCGTCACACTCGAAGGTCGGTTCGGTGTGACGAATCGTGCGTCTTGCCGTCGGGCGTTCGCCATCAGCGCTGTAACGCGTGAGGGCCGGAAAATCAGCTGTCCAAGGGAAGAGATT
Organism: Gryllotalpicola protaetiae; assembly: GCF_003627055.1. Lineage (NCBI taxonomy): Bacteria > Bacillati > Actinomycetota > Actinomycetes > Micrococcales > Microbacteriaceae > Gryllotalpicola > Gryllotalpicola protaetiae. Next base: position 840,998 of record NZ_CP032624.1, read on the forward strand.
CCGTGCAACACGCCACACACAGGCGGCAACTCGCCGCCAAGTCGGCCGAACCCCTTCCGCTGGGCGCGGCGGACACACGAAAGGGGCGCCCCCTACGGGAGCGCCCCTCTTCGCTGTCTACGTGAGACGGAAGCCTGGACTTAGAAGTCCATGCCGCCGGTCGGGTCGCCGGCCGGAGCCGCGACCTTCTCGGGCTTGTCGGCGACGACGGCCTCGGTGGTGAGGAACAGGCCGGCGATCGACGCGGCGTTCTGCAGCGCCGAGCGGGTGACCTTCGCCGGGTCGATGATGCCCTGCGCGAGCAGGTCGCCGTACTCGCCGGTGGCGGCGTTGAGGCCGTGGCCGACTGGCAGCTCGGCGACCTTGGCCGCGACGACGCCCGGCTCGAGGCCCGCGTTGGTGGCGATCTGCTTGAGCGGCGCCTGGATGGCGACCTTGACGATGTTCGCGCCGGTGGCCTCGTCACCCGTGAGCTGCAGCTTCTCGAACGCGATCTTGCCGGCCTGGATCAGGGCGACGCCACCGCCGGCGACGACACCCTCTTCCACAGCGGCCTTGGCGTTGCGGACTGCGTCCTCGATGCGGTGCTTGCGCTCCTTGAGCTCGACCTCGGTGGCCGCGCCCGCCTTGATGACGGCCACGCCGCCGGCGAGCTTGGCGAGGCGCTCCTGCAGCTTCTCGCGGTCGTAGTCGCTGTCGGTGCTCTCGATCTCGTTGCGGATCTGCTGCACGCGGCCGGCGATCTGGTCGGCGTCGCCGGCACCCTCGACGATGGTGGTCTCGTCCTTGGTGATGACGACCTTGCGTGCCTGGCCGAGCAGGTCGAGCGTGACGTTCTCGAGCTTGAGGCCGATCTCCTCGGAGATGACCTGGCCGCCGGTCAGGATCGCGATGTCTTGCAGCTGAGCCTTGCGGCGGTCGCCGAAGCCGGGGGCCTTGACGGCGACCGACTTGAAGATGCCGCGGATCTTGTTGACGATCAGCGTCGCCAGAGCCTCGCCGTCGACGTCTTCTGCGATGATCAGCAGTTGCTTGCCGGACTGGATCACCTTGTCGACGATGGGCAGAAGGTCCTTGATGTTGGAGATCTTCTGGTTGGCGATGAGGATATAGGGCTCCTCGAACACCGCCTCCTGGCGGTCGGGGTCGGTGACGAAGTACTGCGACAGGAAGCCCTTGTCGAAGCGCATGCCCTCGGTCAGCTCGAGCTCGGTTCCGAAGGTGTTCGACTCCTCGACGGTGACGACGCCTTCCTTGCCGACCTTGTCGATCGCCTCGGCGATGAGCTCGCCGATCTCGGGGTCTGCGGCGGAGATGGAGGCGGTCGCAGCGATCTGCTCCTTCGTCTCGACCTCCTTCGCGCCGGCGATGAGCTCGGCGGTGACCGCCTCGACGGCCTTCTCGATGCCCTTCTTCAGGCTGATCGGGTCGGCGCCGGCCGCCACGTTGCGCAGGCCCTCGCGGACGAGCGCCTGGGCGAGAACGGTCGCGGTGGTCGTGCCGTCACCGGCGACGTCGTCGGTCTTCTTGGCGACCTCCTTGACGAGCTCGGCGCCGATCTTCTCGTAGGGGTCGTCAAGCTCGATCTCCTTGGCGATGGAGACACCGTCGTTCGTGATCGTGGGGGCGCCCCACTTCTTCTCGAGGACGACGTTGCGGCCGCGCGGGCCGAGGGTCACCTTGACGGCGTCGGCGAGCTGGTTGAGACCGCGCTCGAGGCCGCGACGCGCCTCCTCGTCGAAAGCAATGATCTTTGCCATGTTGTTTCTCGTCCCTCCCGGACGTAGCAGCGAAAGATGTCGTTAGCACTCAAAACGCACGAGTGCCAAATTGATTCTGGCACTCTCCCTACGCGAGTGCAAGAAACCGGGCAGGCATCCGTCATATCTGAAATGGCGAAAGCCGCCCGGCGAGCTGCCGGGCGGCTTTCGAACTGCGAGTTGGTGTGCGCCTAGGCCAGCCGCACCGACTCCGCCTGCGGGCCCTTGGAGCCGCTACCGACCTCGAACACGACCTGCTGGCCCTCTTCGAGGCTCTTGTACCCGCTCATGTCGATGGCGGAGTAGTGGACGAACACGTCCTGGCCTCCGCCGTCGACCGTGATGAAGCCGTAGCCCTTTTCAGCGTTGAACCACTTCACGGTTCCGTTCGCCATCGTTTCTCCATTGCTTGTTCCCGTAACGCGCACACCGATACGTCGCGTCACTGTGCGCCCGATCGTAGCGAGACGGAAACGCCGGAATCCGCGGCTGGGGCCGAATCGGTCAAATGGTTACGGCGCCGATCGGACATCGTCATATCGGCGTAACACTCGCGCAGGATCAGCCCGCGTAATCGGCTCCGAGCACCGCGGTCACCACGGCGCCGTCGTTCGCGAACTGCGCCGACTGCGTGACCGTCGTCACCCCGAGCGACTGCGCGACGCCGAGCGCCACACCGCGCTGCGCCGGGTCCGAGTAGTACACGGTCGTCGTCGGCGCGGTCTGCGGCGCGTTGCCGGTCGTCACCGCGCTCCAGCCGGCGCTCTTCAGCTTCGTCGCGGCCTTGGCCGCCAGCCCGGCCCGGCCGGTGCCGTTGAGCACGCTCAGCTGGGCGGTCGGCACGATCGTCGCAGTGGGGGTCGGGGTCGCCGTCGGCGTCGGAGTCGCCGTCGGGCTGGGCGTGCCCGTCGGACCGGCCGTCTCGGTCACGGTCGCCTGCGGAGTCGGGTGCTCGCCGAACAGGTTGTTGTCGAGCACGCGCAGATAGATCCACCCTGCGCCGACGATCACGAGGATCGCGACGAGACACCACACGAGCCAGAGCAGCCCGCGCCCGCGATGCTGGGGCGCCCGGTGAGCGCCGACGCGCTCGAGATCGGCCGGGACCACATCAAAGCGATCCTTCGGGAAATTCTGGGCCATGCGCTCGGGGGAGGTCCTTCCTCGGTCGGGGTCAGTCGATCGGCCGGGTGCGAGTGGCGCGCAGCTCGCGCCGCTCGTCTCGCTGTCGCAGCAGCCGCCTCACAAGAAGGGGGTCGTAGGCGAGCGCTGCAGGGGTCTCGATCAGCCGACCGAGGATCTGATAGTAGCGGGCGCCCGAAAGGCCGAACTGGGAGCGGATCGCCTGCTCCTTCGCCGCCGGCCCCTGCAACCACTCCCGCTCGAAGTCCAGCACGGCGACCTCGAGGTCGTTGAGCGGGGCGGGAGGCATGGGCTCAGGCTAACGATGAGAGGGCTACGGGCTCTGCGGCAACGCCGGTCGCGACGCGATACATGCCGATATGGCGGATGCCCGCCTCGAGGTACACCTCGCCGTACGGCTCGAAGCCGGCCTTGGCGTAGAGAGACTGCGCGTATTCCTGCGCGTGCAGCAGAAGATCATGGCCCGGGTTGTCGGCGATCGCTGCGGTGAGCAGCCTGCTGGCGAGACCCCTGCCCCTGGCATCCGCCCTGGTCACCACACGCCCGATGACCACGTGAGCCACGCGGTGCTGGGGATCCTCGTCCCACAGTGTGCGCAGGTAGGCATGGACCGAGCCATCGTCGTCCGCGATCCAGTAGTGCCGGGTCAGCGGCTCGAGGTCGCGGTAGTCCAGCTCGGTCTCATCGACCCTCTGCTCGACGAAGAAGACGTCGGTGCGCAGCTTCGCGATCTCGTAGAGCTCCCGGGTCGTGAGCTCGTCGAATGCTTTGCAGATCACGGAACTTTCGGACACCCGGGCGAGTTTACTTAGGTGAAGGCTCCACAAGAGCCGCGAGAGCAGAGAGGAATGGGCATGGGAGAGGTCTCGTCCACCAACTACAAGGTCACGAAGAGCGACTCCGAGTGGCGTGAGGAGCTGAGCCGCGACCAGTACGCCGTGCTGCGCCAGGCCGCGACCGAGCGCCCGTGGACCGGCGAGCTGCTCGACGAGGACCGCGCAGGCATCTACACCTGTGCGGCCTGTGGCTCCGAGCTGTTCAAGAGCGGCACGAAGTTCGACTCGGGCTGCGGCTGGCCGTCGTTCTACGAGAGCGTGCGCCCCGAGGCCGTCGAACTCATCGAGGACCGCTCGCTCGGCATGCTGCGCACCGAGGTGCGCTGCGCGAACTGCGGCTCGCACCTCGGGCACGTCTTCCCCGACGGCTTCGGCACCCCGACGGGCGACCGCTACTGCATGAACTCGATCTCGCTGGCGTTCACGCCCGAGGGCTGACACTCACCGCGTGCGCGGGAGAAACGACGCGTTCGCGGGTCCGGTTTCTCCCGCGCACGCGCGTTTTCACCCGCGCACACAGCGATAAGGGATCGCTTATCGAGGGATCCCTTTTCCGCACCTGCGGCACTATGGTCGTCATTTATGACGCAACTGCGGATTTCTGAGGCGGCCGCGCTTCTCGGTGTCAGCGACGACACGGTGCGCCGGCTCATCGAGCGCGGCGAACTCACCGCGAGCACCGACGGCGACGGGCCGCAGACGGTCGACGGCGTCAGCCTCGCGACGTTCGCCGTCGAGCGCGCGAAGGCGGCACCAGACCCGTCACCGGTGCTCAGCTCGGCACGCAACCACTTCGTGGGAATCGTCACCCGCGTGCAGCTCGACGGTGTCATGGCGCAGATCGACATCCAGGCCGGTCCGCACCGCATCGTGTCGCTGATCAGCGCCGAGGGGGCCCGCGAGCTCGGGCTCGAGGTCGGCAAGCTCGCGACCGCCGTCGTCAAAGCGACCAATGTCAGCGTCGAGACCATGGAGGAACGATGAAGGGAAGAGTCGCGCTCGCGGCGGCTGCGATCGGGGCGGCACTGCTGTTGGCCGGGTGTGCAGGGTCAGGTTCCGGCGCGAGCCCGTCGAGCGCACCGGCCAAGACGTCGGCTCCCCCGACGCCTCAGACGCTGACCGTGTTCGCGGCGACCAGCCTGACCGCGACGTTCAACACGCTGGGAAAGGCGTTCGAAGACGCGAACCCAGGCGTCACGGTGCAATACAGCTACAACGGCACCTCGACCCTCGTGACCCAGCTTTCCCAAGGGGCGCCCGCCGACATCCTCGCCTCGGCCGACGAGAAGAACATGCAGAACGCGGTCAGCCAGAACCTCATCTCCGGCACCCCCGTCGACTTCGCGACCAACGTGCTCGAGATCGCGGTCGCACCGGGGAACCCGAAGAACATCACGGGCTGGGCCGACCTCGCGAAACCGGGCCTCAAGGTCGACGTGTGCGCCGACGGCGTCCCGTGCGGCAACGCCACAGAGGCGGTGGAGAAGGCGACGGGCACGACGCTCAAGCCGATCAGCCAGGAGCAGAACGTCGGCGACGTGCTCGCGAAGGTCGAGAGCGGGGATGCCGATGCGGGCGTCGTCTACGTCACCGACGTCAAGGGCGCGGGCTCGAAGGTGACCGGGGTGGACTTCCCCGAGGCGCAGCAGGCGATCAACACGTACCCGATCGCGGCGACCGCGTCATCGAAGAACGCCGCGCTCGCGAAGAAGTTCATCGCCTACGTCACCGGCTCGGCCGGCCAGAAGCTGCTGAAGGACGCCGGCTTCGGGGCGCCGCCCAAGTAGGTTCGCAGTTGTGAACGGGCGTGGCCGACGCGGCTACCCCGCCTGGCTCTGGGTGCCGGCGGGGCTCGGCGCGGTGTTCGTGCTGCTGCCGCTCATCGCCATCGTCACGCATGTCGACTGGCCCGATTTCGGGCAGTTGATCACCTCGACGTCGTCGCTGGCGGCGCTGCGGCTCAGCATCCTCACCGCACTGTCGTCCACCGTGGTGTGCGTCGTGCTGGGCGTACCGATGGCCGTCGTGCTCGCACGCGGGCGGTTCCCCGGCCAGTCGATCGCCCGCGCCCTCGTGCTCGTACCGCTCGTGATGCCACCGGTCGTGAGCGGCCTCGCCCTGCTCTACACGGTCGGAAGCCGCGGACTGCTCGGGCCGACGCTGTTGCGGCTCGGCCTGCAGGTGCCGTTCTCGACCGCGGCGGTGGTGCTCGCCCAGGCGTTCGTCTCGCTGCCGTTCATCGTGATCAGCCTCGAGGGCGCACTGCGCACCGTCACCGAGACGCACGACGAGATCGCCTTCGCGTACGGCGCGAGCCGCACGCAGGTGCTCTTCAAGATCACCCTGCCGAGCCTCGGGCCCGCGTTCGTGTCGGGCGCGGTGCTGTCGTTCGCGCGGTCGCTCGGCGAGTTCGGCGCGACGATCACCGTCGCCGGATCGCTGCAGGGCGTCACGCGCACGCTGCCGCTCGAGATCTACCTGCAGAACAACCTCAACCCCGACGCGGCCGTCGCGCTGTCGCTGCTGCTCGTCGTGATCGCGCTCGTCGTCGTCCTCGTGGCCGGTCAGCCGTGGCGCCACGCCGCGCTCGCCGAGCTCCTCGACGTGTTCAATGACGACCCTCGCGGCGAACGGAGCAGAGAGCGCAATACCGTGGTCCCATGAGCACTGTCGCCGAGCACCAGGCCGCCGTTCGCGCACTGGTGAGCTCGCACTGGCGTCCTGCCACCGAATATCCGCCGCTCGGCGCCGCGCTCGGCCGCGTGCTCGCGGACGACGTGCGCACGCCGATCGACCTTCCGCCGTTCGACAACTCGCAGATGGACGGCTACGCCGTGCGAGCGGATGCCGCGGCCGGCCCGCTTCGCGTCAGCGGCCACGTCGCCGCGGGCGACCCGATCACGGCGTTCCCGGGCGGCGCGGTCGCGATCATGACGGGTGCCCCCGTGCCCCTCGGCGCTGACGCGATCGTGCCCGTCGAGGCCGTCGGAGCCCCCGGCGAGTTCGCCGCCGTCGACGACACCGTCGAGCTGCCCGCTCCGGTCGAGCCCGGCAGCTTCGTGCGCGCCCGCGGCAGCGACCTGGCCGCCGGAGCCGTGCTGCTCGAGGCGGGAACAGTGCTCGGGCCCGCGCAGCTCGGCGCCCTCGCCGCCTCCGGACTCACCACGGTGCCCGTGCGGGCACGGCCGCGGGTGCTGATCGTCTCGACCGGCGCGGAGCTCGCGGAGCCCGGCGAGCCGCTCGCCCCAGGAGCGATCTACGACGCGAACGCGGTGTCGCTGTCGGCTGCGATCACGCTCGCCGGTGGAATCGCACTCGCGACGGGCGTGTACAGCGACGAGCCGGGCCACCTGCGGCTCGCGCTCGAGGCGGCCGGCCCGGTCGACCTCGTCGTCACGAGCGGCGGCGTCAGCGCCGGCGCGCACGAGGTGGTGCGCGACGCGCTCGAGCCGCTCGGCGTGCGCTTCGGCTCCGTCGCCTTGCAGCCCGGCGGTCCCCAGGGCCTCGGCGCCATCACGGTCGCGGGCGCCCCGACCCCCGTGCTGTGCTTCCCGGGGAATCCCGTGAGCTCGCTCGTGTCGTTCGAGCTGTTCCTGCGGCCCCTGCTGCGCGGCGACCGGCCGGTCCTGCGGCTTCCGCTCTCCGCATCCGTCGACTCGCCTGCGGCCAAGCACCAGGTGCGCCGCGGACGCCTGACGGACGCGGGAACCGTCGAACTCGTCGGGGGCGTGAGCTCGCACCTGCTTGCGGCGTACGCTCGTTCCGACGCACTGGTACACCTACCGGTCGGTCTCACCCGAGCAGAGGCCGGCGAGGTGGTCGAGGTCTGGAGGATCGATGAGTGACGCACCGGACGCGCTGTCGCATGTCCGCGCAGACGGCGCCGTGCACATGGTCGACGTGAGCGCCAAGCAGGTCACCGCGCGCAGGGCCGTGGCCGCGGCATCCGTTCTCACCCGCCCTGACGTGGTCGAGCTCATCGCACAGGGGAAGCTGCCGAAGGGCGAGGCGCTCGCCGTCGCCCGCATCGCCGGGATCATGGCGGCCAAGAGGACACCCGAGCTGGTGCCGCTCTGCCACCCCCTGCCGCTGACGGGCGCCGATGTCGAACTGGTCGCAGCAGGCGACCGCGTCGAGATCCGCGCGACGGTCAAGACGGTCGGGGTCACCGGCGTCGAGATGGAGGCGCTGACCGCGGTGTCGGTCGCGGCGCTCACCGTGTACGACATGATCAAGGCGGTCGACAAGGCCGCCGTCATCACCGATGTGCGCGTGCTCGAGAAGGACGGGGGCAAGTCGGGCCCATGGCGATCAGCACAGGCTCGAACCGTATGACCGCGCTCGCGCTCACCGTCTCGACCAGGGCCGCGGCGGGTGTCTACGACGACACCACCGGCCCGATGATCTATGCGTGGCTCACCGAGCGCGGCTTCGACACGTCGCGGCGCGTCGTGCCCGACGGGCCAGGGGTCGAGGCCGCGCTGCGCGGCGCCGTCTCGGCGCGGCTGCTCATCGTCGTCACCTCGGGCGGCACCGGCGTCAGCCCGACCGATCGCACCCCCGAGCACACCCGCGCCGTGCTCGACCTCGAGCTGCCCGGCTTCGCGGAGGAGATCCGTCGCGTCGGCGCCACGCGCACCCCGCACGCGCTGCTCAGCCGCGGGGTCGTCGGCGTGGCAGGGCGGACGCTGATCGTGAACCTGCCGGGCTCGGCCGGCGGAGTACGCGACGGGCTCGAGGTGCTCGACGGGCTCTACCTGCACGCACTCGACCAGATCGCGGGCGGCGACCACCAGCGCTGAGGCGCGCTCGCGCCCGCCGTCACGCCCCGGAAACGGCGCCGTGATTGAGTACTCCAATGGACCTGACCCAACTCGCCTCGGTGCGCACGCCGCGCAGCCGCGACGAGCTGGCGCTCGCCCCCGGCGAGGTGTTCCTCGGCGGCGGCACCTGGCTGTACAGCGAGCCGCAGCCCGGCGTCACCGGCGTCGTGGACCTCATGACGATGGGCTGGGTGCCGCTCGAGCGCCGGCGCGACGGCGGTCTGCGCGTCGCCGCGACCTGCACACTCGAACAGCTGAACGCGATCAGGCCCGAGCTAGGCGGCACCGCCAGCCCGGTCTTCGCGCAGGCGGTGCGCTCGCTGCTCGCGGGCGCCAAGGTGTGGCGCACGGCGACCGTCGGCGGCAACCTGTGCTTCTCCGCGCCCGCGAGCCCGATCCCCGCCCTCGCCGCGGTGCTCGACGCCTCGATCAAGGTGTGGGGGCCGGGCGGGAAGCGCCGCATCGCCGCGGCGGACTTCGTGACAGGGGCCGGGCTCAACGCGCTCGAGCCGGGCGAGCTCGTGCGCGCCGTCGACATTCCCGCCGCCGCCCTCGAGGCTCGCGTGGCGTGGCGCAGGATCGCGCTGGCTCCCCTGGGGCGCGCGGGCGTGTTCGTGGCCGGCCGGCGAGAGGCATCCGACCTCGCCGTCGTCGTGGCAGGCGCACGCGCGCGACCCGGTGTGCTGAGATTCGAGCGGATGCCTGAGCCGGGCGAGCTGGCGGGTGCCGTCGACGCCCTCGGCGACTGGTACGCCGACCCGCACGGCTCGGCGGCATGGCGCCGGGCGATGGCGGTGCGGCTCGCGGGCGAGGTGCGCGACGAGCTGGAGGGGGCCGCGTGAGATTCACCGTCAACGGGTCGCCTGAGGAATACGAGCCGCAGCCCGGCCAGGTGCTGCGCACGGTGCTGCGCGGGCTCGGGCACTACGACGTCAAGCGCGGCTGCGACGCGGGCGACTGCGGGGCGTGCACCGTGCTGCTCGACGGGCAGGCGGTGAACTCGTGCATCATCCCGGCGCATCGCGCAGACGGGCACGAGGTGACGACGGCGCACGGTCTCGGGACTTCCGAGGAGCTCGCCCCGGTGCAGGAGCGGTTCGTCGCAGCGGGGGGCTTCCAGTGCGGGTACTGCACGGCCGGGTTCGTGGTCGCCGCGTCGACCCTCGGCGACGACGAGCTCGCCGATCTGCCCCAGGCCCTCAAGGGCAACCTCTGCCGGTGCACGGGGTACCGTGCGATCGGCGACGCGGTCGTCGGCGCGCGGAACACCGCCCCCGCGGGCATCAGCAACGGCGACGCGGCCTATGGCCAGCCGATCGCGCCGCCCGCTGCGCGGCGCGTGGTCGCTGGGGAGGAGGCCTACACGCTCGATGTCGAGCCGCCCGCAGGCCTGCTGCATGTCGCCGTGCTCGGCAGCCCGCACGCGCACGCACGGGTCGTGCACCTCGATGCGTCGCGCGCGCTCGCACTTCCCGGTGTGCGCGCCGTGCTGACGGCCGCAGACTCGCCGACCGTGCGGTTCTCGACGGCGCGGCACGAGCACCGCGGGGACGATCCGGACGACACGGTCGTCATCGACACCGTCATGCGCTTCCGCGGGCAGCGCGTCGCCGCGGTCGTGGCTGAGTCGCGGCGCATCGCCGAGCAGGCGTGCACGCTGATCGAGGTCGGGTACGAGCTGATCCCCGCGGTGTACGACCCCGACGAAGCGCGGCGGCCAGGCGCGCCCGCGCTGCACCCGGGGCGCACGGCCGGCGATCGCGTCGACGACGCCTCGCGGAACCTCGTGATCAGCTTCGACGACGGTGAGCGCGCCGACGAGGTGGATGCGGCGCTGGCATCCGCCGCGCAGCGGTACACCGGCACCTTCGAGACGCACCGCGTCACCCACATCGCGCTCGAGACGCCGGGCGCGCGCGGCTGGGTCGACGCCGACGGGCGATATGTGATCCGCACCAGCACGCAGGTGCCATTCCTCGTGCGCGCGGAGCTCGCGCACATCTTCGGGCTCGAGACCGAGCAGCTGCGCGTGCTCACCGGCCGGGTCGGCGGCGGCTTCGGCGGCAAGCAGGAGCTCCTCGTCGAAGACCTCGTGCTGCTCGCGATGCTGAAGACGGGCGCGCCCGTCGAGTACGAGCTGACGCGCGCCGACACGCTCACGGTCACCCCGACCCGGCACCCGATGCGGCTCACCGTCTCGATCGCCGCCGACGCCGACGGGCGCTTCACCGCCCTCGATCTCGATGTGCTCGCGGACGCCGGCGCATACGGCAACCACACCCGCGGGGTGCTGCATCACGCCGTCACCGAGTCGACCGAGCTGTACCGCTGGGGCGCGAAACGCGTGCACGTCGAGGGCGTCTACACCAACAACGTGCCGTCAGGGGCGTTCCGCGGCTATGGGCTCGGGCAAGTGATGTTCGCGATCGAGTCGGCGATCGACGAGCTCGCGCTGCGGCTCGGCGTGGCGCCAGCCGAGCTGCGGCGACGCAACATGATCACCGCCGACGACGGGTTCGGCGGCGGGGTGCAGGGCGATCTCGAGATCGGCAGCTACGGCCTCGACCAGTGCCTCGACTGGGTCGAGGAGCAGCTGGAGCTGAGCGCTGCGGCGTCGTGGGAGCCGCGCGGGCTGCCGCTCGCGCCCGTGTCGCGGCCGGCCGGGCCCGAGTGGGCGGAGGGCACGGGGCTCGCTCTCGCGATGATCGCGACGCTGCCGCCGCGGGGGCACTTCGCCGAGGCAGCCGTCTCTGTTGAGGCCTCTGGCCGCTATCTCGTGTCCGTCGGCACGAGCGAGTTCGGCAACGGCACGACGACTGCGCACGTGCAGTTCGCCGCAACGGCGTTGAACACGGATGCCGCACGGGTCGCCATTCGGCAGTCGGACACCGACGTGACCGGCTACGACACCGGCGCCTTCGGGTCGGCGGGAACGGTGGTGGCCGGTCGGGCCGTGCACTCGGCGGCGCTCGGTCTGCGCGAGCGGCTCGTCACGGCCGGGGCCGAGCTGCTCGGAGTGCCCGCCGCATCATGCTCACTCGATCGCGACGGGGTCATCGGGCCAGGCGGCGGGCGGATCGGGTTCGACGCGCTCGTCGCCGCACTCGCGCCGCGCACCGGGCAGGTCACCCAGAAGGCGAGCAACGATGGCACCCCGCGCTCGGTCGCGTTCAATGTGCAGGGCTTCCGCGTGGCTGTGTCGCGGGCGACCGGCGAGGTGCGGATCCTGCAATCCGTCCACGCCGCAGACGCCGGCACCGTGATCAACCCCGAGCAGCTGCGCGGGCAGCTCGAGGGCGGGGTCGCGCAGGCGATCGGCTCGACGCTGTACGAGCACCTGATCGTGCGGGGCGGCGTCGTCGAGACGCCGGTGCTGCGGCAGTACCACATTCCGCAGTACGCGGACCTTCCGCTGACCGAGGTGTTCTTCGCCGACACCTACGACCTGCTCGGGCCGCGCGGGGCGAAGTCGATGAGCGAGGCCCCATACAACCCGGTCGCCCCCGCGCTCGCGAATGCCATACGGGATGCGCTCGGGGTACGGCCGCACTCGACGCAGCTGACTCGGGATGCTGTGTGGGCGCTCGCGCGCGGCGAGGATTCGTAGGGGCCGCCCCTAACACCCTGCGCCGGAACCCCGTCGTAACCGGCCCGCAACGCGCACGCGATTAGATGAGCCGTATGGCCGAGTTCGACACCGTGATCAGGGGCCGCATCGTGACGCCCGATGGGGAGCGCGAAGCATCCGTCGCGATCTCGAATGGGCTGATCGCGGGCATTTTCGAGGCGGATGCCGCACTCGACGCCCGCGCCGACCTGGTCCTTGCTGACGACGAGGTGCTGCTGCCCGGCCTCGTCGACACACACGTGCACGCGGACGAGCCCGGTCGCACCGAGTGGGAGGGCTTCGCGAGCGCCACGGCCGCCGCGGCCGCAGGCGGCGTGACCACGGTCATCGACATGCCGCTGAACTCGATCCCGCCGACGACGACCGTCGCCGCGCTGCGCGCCAAGCAGGCTGCCGCGCGCGATCAGGTGCGCGTCGACGTCGGCTTCTGGGGCGGTGCGGTACCCGACAATCTCGGCACGGGCGAGCTCCGGGCCCTGCACGACGCGGGCGCATTCGGCTTCAAGTGCTTCCTCGCTGAGACCGGCGTCGACGAGTTCCGGCACCTCGATCAGGAGCAGCTCGAGCAGGCAGCCCGCGAGCTCGCCGCGTTCGACGGCCTGCTGCTCGTGCACGCCGAAGACGCCGGCCACCTGCACGACCACGCCGGCGGCGGGGACTACGCCGACTACCTCTCGTCACGCCCCGACGTGGCAGAGACCGCAGCCGTCGCCCGGGTCATCGACGTCGCCCGGCGCACCGGGCTGCGCGCCCACATCGTGCATGTCTCGAGCGCCGAGGTGCTGCCGCTGCTGCGCGCGGCGAAGTCCGACGGCGTGCGCATCACCGCAGAGACCTGCCCGCACTACCTGACGCTGGCCGCCGACGAGATCGACGACGGCGACACGAGCTTCAAGTGCGCGCCGCCCATCCGCGAGCGCGCCAACCAGGACGCACTGTGGGCGGCATTGGCCGATGGGACGCTGGATCTCGTCGTGAGCGACCATTCGCCCTCGACGATCGAGCTCAAGACCCGCGGCCATGACTTCGGTCAGGCCTGGGGAGGCATCGCAGGGCTGCAACTCGGGCTGCCCGCCGTGTGGACCGCCGCGCGCGACCGCGGCGTTCCCCTCGCCGACGTCGTGCGCTGGATGTCGGCCAACACGGCCGCGTTCGCCGGCCTCGCCGACCGGGGCGGCATCGCGCCGGGCATCCGCGCCGATCTCGTCGTGTTCGCGCCCGAGGCGGAGTTCACCGTCGACGCGGCGGCGCTCAAGCACAAGAATCCGATCACCGCCTACCAGGGCCGCGCCCTGCGCGGCGAGGTGCGCACCACCTGGCTGCGCGGCGAACCGATCGGCGACGACCACCCCGCGGGCGAACTGATCGCCAGGAAGGACGACTGATGTACACCCTCAGCGCGAACCAGTACGGCAAGGGCGAGATCCACCTCGTGCGCATCTACCGCGACACCCCGCGGCACGAGATCAGGGACCTCACGGTCACGACGGCGCTGCGCGGCGACTTCGCGGATGCCTATCTGAGCGGCGACCAGTCGAAGGTGCTGCCCACCGACACGCAGAAGAACACGGCATTCGCCTTCGCGAAGACGCACGGCGAGGGCGCGGTCGAGGACTACGCGATCGCGCTCGGCCGACACTTCGTCGACTCCGACCCGTACGCGACCGCTGCCGACATCGACGTGCTCGTCGACGCGTGGGACCGGGTGGTGATCGACGGCGCGGAGCACGACCACACGTGGGTCAAGCGCGGGCCCGAGCGGCGCACGGTGCGCGTCGTCGCAACCGGCACGGGCGCCGAGCAGACCGTCGAGGTGACCGGCGGGGTCGTCGACCTGGTGATCCTCAAGTCCACCGGCAGCGAGTTCCACGGCTTCCACAAGGACGAGTACACGACGCTCGGCGAGACCGACGACCGCATTCTGGCGACGTCCCTCGACGTGACCTGGCGCTTCAGCGCCGTTCCGGCCGACTGGGATGCGGCGTTCGTCACGATCCGCACCGCGCTCGTCTCGACCTTCGCCACCTGGCACTCGCTCGCCCTGCAGCAGACGCTGTGGCAGATGGGGCAGGCGGCACTCGACGCGGTGCCCGAGATCGCCGAGGTGAAGCTCACGGCGCCCAACAAGCACCACTTCCTCTATGACTTCACCCGCTTCACGGTCGCGCAGCCGATTCCGAACGACAACGAGGTGTTCCACGCCGACGACCGGCCGTACGGATTGATCGAGGCGACGGTGAGCCGGGCATGAGCACGGATTCCGCAGCCGCGCTGCACCACGCAGACGACCTGCGCTGGCTGAGCGCCGCCGTGCGTCTGGCCGAGCAGAACGTGCGTGACGGCGGCGGCCCGTTCGGCGCGATCATCGTGAAGGACGGCCAGCAGCTCTCGACCGGTCAGAACCGGGTCACGCGCGACAACGACCCGACCGCGCATGCCGAGGTCGAGGCCATCCGCGCGGCGGGCCGCGCGCTCGGCACCTTCCTGCTCGCGGGCACGACGCTGTACACCTCGTGCGAGCCGTGCCCGCTGTGCATCTCGGCCGCACTGTGGGGTCGCGTCGACCGCATCGTGTTCGCCGCCAACAAGATGGATGCCGCGGCCGCCGGCTTCGACGACCACGAGTTCTACGAGCTGCTCGCGCAGCCGCGCGACGGCTGGACGCTGCCCGTGGTGCAGGAGCTGCGCACCGCAGACGCCGCCGAGCCGTTCGAGCTGTGGAACCGCAACGACGGGAAGGTCGCGTACTAGCGGACGCCTAGCTGCCGCGATAGGTCGAGTAGCCGAACGGGCTCAGCAGCAGCGGGATGTGGAAGTGCTCCTCGACCGACCACACCTCGAAGTCGACCGCGACCTCGGGGAAGAACGAGATCAGGTCCTGCGTGGCGAAGTACGCCGCCGTGTCGAACACGACGCGGTAGCGTCCGGCCGGCACCTGAGCGGGCCCGAGCTGGGCGATGCGCCCGTCCTCGTCGGTGATGCCGCGGCCGAGCTCGTGCCACTGCCCTTCCGAGAACGCGTCGAGCCGCACCGGCACCCGCGGCGCCGGGCGGCCGCGGGCTGTGTCGAGCACGTGCGTGGTGATGTGCGAGCGGTCGGATGCCGTCGGCAGCGCCACCGCGCTGAAGAAGGTGCGCAGCCGCAGTTCCATGATCTGGCGCAGCTGCTCGACGGCCGTCGCGAGCTCGGTCTCGGCATCGAGCGCGAGCCGGCGGCGCAGCTCGATCAGGATCTCGGCGCGCGTGCGCCCTGCGGCCCTGATCAGGAACACGCGACCGAACTTCTGCTCGTACTCCCAGTTGCCCTCGGCGATGCGCACCGCGAGCTCCGCGTCGTCGGCGTCGGGAGCGGCCTGCTCGGCCTGAGACATCCGATCGCCCTGCTCGCCGATGCGCGGGTGGCCGGCGAGCGCCTCATCGAGCTCTGCCGCGCTGAGCGGCGTCGCGACCGCGCGCGCGTGCTCGACGAGCAGGTCGACGTCGCCGTATGGCGCGCCCGCGACCATCTCGTCGACCCAGCGCGCGACGCCGAGCGCGTCGGGAAGCACGGGCCGCAGCTCGTCGGCGGTGATCGGGTTTCCGGCCATGAGCGACCTCCTCTGGATGCCGCTATAACCTTATCTATGGCCATCACCTTCCCCTCCGCCGGAGTCGTGCTCGCCGCAGGCGCGGGCACGCGCTACGGCGTTCCGAAGGCGCTGGCGCGCGCCGCAGACGGTACCCCATGGGTGCAGCTTGCAACAGAGAAGCTGCTCGACGGCGGCTGCTCGCAGGTGACCGTCGTGCTGGGCGCCTCCGCCGCCGAGGCGCGCGAGCTGGTGCCGCGCGACCCGCGTGTGCACACCGTCGTCGAGTCGCATTGGACCGACGGCATGGGCACGTCTCTGCGCGCAGCCATGCGGCACCTCGAAGCATCCGCCCCGCCTTCTGTGTCATCGGCGGCGATCACGCTCGTCGACCTGCCCGACCTGCCCGTCGCTGTCGTGAAGCGCCTGCTCAGCGGGGTGAAGATCACGAGTCTCAGGCAGGCCGTGTTCGCGGGGCGCCCCGGTCACCCCGTCATCGTCGGGCGCCAGCACTGGGCCGACTTCAGCGGCACGCTCCACGGCGACACGGGCGGCCGCGAGTACCTGCGCGAGCACGGCGTGCGCGAGATCGAGGCGGGCGACCTGTGGTCGGGCCGCGACATCGACGTGCGCTGACGGGGCGGATGCCTGCTCAGCCGCGCCGCTTCGCCAGCTCGCGCACCGTCGCCTCGAAGGCGTCGAGCGCGACCGCCACATCGTCGACCGTGACGATCTCGTCGGGGCTGTGGCTCACGCCCTGGTTCCCGTTCCGCACGAAGAGCATGCCGATGTCCGCGACGTCGGCGACCGCCATCGCGTCGTGGCCCGCCCGCGACCACAGGGTGAGCGGGTCGTCGACCCCGGCGGCCGCGATGCTCGCCTCGACGGCGGCCATCAGCTCGTCGTCGCACGCGACCGCGTCGGCGCGGTAGATCTCGGTCGCCGACCACTCGAGGTCGCGCAGCGCGGCGATCTCGTCGGCCGTCTCCTGGATGCGCGCCCACGCGTCATCGCGGTCGATGTCGAACTCGGCCCGCAGATCGAGACTCAGCTCGACGCGGCCCGGGATCACGTTGACGCCGCCCGGATAGGCCTGCAGCCTGCCGACCGTCGCGATCACCTCGAGGTCCTGGCCGATCCGCTCGATCTCGACGACGAGCTCAGAGGCGCCGACGAGCGCGTCGCGACGCAGCTCGTAGGGCGTGCCCCCCGCGTGACCCGCGTGCCCCGTGATCTCGATCGTGAAGCGGCGCGCCGCGGCGATCGACGAGACGATCGCGAGCGGCAGGCCGGCCTGCTCGAGGTACGGCCCCTGCTCGATGTGCGCCTCGAGGTAGGCGACGATCTCGCGCGGCATGCGCGCCGCGTCGCCGATGCGCGCAGGGTCGAGGCCGTAGTCGAGGGATGCCTGGCGCAGCGTCTTCCCGTCAGCGTCGGCGTAGTCCCACCACGCGTCGTCCCACGCGCCGGCGAACGCGCGCGAGCCCGAGAGGGCGCTGCCGAAGCGGGTGCCCTCCTCGTCGCTGAACGCGACCACCTCGAGCGCGAAGGGCAGGGCGCCCGCTTCCGCGCGGAGCCGGGCGACCGCCTCGATCGCGAGCAGCACGCCCAGCGGCCCGTCGTACTTCCCCGCGTCGGGCACGGTGTCGATGTGCGAGCCGAGCACGACGGCCGGCAGATCGGGTGCGGCGCCCTCGATGCGCCCGCAGACGTTGCCGGCGGCATCCGTCGACACCGCGAGACCGGCCTCGCGCATCCAGCCGGCGACGAGCTTCGCCGCGGTGCGGTGGGCGTCGCTCAGGTGCGTTCTGGTGAGGAATCCGTCGGTCTCGCTGATGGCCCCGAGCTCGTCGGCCCGCGCCATAATGCGCTCGGCCGCGCTCATTCGGCGCTCCCGTAATACGCGAGCGCGCCGTCGACCCCGCCGCCCGCGGGCACCGCGGCGCCCGCGCGCCGCAGCACCTGCTCGAGCGCGGCGAGGGTGGTGAGCACCGTGTCACGGCGGGCGTTGTAGCCCATCACGCCGATGCGCCAGATGCGCCCGTGCAGGGGGCCGAACGAGGTGCCGATCTCGATCGCGTAGTCGGCGAGCAGCGCGCCGCGCACCGCCTCGCCCTCGACCCCAGCCGGAATGAACACGCCGATCACGTTGTTCATGCGGTGGTCCTGATCGCCGAACAGCTCGAGGCCGAGCCCCGCCAGCCCCGCTGCCATCGCCCCGCCGTGCAGCGCGTGCCGCTCGACGGCGACGCTCATGGTCTCCTCGACGAGCAGGCGGGCGCACTCGCGGGCGGCGTACAGCATCGAGGTCGCCTCGGTGTGGTGGTTGAGGCGCTTCTCGCCCCAGTAGTCGAGGATCTGGCCGAGATCGAAGTAGTTCGAGCGGATGGGGTGCGCGACCACCTGCGAGTCCGCATCGCGGATGCCGGCCTCGATGCTCTTGCGCGCGGCGATCACCGCGACGGCGCGGTCGCTGAGCGTGATCGGCGAGGAGCCGGACGGGCCGGCGAGGCACTTCTGCAGGCCGGCCGTCGCGGCGTCGACGCCCCAGGCATCCGTCTCGAACTCGTTGCCGCCGAGCGATGCCGTGACGTCCGTGTAGAACAGCACGCCACGCTCTTGGCAGGCCGCGCCGATCTCGGCGAGCGGCTGCGCGACCGTCGTCGACGTGTCGCCGTGCACGAGCGCGAGCAGCTTGGGCTGCACGGCGTCGAGGGCGGCGATGACCTCCTCAGGCGGGAAGACCGTGCCCCACTCGCGCTCGATCGTGTGCACGTCGGCGCCGCAGCGCGCCGCGATCTCCTGCAGCAGGAAGCCGAAGCGGCCGAAGATCGGCACGAGCACCCGGTCGCCCGGCTCGATGAGCGAGACGAGAGCGGCCTCGATGCCGGCGCGCGAGGTGCCGTCGACGAGCAGCGTCGCGGCGTTCGCCGTGCGGAAGACGCCCCGGTAGAGCTCCTGCGTCTCGGCCATGTAGGCCGTCATCGCCGGGTCGTACTGACCTACGAGCGCGGCTGACATCGCGCGCAGCACCCGTGGGTCGGCGGTGATCGGTCCCGGGCCCATCAGGAGGCGGTGGGGCGGGTGGACAGCCTGCGTGGAACGCAGGCGCGCACTTTGCGCTTGGGGGGTCTGCGCGGTCACGCGGCTGCCTTTCCGTTGAGTGAGTCGGCGACGGATGCCGCAAGCTCGACGAGCGCGACATCGGTGTTCCTCGCCCCGATCAGCGACAGCCCGACCGGGCCGCCGGCGAGCTGCATGAGCGGGGCTGAGAGCGCGGGGCGGCCGGTGAGCCCCCCGATGCAGGTGAGGCGCATGGTCGCGGCGCGCACCGCTTCGAGGTCGGCGGGCGGCGCGTCGGCGGGCGGCGCGGCCGACGCTGCGGCCGGCAGCAGCAGCACGCGGCCCTCTGCCTGCTCGTCGAAGCTGATGCGGAAGGCGGCGATCGCCTCGCGGGCTGTGGCCGCCTCGGCGGCCGTGATCAGCGCGGCCGCGTCGAAGCGCGCCTGGATGTCGGCGCCGAGCGCGCCCGGGTGAGCGCTGACCCACTCGCCGTGGCTGCGCCACGCTTCGTGCGCCTGGGTCACCCGGTAGAGCTCGGAGAGGTCGGCGAGGTCGCCGGGGTCGACCGCCTCGTCGACGTCGAAGCCGGCCGCGATCATCGCATCGACCGTGTGCCGGAACTGCTTGTCGAGCTCGTGAGGCAGCCCGGCCGACTGCGTGTCGACAAGAGCGAAGCGGATGTCCCCGGCGTGCTGCGGAGCGTTCGCGAGCCCCACTCGTGCGACGGTCGCGAGCGTGTCGGCGTCGCGGGTGAGCCAGCCGACCGTGTCGTAGGAGGGGGCGAGCGGCAGCACGCCGTCGACCGGCACTGCGCCGTGCGTCGTGCGCAGGCCCCACAGCCCCTGGTACGAGGCCGGCACGCGGATCGAGCCGCCGGTGTCGGTGCCGAGCCCGACGGTCGCCTCGCCGAGCGCGACGGCGGCGGCCGGACCGCTCGACGAGCCGCCGGGCAGCGCGCCGGGGACGGCGGCGTTGGGCGGGGTGCCGTACGCCGCATTGCGGCCCGCGATCGAGTACGCGAACTGGTCGGTCTGGGCGATGCCGACGACATCGGCGCCCGCGTCGAGCAGGGCGGTGACGGCGGGGGCGGTGACGGCGGCCGGGCTCTGGCCCGCCAGGTAGTCGGGCACACCCGCGCCGACCGCGGCGCCCTGCAGCTCGAAGAGGTCCTTGACCGCGACGGTCATGCCGGCGAGCGGGCCGACGCCCGTGCCCGCGAGCAGCGGCGCTCCGGTGAGGCGCCAGACGGTGGTGTCGATGGGCGTGCGGGGGGTGTCCACGCTCTGATCATCTCGCGAACCGCCGTCGAGTACGGAGTCATCGCACGCAAGTCGCCCCCGTGACGACGTCGACTCCGTAGTCGGCGCGCGGCGACTCACCACGCCGCAGGCGACAGCGAGAACTCGGCCAGCGCGCCGCGATACTCCTTGAGCGGCGGTCGGGCGTACTCGCCGCGGCGGCTCGTCGAGAGCCCGAGCGCGACAAGCGACTCGGCGAGGCGTGTCGCGGCTGCCACCCCGTCGATCACCGGGACACCAAGCTCTGCAGACACCTCCGCGCAGAAATCCGCCATGCCGGCGCAGCCGAGCACGATCACGTCGCTGCCGTCCGTGCGCAGAGCTCGCCGGCATTCGTCCGCCGTCTGGCGGCGCGCGTCCGAGCCGGGCAGCTCGAGATCGAGCACCGGGATGTCGACCGCGTGGATGCCGGAGCATGCGCCCCAGAATCCGTAGCGCTCCGCCAGCTCCTCCGCGCGACCGATCGTGCGCGGAAGAGTCGTGACGATGCTGAAGTGCCGCCCGAGCAGGGTGGCGAGGTGCATCGCCGCCTCGGCGATGCCGACCACCGGCCCCGACGCCACCTCGCGGGCGGCGTCGAGGCCAGGGTCGCCGAAGCATGCCAGCACGTAGGCGTCGACGGCGTCGGCCTCGCCACGCGCGATCTCCGCGAGAAGACCGGGCACGGCGAGCGCCTCGTCGTAGTGGCTCTCGATCGAGGCGGGGCCCATCTCGGGATTGACCGCGGTCACCGTCGTCCCAGCGGAGGCCGCGGCGAGCGCGGCCCGCCCGATGGCGGCGGTCATCGACGAGGTGGTGTTGGGGTTGATCGCGCGCAGGTGCACGGCGGCAGGCATCCGATCTGCGTAGGGAAAAGGGGGACTACTCGGCCACCAGCCCGGCGACGACCGGGATCTCAGCCGACTGCGGAGCCTCGGCGAGCGTCGGCGCGACGATCGGGTTGAGCTTCTCGGCCACCCAGTAGGCGACGAGGCCGACGGCGCAGCCGATGAACCACGAGTAGTCGCCGACCGCCGAGCCGAGGGCGGGCACGAGCACGATCGGCAGCCCGATCGCGGCACCGATCGCCGTCGCGATGATGGCGTTCGGGTTGAAGCCCTTCTTGTAGAAGTACTTGCCCCAGGGGTTCAGCGTGAACAGGTCGTCCGTGAACACCTTCTGCTTGTGCACCAGGTAGAAGTCGGCGAGCAGCACGCCGAACAGGGGGCCGATGACCGCGCCCAGGGTGTTCAGCGTGTAGTTGATCGTCGACGGGCTGTTGTACAGGTTCCACGGCGTGATGAGCACCGAGCCGACTGCGGCGATCATGCCGCCCATGCGCCAGCTGATGCGCTTCGGCGAGACATTCGAGAAGTCGAACGCGGGCGAGACGAAGTTCGCGACGATGTTGATACCGATCGTGGCGACCGTGAAGGTGAGCGCCGCGAGGATGATCGCAAACGTCGAGTCGATGCTGCCGACGGTCTCGACCGGGTCGGTGATCATCTTCCCGAACACCGGCACGGTGGCCGCGGTGGTGATGACCGTGAGGATCGAGAAGAACAGGAAGTTCACCGGCAGGCCCCAGAAATTGCCCCAGCGCACTGACGTGAACGTCTTGCCGTACCGCGAGAAGTCGCCGAAGTTGAGCAGCGGCCCCGAGAAATACGACACGGTGAGCGCGATGGCGCTGATGAACACCGCCCATTGCTTACCGGCCGACAGGTGCAGCGACGGGTTCAGGTTCCAATTGATGTGGCCGAAACCGCCGGCGCGCGACAGCAGGTAGATCGCGAGGGCGAGCATCACGACGTAGACGGCCGGGCCGGCGAAGTCGATGAAGCGGCGGATCGTGTTCATTCCGGTCCAGAACACGGCGGCCTGGGCGACCCAGAGGATGCCGTAGGTGATCCAGCCGAGGGTCGAGAGGCCGGCGAAGCCGTGCTGGTGCACGTCCGCGAGCGGAGCGAGGCTCGGCCATAGCTTGAGCGCGACGATGATGAGAGCGGCAGAGGCGAGGTAGGTCTGGATGCCGTACCAGGCCACCGCGATCAGCCCGCGGATGATCGCCGGCACGTTCGCGCCCAGCACGCCGAACACCGAGCGGCTGATGACCGGGTAGGGCACGCCCGCCTTCTGGCTCGGCTTGGCGATGAGGTTCGCGAGGAAGAACACGATGACGATGCCGACGACGAGGGCGAGCAGCACCTGCCACGCGGCGAGGCCGAGTGCGAAGAAGCTGCCGGCGGTCACGTAGCCGCCGACCGAGTGCACGTCCGACATCCAGAACGCGAAGATGTTGTACCAGGACCAGTTCTGCTTCTTCAGCGGTGCGAGGTCTTCGTTGGCGAGCCGTGGGTCGTACTCGGCTGCGACGATGCCGGCGCCCTCTGGGAGGCCGGCCGCTTCGAGCAGGTCGTGCGGCTTGGTGGGCGGTGAAGCTACTGACTCTGACATGGCGTGAGCCTTCCGGAAAGAGTGGAGCGGGGCGGGGAGCGAATGTGAAGCGATGACTTCACATGAGCGGATGCCAGAAAGCTACGGCCGCATCGCCGACGGCCCGTTTCGCTCGTGTAAAAGGTGTGTAAAGCGATGGCTTCACACTTTTCCTGCGGATTTCGCGGGACGAGCGCGGATATGGTGAGCGCGTGGACACCCCCGATCTCGCCAGCCCTGAGCGCCTTGGGGCGCGCCTGCGCGAGTTGCGCGAGCAGTCGGGGCGTTCGCTCAGATCGCTCGCCGCCGAGCTCGAGATCTCCGCGAGCGCACTGTCCCAGATCGAGCGCGGCGCGTTGCAGCCCTCCGTGAACCGGTTGCTCGCGATCATCACAGCGCTCGACGTGCCGCTCTCGGAAGCGTTCGAGGACCGGCCAGTGGCATCCGTCGCCCATGCTCCCCACGACCGGGTCGTCGTGACCCGGTCGACCGCTCGGCCCGATCCGCTCGAGCTCGGCACGGGGGTCGTCTACCGCCGCCTCTCCCCCTCGCACATGCAGGGCGTCGACTTCTTCGAGTCGACCTACCCGCCGGGAAGTTCCGGCGATGAGAAGGCGGTGCTGCACACGCACGAGGGCTACGAGGTCGGGAACGTGACGCAGGGCACGCTGACGATCCGCTTCGAAGACGAATCCGTCGAGCTGGAGCCGGGCGACTCGATCACCTACCCGAGCCGCACCCCGCACCTGATCGCCAACCCTCATGACGAGACCGCGGTCGCGGTCTGGCTGATCGTGCACCCCGAGGCGCGCTAGCCGTAATCGCCCCGCAACACACGGCGACAAGACTGTGCACATGTCGATCAAGGTCGCGCTCGAGCACTACACGAGTTACGAGTTCGCGAAGCCCGTGAACGTGGCCCCTCATGTGGTGCGCCTGCGGCCCGCGCCGCACAGCCGCACACCGATCGAGGCGTACTCGCTCGATGTGAGCCCCGCGAACCACTTCATCAACTGGCAGCAGGACCCGTTCGGCAACTGGCTCGCGCGTCTCGTCTTCCCCGAGAAGGTCAGCCACCTCGAGATCACCGTCGGCATCGTCGCCGACCTGATGGTCATCAACCCGCTCGACTTCTTCATCGAGGAGTACGCCGAGCGATTCCCCTTCGAGTACGCGCCCGCGTTGCGCGCGGATCTCGCGCCCTACCTGCGGCCGGTCGAGCAGAGCGAGGCGACGGATGCCTGGAAGGCCGCGCTCCCCCCGCTCACCGAGGGCGGCGTGCCGACCGTGCAGTTCCTCGCCGCGCTCAACACCGCGGTGTACAACGACGTGGCCTACGACATCCGTATGGAGCCGGGCGTGCAGACGCCCGACGAGACGCTCGCGCGCGGCATCGGCTCGTGCCGCGACAGCGCGTGGCTGCTGGTGTCCCTGCTGCGCAAGTACGGCCTCGCCGCCCGATTCGTCTCGGGCTACCTCGTGCAGCTCGCTGCCGACCAGGAGTCCCTCGACGGCCCGAGCGGCCCGGCGAAAGACTTCACCGACCTGCACGCCTGGGCCGAGGTGTTCATCCCCGGTGCGGGCTGGGTCGGCCTCGACCCGACCAGCGCGCTGTTCGCGGGCGAGGGGCACATCCCGCTCAGCGCCACCCCGCATCCGTCGAGCGCGGCACCGATCGAGGGCGCGACCGACCCGGTCGAGGTGACGTTCTCGTTCCACAACGAGGTGCGGCGCATCCATGAGGACCCGCGCACCACCAAGCCCTACTCCGCCGAGCAGTGGCAGCGCATCGACGCGCTCGGCGAAGCCGTCGACGAGCGCCTCGCCCGCGGCGACGTGCGCCTCACCATGGGCGGCGAGCCGACCTTCGTCGCGCTCGACGACGCGACCAGCGCCGAGTGGAACACCGACGCAGACGGCCCGCACAAGCGCGCACTCGCGAACGACCTCGCCGAGCGGCTGCGCGGCGTCTACGCCCAGGGCGGCGTCGTGCACCGCGGCCAGGGCAAGTGGTACCCGGGCGAGCCGCTGCCGCGCTGGAACATCGCGCTGCAGTGGCGCACCGACGGCGAGCCGCTGTGGGGCGACCCGGCGCTGCTTGCCGACCCGTGGGGTGAGTCGATCGATGCGGATGCTTCGGCCGAAGCCGCCGCCCTCGGCACCCGCGTCACCGAGCTCCTCGGCCTGCCGACGACCCAGCTGCTCGGCGCCTTCGAGGACCCGCTCGCGGTGCTCGCCGCCGAGCGCCGCCTGCCGTCCGGCCCGAAGCCCAAGTCCGACGACCCGCGGACGCCTGCCGAGATCGCCGCGCTCGACCTGCTCACCGACACACCCACGGCGTGGGTGCTGCCGCTGACCACCGACAACGACGAGTGGACGAGTCCGCGCTGGCGCTTCCGCCGCGGCCGCCTTGTGCTCTCCCCCGGCACGAGCCCTGCGGGCCTGCGCCTGCCGCTCGACGCGATCGCCTGGCAGGACCCCGACTACCCCGGCGAGCCGTCATACCTCGAGGCGGGCGAGCCGCTCGAGGCGAGCATCCCCCGCGTGCGCCTCGCTGACCCGGCGGGCGCAGCCACCACCGCCGTCTCCTTCGAGGCGCGCGACGGGCACGTCCACGTCTTCCTGCCGCCCACGACGACGCTCGAGGCGTACGCCTCGCTGCTGAAGGTCGTCGAGCTCGCGGCATCCGAGCTGAGAGTCCCGGTCGTGCTCGAAGGCTACGGCCCGCCGCCGGACGCGCGGCTCACCCAGCTCGTCGTGACCCCGGACCCGGGCGTCATCGAGGTGAACGTGCAACCGACCTCGAGCTGGGCCGAACAGCGCGCACTCACCTTCGAGCTGTACGAGCAGGCGCGCCAGGCGCGCCTGTCGACCGAGAAGTTCGACCTCGACGGGCTGCACACGGGCACCGGCGGCGGCAACCACATCACCATCGGCGGACCCCAGCCGATCGACTCGCCGCTGCTGCGCCGGCCCGACCTGCTGGTCAGCCTCGTGAGCTACTGGCAGCGGCATCCGTCGCTGTCCTATCTCTTCTCCGGCCGCTTCATCGGCCCGACCAGCCAGGCGCCGCGCTTCGACGAGGGGCGGCCCGAGGCGGTCTACGAGATGGAGATCGCGATCGCCGAGGTGCGCAGGATGCAGGCGCACGCCGAGCGGCTCGGGGATGAGACCCGGCCGTGGCTCGTCGACCGCGCGCTGCGCCACCTGCTCACGGACCTCACCGGCAACACGCACCGCGCCGAGTTCTGCATCGACAAGCTGTACAGCCCCGATTCGAGCCGCGGTCGGCTCGGCCTGCTCGAGCTGCGCGGCTTCGAGATGCCGCCGCACCCCGAGCTCGCGCTCGTGCAGGCGCTGCTCGTGCGCAGCCTGGTCGCGATGTTCTGGGAGAAGCCGTACGAAGAGCCGCTCGTGCGCTGGGGCACGCGGCTGCACGAAGACTTCCTGCTGCCGCAGGGCGCCGCGAACGACATCGCCGAGGTGGTCGCCGATCTGCGCGCGGCCGGCATCCCGTTCGACACCGGCTGGCTCGACCCGTTCGTCGAGTTCCGCTTCCCGCGCGTCGGGGTGACGCGCATCAGCGGCGCCGGGGAGGACATCGAGCTCGAGCTGCGCCAGGCCATCGAGCCGTGGAACGTGCTGGGCGAAGAGGCGACGAGCGGCGGCACCGCACGCTACGTCGACTCGTCGATCGAGCGCATGCAGGTGCGGGTGCGCGGCCTCGACCCCGCGCGCCACCTCGTCGCGGTCGGCGGCGCGGCCCTGCCGCTCACGGCCTCGGGGCGACCCGGTGAGTACTATGCGGGGGTGCGTTACCGTGCGTGGCAGCCGTGGTCCGCGCTGCATCCGTCGATCGCGGTGCACGCGCCGCTCACCTTCGATGTGATCGATGCGGACGCCTCGGCCGCCCTCGGCGGCGCGACGTACCACGTGGTCCACCCCGGCGGCCGCAACTACGAGCGCCCGCCGATCAACGCGAACGAGGCAGAGGCGCGCCGCGCGAGCCGCTTCGAGCCGCGCGGCCACACGGCCGGCCGCATCGACGTCGCGCAGCTGCGCGAGGCCGGTCTGCGCGCCGCGACCGCGGACTACCCGCACACCCTCGACCTGCGGCGGGCCGTCGCCGAGTGAGCGTCCTGCGCGACTACGCCGCGGCGCTCACGCAGCCGACCCTGCCCTTCGCACCTGGCGGGCAGTCTGTGGCGCGCTTCGACGAGGTCATCGACCCCGACGGATCGCTGCGGGCACCCTGGAAGCGCCTCGCCGATGCCGCTGTCGAGCTGACGCCGGAGGCGCTCGGCCGCGTCGAGGACGAGATCGCGCGCTTCATCGCCGATGACGGCGTGCAGTACGCCGGCGCGGGCGAGAGCCCGCGGGCATGGCAGCTCGACCCGGTGCCGCTCGTCATCGACGCGCCTGCCTGGGCGAGGCTCGAGGTGGGTCTCGCGCAGCGCGCGGAGCTGCTGAACGCCCTGCTGGTCGATCTCTACGGCGAGCGGCGGATGCTGGCAGAGGGCCTCGTCCCCGCCGCGGCCGTGTTCGGCCACGGCGGCTACACGCGTGCCGCGGCCTCGGGCCGGCCGGAGGCCGCCGACAAGCGGCCACTGCTCATCGCCGGAACGGACCTCGGCCGCGACGCGAAGGGCGAGTGGCGGGTCATCGGCGACCGCGTGCAGGCCCCGTCCGGCCTCGGCTACGCGGTCGAGAACCGCCGCGTCATCTCGCGGGTGCTGCCCGAGCTGTACCGCGAGGCCGAGCTGCACCGGCTCGAGCCGTACTACACGGCGCTGCGCGAAACGTTGCTCAACGCCGCGCCGTCGGGCTCCGACGAGCCGCTCGTCGTCGTGCTGTCGCCTGGCACCCACTCGGAGACGGCGTACGACCAGGCATCCCTCGCCAATCTCCTCGGGTTCCCGCTCGTGCAGGGCGACGACCTCGTCGTGCGCGACGGCGCGGTGTGGGTCAAGCCGGCCGGTTGGCCGCGTGCGTCGCCGAGCGAGCGCGTCGACGTGATCCTGCGGCGCGTGGACCCCGACTGGTGCGACCCGCTCGAGCTGCGCGGCGACTCGCAACTCGGCGTCGCCGGGCTCGTCGAGGCGGTGCGGCGCGGAAGCGTGCGGCTCATCAACGGGCTCGGCGCCGGGGTCCTCGAGAACCCGGCCCTGCACGCGTTTATGCCGGCCGTGTGCGAGGCGCTGCTCGGCGAGCAGCTGCGGCTGCCGTCGGCATCGGCGTGGTGGGGCGGTGACCCCGACGCGCTCGAGAGCGTGCTCACGCGCCTCGACGACGGCGACGAGACCCTCGGCCTGCGCCGGCTCGACGGCTCGCGCACGACCGCCCGCACCCCGGGTCGCAGGGCCGCCCTGCTGCGCGCCGACCCGTGCGGGCACGTCGTGATCGAGCGGCTGCCGCTGTCGCAGGGCCCGGTCTGGTCTGGCGCCGCCGGCGACGAGGCCACCCCGCAGCCGCTCGTGCTGCGCACCTTCACCGTCGACTACCACTCGGCGTACCGGCCTCTGTTCGGCGGTATCGCGACCGTCTCTGGCCGGGCGGCTGCGAACCTGATCAGCAAAGACGTGTGGGTGCTCAAGGCCGACGCGGAGGACTCCGACCAGGGGCTCGCCGCCGTCGCGCCGCTTCCGGTCGTGGCATCCGTGCCCGTACCAGCGCCGCGCGCACTCGATGACATGTTCTGGGCCGGTCGCTACGCCGAGCGCACCGAGGACCTGCTGCGCATCGTGCTCGAGGCGCACGTGCGCCTCACCCCGCCGAGCCCGCTCGAGCCCGCCGTCGCGGGCGTCGGCGCGGCCGAGCTGATGAGCGCGCTGCAGCGCCTCACCGGCCACTGGTGGGACGGACCGGAGGACGAGCTGCGGTCTGTCCTGCTCGACGCCGAGCGACCGGGAAGCGCGACGCATTCGCTCGGCCGCATGCGCGGCGCGCTCGAGGGTGTGCGCGACCAGCTCTCCGGCGACACGTGGCGCCTGTTCGGCTCGTCGGAGCGCGCGCTGCGCGCCTTGCGCGGCGGCCGCCGCAGTCGCCAGATCGCCGAGACCGCCGAGCAACTGCTCACCGGCATCCTCGCGTTCCAGGGCGTCACCGCGAGCATGATGCGCGACAGCGCCTGGCACGCGATCGAGGCCGGCCGCTATCTCGAGCGCGCACTGCAGCTGTGCTCGCTGCTCGGCTCCGCTCTCGCGCCCGCGACGGCCCATGAGCTCGACCGGTCCGTGCTCGAGGCGGTGCTCACGGCGGCCGAGAGCTCGGTCACCTACCGCCGCCGGTATCGCGGTCGCGCCCGCACGCAGGGCGTGCTCGAGCTGCTGCTCGCCGAGCCCGACAACCCGCGTTCTCTGCTGTTCGCGCTCGCGAGGCTCCGCTTCCACCTCCAGGGTCTGCCGCTGTCGACGGGCTCGACCCGGCCCGAGCGGCTCGTCGACGAGCTGCGCGCTGCGGTCGAGGCCCAGAGCGTCGGTGAGCTCGTCGCGGCGCAGGGCGACGGCAGGCATGCGCTCGACGGATTCCTGGCAGAGGCATCCGTTCAGCTCACGCAGATCTCCGACGCGATCACCGCACTCCACCTGACGGGCGGCCCGCCGCGCCTGCCGCTCGCCGCGCGCACCTTCGTCGAGGTGATGGGGTGAGCATGAGATACCGCGTCTCGCACCGCACCGAGTACTCCTACGACGACGAGGTCAGCGACAGCCTCGGCATCGCGCATCTCGTGCCCCGGCAGCTGCCCTGGCAGGAGGTGCACTCCGCGACGGTGATGGTCGACCCGCTGCCCGACGATGTCAGCGTGCAGCTCGACTACTTCGGCAACACGCTCAGCTATTTCCACGTCACCGACGGGCACGAGAAGCTCATCGTCGAGGCGGTCAGCGACATCACGACGATGACCCCGTGGTACGACCAGGCGGCGCTCGAGGAGCCGTGGGAGCTCGCGCGGCCGCTCGCCGAGCCCGGCGCTCCGGGCGCGTGGGCCGCGACCGAGTTCGCCCTCGAGTCGCCGGGGGCGAAGCACGTCGGCGCCGCGCGCGACTACGCGGCGCGCTCGCTCGCCCGTGGCCGCCCGCTCGGCGATGCGGTGGCGGAGCTCATGTCGCGCATCCATGCCGACTTCGACTACGACCCGACCGCGACGACCGTGACGAGCACCGTCGCGGACACGCTGAAGAAGCGGGCGGGCGTCTGCCAGGACTTCGCGCACCTCGCCCTCGCCTGCCTGCGCAGCCATGGGCTCGCAGCCCGCTACGTGAGCGGCTATCTCGCGACGGACCCGCCGCCCGGCAAGCCGCGCGTGGTCGGGGCGGATGCCTCGCACGCCTGGCTCGCCGTCTGGGTCCCCGGCTCCGGCGATTGGCTCGCCGTCGACCCGACGAACGACCAGCGCGCCGGCGAGCGCTACGTCACGGTCGCGTGGGGCCGCGACTACGGCGACGTCGCACCGCTCAAGGGCGTCATCTTCACCGAGGCCACGAAGTCGACCCTGCGTGTCGCGGTCGATGTGGCGCCGCGCGGGTAACGGGCAGGCATGAGGTCCTTCTCCTGCCGGGTGTGCGGCAGCCCCCTGTACTTCGAGAACTCGGTGTGCGTCTCGTGCGGCACCGCGCTCGCCTACTCGCGCGCCGAGCACGACATCGTGCCGCTCGACGAGACCGGCACGTATGCGGATGCGGCCGGATTCCTGTGGCACGTGTGCGCCAACCTCAACCTCTCGGGCTGCACGTGGCTGACTGCGACGCCGGGCGGGCTGTGCTTCAGCTGCGGGCTCACCCGCACGCGCCCCAACGACGCCGACGTCGAGGGGGTCGCCGAGCTCCCGATCGCCGAGCGCGCCAAGCGCCAGCTCATCGTCGAGCTCGACCGGCTCGGCTTCCCGCTGATCAGCCGCGATGAGGACCCCGCGCGTGGGCTGTCGTTCGATCTGCTGTCGAGCAGCGACACGGCGGTCGTGACGGGCCACGACTCGGGAGTCGTCACGATCGACCTCGCCGAGGGCGACGCCGCGCACCGCGAGCACGTGCGCGACTCGCTCGACGAGGCCTATCGCACGATGCTCGGCCATTTCCGGCACGAGGTCGGCCACTACTTCGACTGGCTGCTCGTCGACGATGCCCGCCGCGGCGAGTACCGCCGCCTGTTCGGCGACGAGACCGCCGACTACCAGGCGTCGATCGACCGGCACTACGCGTCGGGGGCGCCGGAGGGCTGGGGCGACTCGTTCATCTCGGCCTACGCCACGATGCACCCGTTCGAGGATTTCGCCGAGACCTGGGCGCACTACCTGCACATCTGCGACACCGTCGAGACCGCCGCGGCCTACGGCCTGATCTCCGTGGACCCGATCGACTGGCAGATGCCGTTCCGGCAGCTCGTGACGGATGTCTGGGTGCCGCTGTCGACCGCACTCAACATGATCAACCGCTCGATGGGCAAGGACGACCTGTACCCGTTCGTCATCGCCGCCCCCGTGCTCGACAAGCTCGAGTTCGTGGCGTCGCTGCGGCCGCCGAGGAGCGCGCCGTGACAGGCATCCGCCTCGTCGCCGGGTGCGGACCTTGGGATCGCCGGCCGTGAGAAGCCCGCGTTTCGGGCGTGCCGGATGCCTGCCCGTCGTAGCCTGAGACGGTGAACTGGATCGACCGCTTCTTCCCGAGGACGCCGGCGTCGACCGGCCCTGCGGTCGGCATCGGCATGCTCGTCGCGGTCGTGAGCGACGCGAACCAGGCGGATGCCTGGGACGACGACCCCGTCGGGGTGGTCATCGCCCCCGGCAACAAGGAGATCGCGCCCTACCCCGGCCTGCAGCTGCCCCGCTACTGGACGGTTGCCTTCGAGCACCCCAGCTACACGGGCGACGGGCGCGGCCCGTTCGAGCAGGCGACGTTCCCCGAGTACCGCCTGCGCGTCCTCGACCCGAACCCGTCCTAGTCACGCCGCGATCGCGTCGAGGGGTGCGAAACGCACGCCCGACCCCGGTCCGGGCGTACTTTTCGCACCCCTCGGGCGCAGTCGGCGAGGCTCAGCGCGCGGCGAGCAGCGCGAGCACCTCGTCGGTGGTGGCGAGCTCGCCGAGCTTCGGGAACTGGTGCTCGATCGACGCCTTGTGCGCCTCGGCCGAGGTGTCGGTCATCGCATCTGTGACGAACGCCACGTGGTAACCGAGCTCGTACGCCGAGCGCGCCGTCGACTCGACCCCGGAGGTGGTCGAGACGCCGGTCAGCACGATCTGGGTCGCCCCGACCGCCTTGAGCTTCGCGTCGAGGTCTGTCGAAAGGAACGCGCCGAGGGTCTTCTTCGTGACCGTGATGTCGCCCGGCTGCTGGTTCAGCTCGGGCACGAGCGCGGTCGCCTCGGCCGGCAGTGTGCGCGACCCACCCGCCTTGTTGCGCTCCGTGCGGCCGGGAGCGGTGCCATCGACGTTCACCAGCGCGACGGGCAGCCCCTTGGCGCGGAACGCCTCGGCGAGTCTCGCCGAGTTCGCAACGACGTCCTCCATGGGGTGTGCGCCCTGCAGGCCCACGACGCCGGTCTGCAGATCGATCACGACGAGCGCCGGGGTCTGTTCGAGTTCGATGGTCATGCGTTCTCCTTTTCAGGGGTGGTGGATGCTGCGGGAAGAACCGTCTTCTCGCTGTCGACCGCGACGCCCGTGCCGCGGAACGCGGAGGCGGCGGCCGACACGAGCGAGATGCCGGCCGAGACCGCGAACACGACGACGAGCCCGTCGTGGAACGGCCCGGAGATGAGGTTCGGGAAGAAGGTGTGCCCGGTGAGCACGGCCTGCGCGTGCGCGGGCAGCCCGGCGAGCACGTGGTAGCTCTCGAGCAGGTACTGCACAGGGTTCGTGCCGAGCATCGCCGCGAACAGCGACGACACGGGCGGCAAGCCGCCGATCTTCTCCGCGATCGCCTGCGGCACGCCGTGGGCGGCGAGTCCGGCGGTCATCGTGTGCGGCAGGGTCGCGGCGAGCCCCGAGATCATCAGCGAGAAGAACACGCCGATCGACAGCGAGGTGCCGGAGTTCTGGAAGGTCGCGCGCATGCCGCTCGCCACGCCGCGGTACCGCGCCGGTACCGCGCTCATGATCGCCGCCGAGTTCGGCGCCGAGTACATGCCCATGCCGATGCCGTTGAGCGCGAGCAGGGCGGCGAACAGCCAGTACGGGAAGTCGACAGGCAGGAAGATCAGCCCGACGAACGACAGTCCGAACAGCACCATCCCGCCCGTCGCGAACAGGCGGGCGCCGAAGCGGTCCGAAAGCGCGCCCGAGAGCGGCCCGGAGACCAGGAATCCGCAGGTCAACGGCAGCATCAGGATGCCCGCCCACAGCGGCGTCGACGCATACGAGTACCCGTGCAGCGGCAGCCAGATGCCCTGCAGCCAGATGACGAGCATGAACTGCAGGCCGCCCTGCGCGAGCGACCCGCCGAAGCGGGTGATGTTCCCGAACGCGAACGCGCGGATCTTGAACAGCCGCAGCTCGAACATCGGGTCGGTGACGCGCAGCTCGATCCCCACGAACGCCGCGAGCAGCAGCACCCCGCCGATGAGGCCGGCGAGCACCCACGGGTTGGTCCAGCCCATGGCGTGGCCGCCGTACGGCTGCAGCCCGAAAGTGATCGCGACGAGCACGGCCGACAGGCCGACGGCGAAGGTCCCGTTGCCCCACCAGTCCATGCGAGACGGATGCCTCTCGCCGTTGTCGCGCAGCATGAAGTACGCCCACAGGGTGCCGACGATGCCGACGGGCACGTTGACCCAGAAGACGCTGCGCCAGTCCCACGCGGCGAGCAGGCCGCCCGCCGTCAGGCCGATGAACATGCCCGCGAGCCCGGCCACCTGGTTGATTCCGAGGGCGAAGCCCCTGCGCTCTTTCGGGAAGGCATCCGTCAGGATCGCCTGCGAATTCGCGGTCAGCATCGAGCCGCCGAACGCCTGCAGCAGTCGCCACCCGATCAGCCACAATGCGGCCGTCCCGCCGCGGAACGGGTCGAACGACAGCAGCACGCTCGCGATCGTGAACACGAGGAACCCGGCGTTGTAGATACGCACACGCCCGTACATGTCGCCGAACTTGCCGACCGCGACGACGAGCACCGACTGCACGAGGCGGTAGCCCATGATCATCCAGAGCAGGAACGCGATGTTCGACGGCGCGAGCGGGTCGAGGTGAATGCCTCGGAAGATCGCGGGCAGCGAGATGAGCACGATCGAGCCGTCGAGGCTCGACATGAACACCGCCATGGTGGTGTTGGTGAGGGCGACCCAGCGGTACCGGTCAGAGCTGGCGCTCACAGCCCTTCCGCCAGCCGTTCGAGCAGCGGCGCGGCCGCCCCGAGGGTCGCGAGCTCGTCGTCGTCGAAGCGCTCGGCGAGCACGTGCGCGAGGGCGTGCGTGCGCGAGTCCCGTCGCGCGTCGAGCAGCTCGCGGCCGGCATCCGTCGCGCGCAGCAGAATGCGCCGGCCATCGTCGGCGTCCTTCTCGCGCTCGACCAGGCTGCGCGCCTCGAGCGCGGCGATCGTCGCGCCCATCGCCTGGGGCGAGATGCCCTCGAGCCGGGCGACGGCTGCCGAGGTGGTCTCGCCCGCGCGCTTGATGCGCAGCAGCGCGCTGATCTCCGCAGCGCTCAACCCGCCTGCGGGATTCGCCTTGCGAGCGGCGGCGACGAAGACGGTGATGCTCGCCATCAGCTCGACCGCGAGCTCCTCGGTGCGATCCGCCTCACTCATATTCATAAGCCTAGGTTTATAAATCCAGGCTTACAAATTGACGACGGCTCAGAGAGGCTCGACCCTCGCGAGCACAGCCCGCTCGGCTCCCGCCGCACGATCGCCCACCGGGCGAACGCCCTCAGCGGCGAGCGCTAGCGGGAACCCGGCGGACTGCCAGTACAGGTTCGAGATCTCCGGAGTGAGTATCTGGCTGTGCGCGCCCATGAGCTTCGCGGTCCACCACGTGCCCTTTCCACTCGGCGGCACGACGACGGCGCTGCCGTCGATGCTGTAGACCGCGCCGCGCTCGAGGGCGTAGTCGATCTCCAGCGTGCCGTGCGGCACCTCGCGCCGTTGCGCGTCGAAGCCGTTGAGCTTGCCGCTCACGCCGCGGAAGCCGAGCGCGCCGAAGCGGTGCCGCCCGTAGCCGCCCCACAGCGGCTCGCGGTTCGGCGACCACCAGAACAGCGACCGTGTCGACTCGGCGAACGGGTACCAGACCGACAGCGCGCGGTCGTGCGCCGAACTCGAGCCCACGACGACGCCCGTGACGTGGTCGATCGCGTTCTCGACCGCCTCCGTCGCCTTCGACTTCGCCCGCCCCGACTCGATCGGGTCGGCGAAGGACCACGTCGACATCGCCCCCTCGATCAGGAACAGCGAGTCGGCCATGACTCCCTCTTGCGCGATGGCATTCGAGGTGACGATCGCCCCGAAGCTGTGCCCCATCACGTGGATCCGCGCCTCGGGGTAGTTCGCGGTCATCTCCTTCAGGATCGGCGCGAGCCCGTTCTTGCCGATGCGGAACGCCCTGTCCTTCATCCGATAGAACGACAGGAACGGCAGCTTCTTCTCGAGCCACCACCCGGCGTAGTGCACGGCCCGCGTCACTCGGTAGCCCGTGTCGCGCGGGTCGCTCGGCCAGTGCACGCAGATCACCATGCCGTGGTAGTCCGGAGCCAGCCGGTGCAGCGGCCGCTGCCCGATGGCGAGCTCGACCCAGCGCGCATAGTCGGCGATCGCATTGTCGGTCGAGGTCAGCCACCCGTGGCTGATGACGAACACATCGGTGTACGGATGCCCGGCAGCACGCCCCTCCGCCAGCCGCTGCAGGATCGCCTGCGGCGCATCGGAGCTCGCCGTCCGCTCCCCCTCGCCGTCCACCATGCGCTCCGACCTGATGCTGTGGCGCTGGACCGCATGGCCTTTCGGCCCGAAGGTGAGCAGGTAGACCTCAGGCTTGGGCAACTCGTCGCCGGCGGGCATGGGGATGTCGATGGGTGCCATGCCGCGACGGTAGGAGCCGCCGCCCGGCGGGCAAATACGCGGTTCGGCGTAGCGAGTCGCGATGCGCTTCCCGGCGCATAAAGAGATCGACCCGCCCCGCTCAACGCCGGCGTTCCCGAATCGCCGGCGGAGCGGGGCGGGTCTGCACTGAGGGCGCCCAACCCCTTGTCACGTTCCTCAGTGGTTCGTGTGCCAGTGGTCGTAACTCAACTGGCAGTCGCAGCCGACGCGGATCCAATCGCCGGTGCGCTCGCTCATGAAGATCTCGGCGTGCGCCGTGCTCACGTACGGCTGCAGCGCAAGCGGAGAACGTCGCCGCGGGCCATGAGCAAGCCCGAGGCGCTGAAGAAGCTGGTCCCACGCAGTGGGGCTCGGAACGATGATCGTACCGGCCATGACCTTCCACCCTTCGCATCGATACACGACAACTGTCAGGAACTTTATCGGACACTTGTCGCGTTGTCTATAGGACAAGTGTCGCGAAATTCAGATTTTCTGGGAGTAGGGTGGCGCATCATGGACGCTCGCTCTCGCCGCTCCCGGAGCGCCTTGATCGACGCGGTCTATCGGCTGTGCGTCGAGAAGGGCATCGACCATCTGACCGTCACCGACGTGGCGGCCGAGGCCGGCGTGAGCCGAGACACCTTCTACCGGCACTCGGCGGACCCCGTGGAGCTGCTCTGCGCCGCCCTGCAGGAGGAGCTGACCGACTCGGTCTCCGCGTACCTCGCGATGCCCGTGATCGGCGATGACGAGGACAGCGTCTTCCTCGCACCGGCCGCCGCCGTGATGGACCACATGCGCAACCACACCGCGATCTATCGCCAGGCCCCAGGCAGCAAGAGCGGCGCCCGTCTCACCGCCATCATCGAGGCGGCCGCACGCCAGGTCATCGAGACCCACCTCGACAACCACCCTGAGATCGTTCCGGACGCCTTGCAGCCGATGACCGACGTCGTCAGGCAGATGTCGCTCGCCTATGCGTCATCGGGCGCGACGGCGGCGTTCTTCTCCTGGATCAACGGCGACGACCTGACCGACGTGCGCCATTACGCGCAGGTCGTGCTGCTCTCCGGCCCGGAATGGTGGCTGGGCCTGCCCGAACCGGTCGCCGTGCCGCACCCCCGCGAGGCGCACTCGTAGAGTGCGTGGAGCGCCCCGCACCCATCCCGGCTTTCCGAGGGCCCGAAGGTGCGGGACGCTCGAGGCGGTGCCCCCAACCCGGAGCGCCCTGCGAGCAGCTTCGCTGCGGCGCCAACCCCTGGCGCACTTCGACGTCTACCGGTCCCCTTGGGCCGCCTCAACGAACACAAAGCTATGGCCCAGGAGTCCTTCGCGCCATCCCGTTGACAACGTCGCACGTCGACGAGTAGGCGCTGCTCAGCGAAGCTAGAACGACTGCCCATTCGCGTACCGGACATCCGGAGCCGACTGCGGGCCACGATCCCGCCGCCTCCGAATTACAAGTTCGGCGCTCTACCCGATGAGCTAAGTCGGCATCGGCCCAAGGGCCGCAGTTCAGTTTACGGGAACCCTCACGGCTCCCGGTTCGGGGTGAGCACGACCTGGCTCGCATAGGCGAAGCCGCCGCCGAAGCCGAACAGCAGCGTCGGCGCGTTCGACGGAATGCGGCCTTCGTGCCACCACTTCGACAGCCCGAGCGGAATCGAGGCAGCCGAGGTGTTCCCAGAGACCTGAACGTCGGTGACGACGATGCGGTCGGTGAGGCCGAGCTGCTCCGCGAGCGGCTCGATGATGCGCAGGTTGGCCTGGTGAGGCACGAACACCTGGATGTCGTCCATCGCGAGCCCGGCCGCCTCGACCGCATCGCGGGTGATGCCCGAGGCCTTCGACATCGCCCAGCGCAGGATCATGCGCCCGTCCTGCGTGAACTTGTTGCCGGTCTCGTCCTCGACGATGACCGCGCGCGACATGGTCGGCTCCGAGCCCCAGACGGTCGGGCCGACGCCGATCTCGCCCTCCGTCGCTGCCGCCTCGAGCACGAACGCTCCTGCGCCGTCCGCGGTGAGCACGCAGGTGGTGCGGTCGGTCCAGTCGGTGATCGCCGAGAGCTTCTCCGAGCCGATGACGACGGCGCGCTCCACCTGGCCCGCCCGGATCGCCGCATCCGCCACAGCGATGCCGTGCTCGAAGCCTGAGCAGGCCGTGTTGATGTCGATGATGATCGGCGATGTCATCTCGAGCGCCGCGGCCACGCGGCCCGCGACGTTCGGGCTATGGTCCATCACCGACGTCGACGCGACGACGATCAGCTGCACGCCGTCCGGCTCGAGCCCTGCGTCGGCGATCGCGGCACGTGCGGCGGCCGTCGCCATGTCGGCGACCGTCTCGTCGTCACGCGCGATGTGCCGCTCGACGATGCCGGTGCGGGTGCGGATCCACTCGTCGCTCGTATCGACCATGGTGGCCAGTTCGGCATTGGTCAGCACCCGTTCCGGCTGGTAGTGACCGAGTCCGATGATGCGCGAGCCTGCAACGGCGCGTTGAGCCTTCAGCATGTATGCCATTTTCTTAGGTGACGGATGCCACGGCGGGAATGTTCCCGCACGTCGCCGGACTCAGCCGGCCGAGGTGGGCGGTGCGGTGACGATGATCGCAGATGGCGACGGCGACGGCGTGTCCGTCGCGCCCGGCGTCGAGGTCGGCTGCGGCGTCGAGAAGCGCTCGCCCTGCGCCTGCTGGATGAAGGCCCGGAAGTCGGACGCCTCGGTCACCGAGCCGCTATAGCGCTGACCGTCGACCAGCACGAGCGGCAGGTCGTCGGCGGTGACCTTCTTCACCTCGGAGTTCGGCAGTGGTCCGGTGGACGCGCGGCTGAGCGCCGCCTGCGTCCAGTCCTCGAAGGTGCGCTGGTTGATGCACCGCTTGATGGCGGAGAGGCTGTGCACGCCGGAGTCGCGCGCGAGCACGACCAGCCGGGCATCCGTCAGCCCTGCCGTCGTCTGCGCGGGCTCGTGCGCGAAGAGCTGACGGTTGAACTCGAAGAACTGGTCGGGCGAGCGGTTCGCGACGCACGCCGCCGCGTTCGACGCGCGCAGCGAGTACTGCGTGCCCTGCGCGGAGCGGTTCGACAGGAAGGGGAGCGGGTGGATCTCGAGGGTCGCGGCCCCGGACTTGACCAGCTTCTCGATCTGCGTGCTGTTGGTGCGGTCGAACTGGCCGGAGTAGTCGCTCAGATAGTCGACGTACGCGACGATGTTGACCACCTGCCCCGTCGTGTCGAGCGGGTGCGGCGTCGGCTTCGCGTCGACGTCGCGCGCAGGCGATCGCTCTGCCTTGAGCCCCGCGCCGATGAAGACGCCGTCGCTCGCCATGTTGGCCGGACCCTTGTGGGACGGCCGGTTCGAGGTGACCAGCACGACGGTGACGATGGCGACGATGGCGACGACCGCGACGACGATTCCCGTGCGCAGCAGGGCCCGGTTTCGGCGGTCCTTCTTTCGCTGCGTCGCGCGTAGCTCGCGTGCCTTCTGGCGTGCGACGCCGCGCGCGTCTGTGGGGCGGCGTGCGCCTGACGAGCCGTCTGTCATAAGCCTCTTTCAACGGACGCGAGCCGGGTTGCCCGCATCGGATGCCTGGTCGATGCTAGCCGAGCCATGCATGGCGTAGCATGAGAGCGCTGTCAGCGTCGTCAGGCGCTGTCGGCACACATAACATCCATTCACTACGGATCGTCCGGCACGTACCTGCCGGTGAAGGAGACATAACGTCATGTCAACTGTCACGTTCGACAACGCCTCCCGGATCTACCCGGGTTCCAACATCGCGGCTGTCGACTCCCTGAGCATCGACGTCGCCGATGGCGAGTTCCTCGTCCTCGTCGGCCCGTCCGGTTCGGGCAAGTCCACCGCACTCCGCATGCTGGCCGGTCTCGAAGAGGTCAACAGCGGCAACATCTTCATCGGGGAGCGCAACGTCACCGACGTCCCGCCGAAGGACCGTGACATCGCCATGGTGTTCCAGAACTACGCGCTGTACCCGCACATGACCGTCGCGGAGAACATGGGCTTCGCGCTGCGCATCGCCGGCGTCGCGAAGGAGGAGCGCAACCAGCGTGTCCGCGAGGCCGCGAAGATGCTGGACCTCGAGCCCTACCTGGACCGCAAGCCGAAGGCCCTCTCGGGTGGTCAGCGTCAGCGCGTCGCGATGGGCCGCGCCATCGTCCGCAGCCCCCAGGTGTTCCTCATGGACGAGCCGCTGTCGAACCTCGACGCCAAGCTGCGCGTTCAGACCCGCACCCAGATCGCCTCGCTGACCCGCCGTCTCGGCGTGACCACGGTCTACGTCACCCACGACCAGACCGAGGCGCTGACCATGGGCGACCGCATCGCCGTCCTGAAGGACGGCGTGCTGCAGCAGGTCGGCACCCCGCGCGAGCTGTACGCAGACCCGAAGAACGTCTTCGTCGCCGGCTTCATCGGCTCGCCCGCCATGAACCTGTTCACGACCGACGTCACCGAGGGCGGCGTCAAGTTCGGCACGGCCGTCGTGCCGGTCGACCGCGCCACGCTCGCCTCGGCGACGAAGGTCACCATCGGCGTCCGCCCCGAAGACGTCGTGGTGAACCGCAGCGAGTCCACCGGCCTGCGGGTCGAGGTCGACATCGTCGAGGAGCTCGGCGCCGACGGCTACCTGTACGGCCACACCGAGGTCGACGGCAAGCGCGTCGACATCGTCGCCCGCGTCGACGGTCGCCAGCACCCGAACTCCGGCGACGTCGTGTTCATCACGCCGCACGTCGGCCACGTCCACATCTTCGACGTCGAGTCGGGCGAGCGCCTCGGCGGCGCCGTCGTCGACTAGTTCGATACGGATTCCTGTGAGGCCGCGGTTCCCGACAAGGGGCCGCGGCCTTCGGCATCCCCCGCCCCATTCAGTCCGACTCAGGGAATCTCGTGGTCTCCTCCATCGACATCACGGCCGCGACGGCCGAGCCGGCACTGCTCGATCTGCCGTGGAACACGCGGCTCGACGAGTGGCCGTCCGAGTACATCGCGCAGCTGCCGAAGGGCATCAGCCGCCACCTCGTGCGCTTCGCGAACCTCGGGGGCAGCGTCGTCGCCGTGAAGGAGACGACGGGCGAGATGGCCCGTCGCGAGTACGAGCTGCTGCGCACGCTGCAGCGACTCGACATCCCGTCGGTCGAACCCGTGGCGACCATCACGGGTCGGCTCGACGAGCACGGGCACGAGTTGCCGCCAGTGCTCGTCACGAGGCATCTCAAGTTCTCGCTGCCCTACCGCGCGCTGTTCTCGCAGACGCTGCGCCCCGACACCGCGAAGCGCCTCGTCGACGCACTCGCCGTGCTTCTCGTGCGCCTGCACATCACGGGCTTCTATTGGGGCGACGTGTCGCTCTCGAACACGCTGTTCCGGCGTGACGCGGGCGCCTTCGCCGCCTATCTGGTGGATGCCGAGACGGGCCAGCTGCACGAACAGGGCCTCTCCAACGGGCAGCGTGAGAACGACCTCGAGATCGCCCGGGTCAACATCGCGGGTGAGCTGATGGACATCGAGGCCGGCGGTCGCGCCGCCCCCGAGCTGGACCCGGTCGACATCGCGAACGGCATCATCTCGACGTATCGCGAGCTCTGGAACCAGCTCACGGGGGCTGAGACCTTCGATGTCTCGGAGCGGTGGCGCATCAACCAGCGGGTCGAGCGCCTCAACGACCTCGGCTTCGACATCGGCGAGCTCACGATCAAGACCGACGAGGGCGGCACGAAAGTGCTCATCCAGCCGAAGGTCGTCGATGCGGGGCACCACCAGCGCCGCCTGCTGCGGCTCACCGGCCTCGACGCAGGCGAGAACCAGGCCCGTCGACTGCTGAACGACCTCGATGCCTACGCGGCGAGCATGGGCAGGCCCGGCGCCGACGAGGAGGCGATCGCGCACGAATGGCTCATCCGCGTGTTCGAGCCCGTCGTCGCGGCGATCCCCGCCGAGCTGCGCGGCAAGCTCGAGCCGGCGGAGGTGTTCCACCAGCTGCTCGACCACCGCTGGTACATCTCACAGGAGCAGCAGCGCGACGTGCCGCTCGCCGAGGCGCTCTCGAGCTACCTCGACAACGTCCTGAGGCACCGCCGCGACGAGGCGACGGTCATCGCCCCGACGACCGAGGGCCTGACCCTCGGCCTGCCGACCGGGATCATCTCCTTCGATCAGTAAGCGGTCACGCCTTCTTCTGCGCGCGCACCTTCGAGATCTCGTAGAGGGCGACGGATGCCGCGACCGAGGCGTTCAGCGACTCGATGCCGCTGATCGGAATCGACACGATCGCGTCGCACGTCTCGGTCACGATGCGCGAGAGCCCCTTGCCTTCAGAGCCGGCGACGACCACAACGGGCTGGTCGGCCAGGTCGAGGTCGTAGAGCTCGGTGTCACCGCCGGCCGCGAGGCCGATGACGAAGACGCCGGCCTTCTTGAACTCCTTGAGCGTGCTCGTCAGGTTCGGCGCCATTGCGACGGGCGTGCGCGCGAGCGCGCCGGCCGAGGTCTTCCACGCAGCCGAGTTGACACCGGCCGAACGGCGCTGCGGCACGATCACGCCGTGGCCGCCGAACGCAGCGGTCGAGCGGATGACGGCGCCGAGGTTGCGCGGGTCGGTGACGCCGTCGAGCGCGACGAACAGCGGCGTCAGCCCTTTGCGGATCGTGAGGTCGAGCAGCTCGGCCGGGTGCGCGTAC
The DNA here is from genome assembly GCF_003627055.1 of Gryllotalpicola protaetiae. NCBI lineage: Bacteria > Bacillati > Actinomycetota > Actinomycetes > Micrococcales > Microbacteriaceae > Gryllotalpicola > Gryllotalpicola protaetiae. The sequence goes on from NZ_CP032624.1 coordinate 883,242, forward strand.
TCATACGGCGGAACCTTGAGCGCGAGGCCCTGGTGCACGACGTCACGACCGGCCATGCGGTCGAGCTCGGGGCGCATCACCTCGAGCACCGGGATGCCGCGGTGGGTCGCGGTCGACAGCGACTCCTTCACGCGGTCGTCCATCTCGGCGCGGGCCGCGATATAGAGCGTGGTGGCCGGGATGCCTGCGCGCAGCGCTTCGACCACCGAGTTGCGCCCCGTGACGAGCTCGGTGTCGTCGCTCTTCGCCCGGCGCTGCGACGCACCGCCGCCCGTGTTCGAGCGCGCGCCTGACCCGCCCTGCCGCTTCTGCGCGGCACGCTCGGCGAGCACCTTCTTGCGGTACGCGGGATGGTACTCGCGGTCTTCGGCCTTCGGCGTCGGGCCCTTGCCTTCGAGCGCCTGGCGCCCCTGGCCGCCCGAGCCTTTGCCCGTCGACCCCTTCTTCACCTTGCGGACGGATCCCGCGCGCGGTGCTCTAGCCATGACTAATTACTCCCCATCGATCGACCAGTGCGCACCGGTCTGCGTGTCTTCGATCGTGATGCCCGCGGCCGCGAGCTCGTCACGAACGCGGTCGGCGACCGCGAAATCCTTTGCGGCCCGCGCCGCCTGCCGATCGTCGAGCAGGCGCGTCACGAGCGCATCGAGCGCCGCGCGCGCCGCCGGGTCCCGACTCGCGCTCCACTCGGGCGCGAGCGGGTCGATGCCGAGCACCCGCGTCATCGCGACGACCTTGCCGCGGGCGGATGCCGCCGTCTGCAGGTCTTCCGAATCGAGCGCCGTGTTCCCCTCGCGCACCGTGTCGTGCAGCACGGCGAGCGCCTGGGGAACCGACAGGTCGTCGTCCATCGCCTCGGCGAAATCGTCGGGGATCACCGGCACCTCTGCAGAGACGAACCGGGTGCCCTCCAGTCGCCGGGCGCTGCGGGCGAGGAATCCCTCGATCCGTTCCACGGCCGCTGCCGCCTCGGCCAGCGAGCGGTCTGTGTAGTCGATGGTCGAGCGGTAGTGCGCCTGTCCCAGCGCATAGCGGACGACGAGAGGGTGGGCGGACGCCAGCAGCTCTGCCGCGTACAGCGAGTTGCCGAGCGACTTCGACATCTTCTGCCCGTTGATGTGCACGAGCCCGTTGTGCACCCAGTAGCCCGCGAAGGCGTCGCCCGCGGCAGTCGACTGCGCCAATTCGTTCTCATGGTGCGGGAAGCGCAGGTCGAGCCCGCCGCCGTGGATGTCGAAGGCCGGCCCGAGGTAGCGCGACGACATCGCCGAGCACTCGATGTGCCACCCCGGGCGGCCGGGGCCCCACGGGCTCTCCCACGCGGCAGAATCCGGCTCCCCGTCCTTGCGCCCCTTCCAGAGCGCGAAGTCGCGGGGGTCGCGCTTGCCGCGCGGGTCGGCGTCGGCCGCGTCCTGCATGTCGTCGACCGACTGGTGGCTGAGCGCCCCGTACTCGCCCCAGCTGCGCACGTCGAAGTACACATCGCCCGAGCCGTCGGCCGCGGCGTACGCGTGGCCCGAGTCGATCAGCCGCTGGATGAGCGCGTGCATCTGCGGCACGTTCGCCGTCGCACGCGGCTCGTACGTCGGCGGCAGGATGCCGATCGCGCGGTATGCCGCCGTGAACTCCAACTCGACCCGGTAGGCGAGCGCCCACCACTCCTCGTGCTCCGACGCGTTGGCGAGCACCTTGTCGTCGATGTCGGTGACGTTGCGCACGAGCGTCACCGCGAAGCCGCGGTAGCTGAGCCACCGGCGCAGGATGTCGTAGACGAGCGCGCTGCGCATGTGCCCGATGTGCGGCGACGACTGCACCGTCGGCCCGCAGACGTAGAGACCGGCCTTTCCCTCGGCGAGGGGCACGAAATCGCGCAGCGCCTGAGCGCGCGTGTCGTAGAGGCGAATGGTCACAGCAATGAGTTTACGGATGCCCGGCTTGGCATTACCGAGCAAGCAGCCCCGTCGCGATCGCGGCGACACCCTCGCCGCGGCCCGTGAAGCCGAGACCGTCCGTCGTCGTGGCCGTGATCGACACGGGTGCGCCGAGCAGGCTCGACACCGCCGCTTCGGCCTCGGCCTTCCGCGGCGCGAACCGCGGCCGGTTGCCGATCAGCTGCACCGACACGTTCTCGATGCGCCAGCCGGCGTGCTCGATGAGGCGTCGAGCCTCGGTGAGGAACACCTCGCCGTGCGCGCCGGCGAAGCGCGGATCGCTCGTGCCGAACACCGTGCCGATGTCGCCGATGCCGGCCGCTGAGAGCAGGGCGTCGACGATCGCGTGCGCGACCGGGTCGCCGTCGCTGTGGCCGGCGAGACCGCGCTCACCCGGCCATTCCAGGCACGCGACCCACAGCGGGGCATCCGTGTCTGCGAAGGCATGCGTGTCCGTGCCGACTCCGATGCGGGTGACGGATGCCGGCCGCAGCAGCTCCTCCGCCCGGCGCAGGTCCCACGCGGTCGTGATCTTGAACGCGAGCGGGTCGCCCTCGACGACGGCGACCGGGTGCCCGGCATCCGCCATCAGTTGCGCGTCGTCGGTCACGTCGCGGGCCGCCGCCTCGTACGCCGCGCGCAGCGGCGCGGCGGGGAAACCCTGCGGCGTCTGCACGGCTGACAGCTCCGCGCGGTCGACGGTCGCGATGATCGCCCCGCCCTCGGCGGTGCGCTTGATGGTGTCGCTCACGGGCAGCCCAGGGATCGCCCCGCTGCCGGTCGCCGCGACCGTATCGACCACACGATCGAACAGCGCGGCCGGCGTGAGCGCCCGGGCGGCGTCGTGCACGAGGACGATGTCGGCGTCGCCGACGAGAGCGAGACCGGCGGCGACGGATGCCTGCCGCGTCACTCCCCCCGCGACCGCGTCGCCCGCGCCGATCACACGCTCGAGCACGGCGCGTGCGTCGTCGAGCAGCTCCTCGGGAGCGACCACGACGACGTGCGGCTGCGAGGACATGCCGGCGACGGAATGCAGCGAGTGCTCGAGGATGCTGCGCCCGGCAAGCTGCACGAACGCCTTCGGCACGCCCGCGCCGAGGCGGGTTCCGCTGCCGGCGGCGACGACGATGACGGCGACCTTCACACGCCAAGTCTGCCCGCTCACGTCGGCACAAAGCGAAGCGCCCCGGTCCGGCGGACGCGGGGCGCTTCGCAAAGTGCGGGCTGTTACGAGGCCAGGACCTCGTCGAGCACGCTCGACGCCTGCTCTTCGTCGGTCTTCTCAGCGAGCGCGAGCTCGGAGATCAGGATCTGGCGCGCCTTCGCGAGCATGCGCTTCTCACCGGCGGACAGGCCGCGGTCCTGGTCACGGCGCCACAGATCGCGAACGACCTCGGAGACCTTGATGACATCGCCGGAGGCGAGCTTCTCGAGGTTCGCCTTGTAGCGGCGGCTCCAGTTGGTGGGCTCTTCGGTGAAGGGGGCACGCAGCACCTCGAACACCTTGTCGAGGCCTTCCTTGCCGATCACGTCGCGAACGCCGACCAGGTCGACGTTCTCAGCGGGAACCTCGATGGTGAGATCGCCCTGGGTGACATTCAGCTTGAGGTAGATCTTCTCTTCGCCCTTGATGATCCGTTTCTTGACCTCAGTGATAGTTGCTGCACCGTGATGGGGGTAAACGACGGTCTCGCCAACCTCGAAAAGCATAGATAGTAGTCCCTTCAGCGCCTTCCAGATTATCACAGCGCGACACGCCGAAGCTGGACGGGGGCACCCCCCGAGCCCGCTCGACGGCTGGCTTTTCGGCCCGACTCCGCCTTCGGGCTACGCTAAACTCGAACAGCATCCGAGGGCGCACCAGGCCGGAGATCGGCCCGCCCGATGCGTTCCACACACGGAGGTTCTTGGTGAAGGTGCGTGTCGCAGCATCCGTCGTCCTAGCCGTCGGCATCGCCGTCGCCACCGCCGGCTGCGGCTTCATCACACCGCAGGGAACCCAGCGCATCACGCAGAGCACCTCGTTCGGCGTCGAGGCGACCGTCGGCGACGTGCACATCCGCAACGCGTACCTCGTCGCCCAGGGCGAGCAGATGACCCTGATCGCCACCTTCGTCAACAAGGGCGAATCGGGGGAGACGATGACGATCCAGCCCAACGCCTCGCCGAGCGACACGAAGAGCCTGCGGGTCGCAGAGGGCGACCCGACGATCATCGGCCCCGAGCAGACGCTGCAGTGGAACGACTTCAAGGTCCCGCCGGGGTCGCTGTTCCCCGTGTTCTTCACCTACGGCGACAAGACCGGCGTGACCATGAACCTGCCGGTGCTGACGGGCGACTTCAAGATCAACTCGACGCTCACGCCGACCCCGATCCCTACCGCGACCCAGACGCCGACTTCGACTCCGACGCCCACCGCGACGGCCGGCTGAGCGCACAGACTTACGGCGAAGGGCGGATGCTTCGGCATCCGCCCTTCGCCTGTTCCTGGCCTGTTATTCGCTCTCGAAGCGATAGCCGAGGCCGCGCACGGTGACCAGCATGTGCGGCTCAGACGGATTGGGCTCGATGCGGCTGCGGATGCGCTTGATGTGCACATCGAGCGTCTTCGTGTCGCCGAAGTAGTCGCTGCCCCACACCCGGTCGATGAGCTGTCCCCGGGTGAGCACGCGGCCGGCGTTGCGCAGCAGCAGCTCGAGCAGCTCGAACTCCTTCAGCGGCATCGGGGTATCGAGGCCCTTGACCGCGACCGTGTGGCGGTCGACGTCCATGCGCACGTCGCCGACCTCGAGCACGCCGTCGTCGACGAGCTCCGGCTCCACGCGACGGCGCAGCACGGCCCGGATGCGCGCGAGCAGCTCACGGCTGGAGTACGGCTTGGTGACGTAGTCGTCCGCGCCGAGCTCGAGACCCACGACGATGTCGACCTCGGAGTCCTTGGCGGTGAGCATGATGATCGGTACGCCCGAGCGCGTGCGGATCTCGCGGCACACCTCGGTGCCCGGCATGCCGGGGAGCATCAGGTCGAGCAGGATGAGGTCGGCGCCGTCGCGGTCGAACGCGCTCAGCGCATCGGGGCCGGTCTCGGCGATGTCGACCTCATAGCCCTCGCGGCGCAGGAGGAAGGCGAGCGGGGCCGAGAGCGACGGCTCGTCCTCGACGAGCAGCAAGCGGGTCACTGGTTCTGTTCTCCTTGAGGTGAGACGGCTGCCTGGCCGGCAGTCCGCAAGGCAGCCGCCGGCCGGTCGGCCTCGGGAAGGCGGATCGTGAAGGTCGAGCCCATTCCGGGCTGCGACCACACACGCACGTCTCCCCCGTGATTCTGCACAGCATGCTTGACGATGGAAAGGCCGAGGCCGGTGCCGCCGGTCGCACGGCTGCGGGCCTGGTCGACCCGGAAGAAGCGCTCGAAGATGCGGGCCTGGTCGGCCTCGGGAATCCCCTCGCCCTGGTCTGTCACCGCGATCTCGACGACCCCGTCGGCGGCTCGAGAGCCGATGCCGACGCGCGAGCCGTCCGGCGAGTAGCGGATGGCGTTCGAGATCAGGTTGTCGACGGCGGTGACGAGCAGCTTCTCGTCGCCGTAGACGCTCGCGCCCGTCGGCGAGCCGAGCACGAGCTCGATCGCGTGGGCGTCGGCACCGACGCGGTTCTGGTCGACGGCGGCCGCGACGACGTGGTCTATCTCGACGCGCTCGGCGTTCGCGACGGCGTCGACGGCCTGCAGGCGCGAGAGCTCGATGATGTCCTGAGTGAGGCGCGCGATGCGCAACGACTCCGCGTTGAGCCGGTCGGCGAACATGCGCACCTGCTCCGGGTCGTCGGCCGCGGTGTGCAGCGCCTCAGAGAGCAGGCCGATCGCACCGATCGGCGTCTTCAGCTCGTGGCTGATGTTCGCGACGAAGTCGCGCCGCACCGCGTCAAGCCGGTAGCCCTCCGTGCGGTCCTCGACGAGCAGCAGCACGAAGCGGCTGCCGAGCAGCGACGCCCGCACATGCACTCGCAGGCTCGCGTCCTTGAAGCGACCGCGCTGCAGGTCGAACTCCTCGTCGACCATCGCCCCCGTGCGGCGCACGCGCTGCGCGATGTCGATCAGCTCGGGGTTGGTGAGCCGGGCGTTCGACACGAGGGCGAGCGCGAACGCCTTCGCGGTCGCCTTGACGACGTTCAACGAGGAATCCGTGACGATGCCGGCGGAATCCATCGCATCGAGGATCTGGTCGACGCCGTCTGGGACGGTGTTACTGCTCACTTGGACGGCCTGTCGGCTGCGATTGATGGAGAGGAAAAGGATGACGACGAACCCGCCGCCGATGACGATTCCCGCAAGCAGCGCCACCAGCACCAACCAGTGGGAGTAGTGCATGGTGCTAAGCGTATATAGGCCACGTCAGACGGAATCGCGCCTGACCGCTCGCAGCCCGGCTGGGCGGCCGGTACTTTAGAAACTGTTCAGGATTCAGGAACCGCTCGTTCACCAGTCCACGTGAGGATGGCCACGTTGCGGCCGCCCAGGCGGCGGCCACCGTTGTGTGCTCACAGACATCACCAGGAAGCACGGACCCCGATGCGCGCAGTCTTTCAGCAAGAACTCGCCGAGGTGCAGGACCGCCTCGTCGAGATCGCCGAACTCGTTCTCGACTCGATCCGCGACGCGACGACCGCGTTCAACGCGGCCGACGTGGCTCTCGCCGACAAGGTGATCGCCGCCGACCCCAACATCGACGAGCTGGCCGTCGAGCTCGACGAGCTCGCGATCGAGATCCTCTACCGTCAGAACCCCGTCGCTCGGGACCTGCGCATCGTGGTCAGCGCGCTGCGCATGAGCGCCTCGCTCGAGCGCATGGGCGACCTGGCCCGCCACATCGCGCAACTCGCGCGCCGCCGCTACCCCGACCACGTCGCCCCCGAGGCGCTGCGCGACACGTTCACGCAGATGACGGCACACGACATCCGTATCGCCGAGCTGCTCGCGCAGCTGCTGCGCACCCAGGACGTCGAGCTCGCCGACCAGCTGATCAACGGCGACGACGCGGTCGACACACTCCACGCGAGCGTGTTCGCCACCGTGCTCGGCGCCGAGTGGCAGGGCGAGGCCGAGCAGACCGTCGACGTCACGCTCGCGTCCCGCTTCCTCGAGCGCTTCGGCGACCACGCCGCCTCGATCGCCAAGAAGGTGCAGTACCTCGCCACTGGCGAGTGGGTGCCGGAAGAGGCCTAGGGATCCCATGAAGAAGGGCCCCCCTCGGGAGGGGGCCCTTCTTCATGGGATCTGCTACTTCTTGCCCTGTGCGGCGACCGCGGCCGCACCGGCTGCTGCGGCCTCCGGGTCGAGGTACTCGCCCGGGCCGAGCGGCATGAAATCAGCGCCGAGCTTGTAGACCAGCGGGATGCCGGTGGGGATGTTGAGCGCGGCGATGTCGTCGTCGCTGATGCCATCCAAGTGCTTCACGAGCGCGCGCAGCGAGTTGCCGTGCGCGGTGACGAGCACGGTCTTCCCCTCGGCGAGCGAGACGGTGATGTCGCTGAACCAGTACGGCAGGAAGCGGTCGATGACGTTCGAGAGCGCCTCGGTGCGCGGGATCTCGCCGTCGATGCCGACGTAGCGCCGGTCGCCGACCTGCGAGTACTGGTCGTCGTCGGCGAGCGGCGGCGGCGGCACATCGAAGCTGCGGCGCCAGATCATGAACTGCTCTTCGCCGAAGGCCTCGAGCGTCTGCGCCTTGTCCTTGCCCTGCAGCGCCCCGTAGTGGCGCTCGTTGAGCCGCCAGCTGCGCTTCACGGGAATCCACAGCAGGTCGGCCGCGTCGAGCGCGAGGTTCGCGGTCTGGATTGCGCGCGTCAGCAGCGAGGTATAGAGGATGTCGGGGGCGAGCCCTGCCTGCTTGAGCAGTTCGCCGGCGTGCGTCGCCTCTGCCGTTCCCTGCTCGGTCAGATGCACGTCGACCCAGCCGGTGAACTGGTTGGTGGCGTTCCATTCGCTCTGGCCGTGGCGCAGGAGGATCAGGGTGTACGGGGCGTCGCTCATGCTCCCAGCCTATCCGCGCGGCCTGCCCCGAGATACTTGTCTCGTGCCTCGTAACACGACCGCCGCAAAGCCCGTAGGGTCGGTCACTCGGGGCACCACGAACACGAATCGGCTGCGCCGTGTCGACCGCTGGATCGCGCACAGGCCCGAGTTCGCGAAGGCGGCGTCGCCTCTCGTCGTGGACCTCGGCTTCGGGGCGAGCGGCGTCACCAGCTTCGAGCTCTGGGCGAGGCTCGCGAGGGTGCGGCGGGATGCCCGCCTCGTCGGTCTCGAGATCGAGCAGGGCCGCGTCGCGTTCGCCACAGGCCAGCTCGCCGAGGTGCGCGCAGGCCGCACCGGCTTCGACCCTGCGACGAACGTGTCGTTCGCGCGCGGCGGCTTCGAGGTGCCGCTGCCCGGTGGCGAGACCGCGACCGTCATCCGCGCCTTCAATGTGCTGCGGCAGTACGACGAGGCAGAGGTGGCGGACGCCTGGGCGCGCATGCGCAGCCGGCTCGCGCCGGGTGGCCTTCTCGTCGAGGGCACCTGCGACGAGCTCGGGCGGGTGTGCTCATGGGTCGACCTGTCGCCGGCCGGCCCGGAGCGGTTCACGATCTCGCTGCGCCTTGCGGGTCTCGACCTGCCGTCGATCGTCGCAGAACGGCTGCCGAAGGCGCTGATCCACCGCAATGTCCCTGGCGAACGTGTGCACGAGTGGCTGTCTGCTCTCGACGCGGCCTGGCGCACGGCATCCGTTCTCGCCCCCTATGGCGAGCGTCAGCGCTGGATCGGCGCGATCGCCGCGCTGCGCGACGCGGGCTGGCCGGTTCTCGGCGGTCGCACCCGCTGGCGCCTCGGGGAGGTCACCGTGCCGTGGGGAGTCGTTGCGCCGCTCCCCGCCCCGGGTCGTCGATAAGTCCCCCTCACGGCGGCCGATCGAGGACTTTGTGACGACCGGCAGCGGTCACGAGAGCCGGGTCGTCACCAAATCCTGCACAGCGCGGCCATCGAGCGACTTTGTGACGACCGGCTAGAGCGCAGGCAGGAGCGCTTGTGCTTCGTCGAGGGGCATGCCGGTCGCGCAGAGCAGGTCGACGAGCAGCGGATGCAGGGCGAGCACGAGGCCCTGGTCGCGGGCGGTGCCGTGCGGCATCACCTCGTCGGGGTCGAGTCTGCGCACGATCGCGACGAACGCCGCGCGGGCGGCAGGCAGGGTCGAGATGTCGACGAAGCTCTCACGCAGCAGCGCCGTCCCGGTCTGCAGCTGAGCGGCGGCGTCGGCGATCGCGGGGCGCGAGCGCCCGTCGCGCAGCAGGTAGTCCGCGCGGCGGGCCACAACGCGCAGGTTGCGCCAGGCGAGATCCATCGAGCGCTGCAGCGCCTGCTGCGCCTGCAGCTCGGGCAGATAGCGCCTGAGGAACGGTGAGATGCGCGCGACTGAGAGTGCCGAGCCGAGGCTGTCCGCCCATGCGTCCGTCGGCGCCTGCGAGGTGCGCGCCAGGTCGAGCGCCTGCGCCGAACTCGCGATGTCGCCTCCACGCAGCGCGACGACGAGCATGCCGAGCACCTCTTCGAACGACTCGATCGAGGTCGTCGCGGCGCGGGCGGCCTCGCGCCGCGGGTCGCGCGGCACCAAGACCGTCGCGAGCAGCGCGGCCACACCGCCGATCACGCCGTCCAGGGTGCGCACGAACGGACCGCCTGCCGGCGATGGCAGGAGCACGACGATCGCCGCCTGCACGAGCACGGTCGCCGCGAACCCGGGCTCGGCCGAGAAGAAGCGGGCGACCGCGAGCGAGACCAGCGTGATCACCGCGACCTGCCAGAACCCCACACCGAGCAGGTTCACCGCGATCTCGGAGAGCACGATGCCGATCGTCATGCCGATCGCGGTGCGCACCACCCGCAGCGGTCGGGCGTCCCGCTTGAAGCCGAGGGAAGCAGCGGCGACCGTGATGGTCAGCAGCGGGGTACGGTGCCCGAGCACGAAATCGGCGAACGCGTACGCCGCCATAGCCGCGACGACGATCTGAATGATCGCGGGGATCGACTCGACGAGCCGGCGCCACCCGTCCGACGCCCAGGTCGCGGCTCCCGATCTCACGCGCGGGTCACTCCGCGGCGTCGCGCGGGCGGCGGGTGACCGCCCCGAGCCGCGGCAAGCGGGGCACGTCGGCTTCCGCCCCCGCGGACGGCGGCACGATGACCTCCTGCGCGGCGGCGATGTCGCCGCCGTCGGCGCGCACGACCAGCGCGGCGGCCGGGTCGACGCTGCGTTTCACCACGGCGAGCGCGATCGGCCCCAGCTCGTGATGCAGCGCGCTCGAGGTGACCTGCCCGACGACCGCGTCACCCTGCATCACCTCTGCGCCGCTGCCGGGCAGCACGGCGTCGGAGCCGTCGAGGTGCAGCAGCACGAGGCGCCTCGGGGGGTGACCGAGGTTGTGCACCTTTGCGATCGTCTCCTGCCCGCGGTAGCAGCCCTTGTTCAGGTGCACCGCGGAGCGCAGCCAGTCGAGCTCGTGCGGGATCGACCGCTCATCGACCTCGGTCGCGAACCGCGGCCGGCGGGCGGCGATGCGCAGCGCCTCGGCCGCGGCCGCACCGGCGACGGCGACCAGCTCGGATGCCGCACGCTGGGCGAGCCCCGCGGCGAACTCGCGCGTCACGATCGTCTCGAACCAGCTCCAGGCGGAGTAGTCGTGGTCGTCGCCCGCGTACTGATGGCCGCCGAGCGCAACATGGGACCAGGGGTCGTGCCAGACGACAGTGCGGAAACCGCCGCCGGCTGAGGAGCCGGGCACAGGCGTCTCGAAGCCCGCAGACGATGGTTTCGAGACGGCCGCTGACGCGGCCTCCTCAACCACCGGTGCAGTGCGCAGCGCCTGGAGCGCGAAGAGCGGTGCCGTCGAGCCGACGACGGCATAGGCATCCGTCACGTCTGCGATCTCGACCCGCAGCATGAACCGCATCTTCTGCAGGAAATCCAGCAGCCCGGTCGCCTCCGCACGGTCGACGATGAGCCAGAGCCGCGCGCCGTCCTCGACGACGCGCACGGCGTGCTCGATCCGGCCGGACGGATCGAGCACGAGCGTCTCGCTCGAGTCGCCCTCGCGCAGGCCGAGCAGGTTCTGGCTGGTGATCGAGTTCAGCCAGCTGAGGCGGTCGGGGCCGGCGACGGTGATGACGCCGCGCGCCAGCTCCACGAGCGCCCGGCCGTCTTCGAGGGCGCGCTGCTCGCCGATCGGATTGCCGAAGTGCCACACGGCGCCCGCGTCGGGGCCATCGGGAACGACGATCGCCCCGGGAAGCGTGGCGAACACGGAGGGTGCGAGCTCAGGCATCCGTTCAGTCCACCTTCGCGAGTCGTGCCGACGCGTGCGTGCGCAGCTGCTGGCCGAGCGCCGCGATGTCCCATGCCCAGAGCAGGTGCGCCTCGACGAGCCCGTAGAGGCGGGTGGCCGCCGCGTACTCCTTCGCGCCGGCCGTGCGCATCACGGCATCGGTCGCGAGGTCGATGCGCGGGCCCTTCACCTGGCCGAGGTAGACCTCGGAGACGCCGCCCGGGTGCACCAGCGCCACCTCGATGTCGAAGCCGCCGTCCGCGTTGCGCAGGGTCTCGACCGACTCGGCGTCGGTGAACGGCCGACCGCCGATGCCGGGCAGCATGCCGGGGCCGGGGTCACCCTCGGTGAGCGGGCGGGAGAGGCGCCAGTAGCCGGATTCGGCTACCAGCGGCGTGTGCTCGTCATCGAGCACCCACGTGTAGGAGCTGTAGTTGAGGTACGGCAGGCCATCGTGGCTGAAGCTGATGCGCTGGCCGAACTCGCGCTGCACGTGCTCGGCGTCGGCGTCCTCGCCGATCTTGTAGTCGAGCACTCCTGTGCCCTCCCACACGCCGATGAGCCAGGAGAGCGGGACGAGCTCGGCCGGCAGGCCGACGGGAAGCTCGATCATAGACGGCGACCGAAGCGCTAGTGCTGGCCGCGGAAGAGGTTGTAGACCACGAGCACCGCGGTGCCCGCGATCGCCAGCCCGGCCAAGCCCAGCAGTGCGATGAACACGAGTTCCAGCGTGACAAGCATGTCTCCGAGCCTAATGGATGAGGTAGATCACGCCGGTTGCGACAGCCAGGATCACGAGCGCGCCGGCGACCGATGACGCGAGTCGGCCGACGAAGCCGCGCTTCTCTTGCGTGGCGAGCTGAATGCACAGGGCGATGACGACGGATGCTGCGAGCGAGAGGCTCAGCCAGGCCCCGTCATAGTCGGCGTGCGAGAAGACGCCGATCAGCACCGCGGCCACCAGCGCGAACGCCCAGACTGCGGAAACCGTGCCCTTGGCTGCCCCCCTGGGAAGCGGATCGGTCGTCATGCAACCCATTCTGCCGCCGCAGCCCCGCGATCGAGCGCGATTTTCGCACCTCCGGCTTCGGATAGGATGCGGAATCAACGGAAAGGTCATGGAGGTCGTATGGCGCAGCTGCTGATCCTGACATCCGCCCAGGATCAGGATGTGCTGCCGGCCCTGGGCCTGCTGAATCACCGCGCTCGTGTGCTTCCCGCCGAGGCGGCGTCTCTCGTGAACGCGCCGAGCTGCGACCTCATCTTCATCGACGCCCGGCGCGACCTGGTCGGCGCGAAGGCTCTCTGCAAGATCCTCTCGACGACCGGTTCACCGTCGCCCGTCCTGCTCATCGTCACCGAGGGCGGCCTGCCGGCGGTGAACGCCGACTGGGGCGTCGCCGACGTCGTCCTCGCCGATGCGGGCCCTGCGGAGGTCGACGCCCGCATCCGGCTCGCTCTGGACCGGCACTCGGTCGACTCCGCCTCGAGCAAGATCCAGACCTCCGGCGTCACGATCGACGAGGCCTCATACTCGGCCAAGGTGCACGGCCGCCCGCTCGACCTGACCTTCAAGGAGTTCGAGCTGCTGCGCTTCCTCGCCACCCACCCGAGCCGCGTGTTCACGCGCGAGCAGTTGCTGTCAGAGGTGTGGGGCTACGACTACTTCGGCGGCACCCGCACGGTCGACGTGCATGTGCGGCGCCTGCGGGCGAAGCTCGGTGAGAGCGAGTCGCTCATCGGCACCGTCCGCAACGTCGGCTACCGCTTCAACGTCTTCGAAGACGGGCAGTGACCCGAGCGGCGATCGAACTGGTCGAGACGGATGCCTCGGCCGGCGCCGCACTTCTCGAGCCGTTCGACGAGCAGACGTCGTTCGACGTCGCGGCGGGGCGGCGGCGGCTCTTCGCACTGCGCACAACTCCTGACGAGGTGGCCGCAGGTAGCGCGGTTCTGGGCGGAGGGTCGCTCGACCTCTTCGTCCATCAGGAGTTGCGCGCACGGGGGCTCGGCGGCGCGGCGGCCGCGGAACTGCTGAAGCGCGCCGGCGACGGGCCGCTGACGGCGTGGTCGCACGGGGATCACCCCGCAGCGCGGGCGCTGGCTGTGCGGCTCGGGTTCGCGCGGGCGCGGACTCTGCTGCAGCTTCGGTCGCCGGTCGATGGCTTCGATCGGGCGACGCCCGCGAGGACGAACATCACCACTTTCCGCCCCGGCGACGACGACGCTGCATGGGTCGCCCTCAACGCCCGGGTCTTCGCGTGGCATGCCGAGCAGGGTGGCCTCACGCAGGCCGACCTCAAGCAACGTGAGGCCGAGCCCTGGTTCCGCGCCGACGACTTCCTGCTCGCCCGCGACGACGACGGCACGATGATCGGCTACTGCTGGCTGAAGATCGAGCCCGATGAGCCGAGCCGGCGGAGCGCGGCGGCGGGTACGGCGCCTACAGCGGGCTCGCGCGGCGAGGACGCGCGAACAATGGCCACCGGCGAGATCTACGTGATCGGCGTCGCGCCCGAAGCGTCTGGCCGAGGTCTCGGCCGGACGCTCATGACCGCCGGGCTCACCCGCCTGCGCGAGCGCGGCTGCGCCGAGGCCGAGCTGTATGTCGAGGCGGACAACCACAACGCCGTGCACCTCTACCGCTCGCTCGGCTTCCGCGACCATCGCGTGCACGTGCAGTACGCGCGCGCGTAATGAGATGACCTCGGATTCGTGGGTGCCGGGCACCTCGCGGCATCCTTGATCACATGCCCGCACGTACCCGAATCGCCGCACTCGCCCTCACCGCCGCCGCGGCGCTCGCCCTCACCGCCTGCTCGGCCGGCTCGAACTCGTCGAGCGGCGCCGACGGCTACGTCACGAAGGGCAAGCTGACCATCGCGACCTCGCAGCCGGCGTATGCGCCGTGGGTCGACGACAACAAGCCGGCGTCCGGCAAGGGCTTCGAGGCCGCAGTCGCCTACGCGGTCGCCGACAAGCTGGGCTTCTCGAAGTCCGACGTGACCTGGGTGCGCGACGACTTCGACAAGTCGATCGCGCCCGGCCCGAAGGACTTCGACCTCAACCTGCAGCAGTTCTCGATCACCGCCGAGCGCAAGAAGGCCGTCGACTTCTCGACGCCGTATTACACCACCAGCCAGGTCGTCATCACGACGGCCAAGAGCAAGGCGGCCGGCGCGACGAGTCTCGCCGACCTCAAAGGCGACCTGATCGGCGCCATGACCGGAACGACGAGCTACACCGACGCGGTCGCCGACATCGCCCCGAGCCAGCAGGTGCAGGTGTTCAACAGCAATGACGACGCCGTCGCCGCGCTCAAGGCCGGCCAGGTCGACGCCATCGTGGTCGACCTGCCCACCGGCTTCTACATCACGGGCGCCGAGCTCGACAACGGCAAGATCGTCGGCCAGCTGCCCGCCGTGAAGGGCGACACGGGCGACCAGTTCGGCATCGTGCTGCCGAAGGGCAGCAAGCTGACCACGAAGGTGAGCGACGCGGTCGACGCCCTTCAGAAGGACGGCACCCTCGCCCAGCTCGAGCAGAAGTGGCTGAACAGCCAGGGCAACGCCCCGCTGCTCACGTGAGCGCACCGTCTGCACTGGAGCTCGAGCGCCGCGCGTTCCGAGCCAGGCAGTCGCGCCGCTCGATCTGGATCAGTGTCGGCTCGACGCTGGTGTTCGCGGCTCTCGTGTGGGTCGGCATCGTCTCGACGCCGGGCTGGCATGCGGTGCAGCAGTCGTTCTTCGACCCTGCGCAGGCGTGGAAGTCCCTTCCGACGATCGTCGAGGGACTCTGGCTGAACCTCAGGGTCCTGTTCGCGAGCGCGGTGTGCGTGCTCGTGCTCAGCATCCTGCTCGCTGCGCTGCGCTCGCTGCGCGGCGCCGTGTTCTTCCCGATCCGTGCCGCGGTCGCGATCTACACCGACCTGTTCCGCGGGCTGCCGCTGCTGATCGTGCTCTACCTCGTCGGCTTCGGCATCCCCGCGCTGGGCTTCTTCCCGCGCATGCCCGCCGGGTTCTGGGGCACGGTCGCGCTCGTGATCACCTACACCGCGTATGTCAGCGAGGTGTTCCGCGCCGGCATCGACGCGGTGCACCCGTCGCAGCGGCTCGCCGCCCGCTCGCTCGGCCTCGGCTACTGGCAGACCCTGCGCCTCGTGGTGCTGCCTCAGGCGCTGCGGAAGGTGACGCCCGCGCTGATGAACGACTTCGTGTCGCTGCAGAAGGACGTCGGGCTGATCTCGGTGCTCGGCGCAGTCGACGCGGTGCGCGCGGCCCAGATCCAGGTGGCGCTGTCGTACAACTTCACGCCATACCTCGTCGCGGGGCTGTGCTTCGTGGTGCTTGCGGTGCCGATGATCCGGCTCACCGACTGGTACTCGGCACGCATCGCACGCCGTGAACAGATGGGCAGCGTCGTATGAGCGCGCTGCTCGGGCTCACCGGCATCCGCAAGTCCTTCGGCGACCACGAGGTGCTCGCCGGCATCGACCTCGAGCTCGCCGCGCACGAGGTCGTCGCCCTCGTCGGCGCCAGCGGCTCGGGGAAGTCGACCCTGCTGCGCTGCGTCAACCTGCTCGAGCGCATCGACGACGGCCGCATCGTTCTCGCCGGCGAGGACATCAGCGATCCGCGGGTCGTCGCCGACCGCGTGCGCGCCCGCATCGGCGTCGTGTTCCAGCACTACAACCTGTTCCCTCACCTGCGCGTCATCGACAACGTCACGCTGGCGGCGCGGCACGTGCACGGCATGTCGAAGGCGGATGCCGTGGCGAAGGGCCTCGCGTTGCTCGACCGCATCGGGCTGGGCGCCAAAGCCGGCGAATACCCCGACCGGCTCTCCGGTGGCCAGCAGCAGCGCGTCGCCATCGTGCGCGCGCTCGTGACCGACCCGGCGCTGCTGCTGCTCGACGAGATCACGAGCGCGCTCGACCCTGAGCTCGTCGGCGAGGTGCTCGACCTCGTGCGCTCCCTCAAGGAGCAGGGCGCCACGATTCTGATGGCGACGCATGAGATGGCGTTCGCCCGCGACGTCGCCGATCGGGTGGTGTTCCTCGACGCGGGCGCGATCGTCGAGCAGGCCGCCCCCGAGGCGTTCTTCGACCATCCGGAGCAGGAGCGCACACGCGCGTTCCTCTCCCGCGTGCGCGGGTGAAGCATCGCTTCCGCGGGTGAAGTTCCGCCCGCGGAAGCGCGCTTTCTCCCGCGCACGCGGGAGGGCGAGGCATCCGTTCACCTGGCGTTATCCGCTGGTGTAAAGATAGGGCGCATGGATGGCGAGAACACCCTGGTCGACGACACGCTCGGGACGGACAACCTCGATGACGACTTCGAGCCGTGGAACCCGGACTCCGACCCCTCGCTTCCGCGCGACCGCTACATCGACCGCGAGTTGAGCTGGTTGGCGTTCAACCAGCGCGTGCTCGAGCTCGCCGAGGACCCGAAGCTGCCGTTGCTCGAACGCACCAACTTCCTCGCGATCTTCGCGAGCAACCTCGATGAGTTCTTCATGGTGCGCGTCGCCGGCCTCAAGCGCCGCATCATGACCGGCCTCGCGGTGCCGACCAACACGGGGAAGGCCCCGGTCGACGTGCTCGCGGACGTCTCGGCGAAGGCGCATGAGCTGCAGCTGCGGCATGCGAAGGCCTTCCAGGAGATCGGTGCCGCGCTGCGCGCCAAGGGCATCACGCTCGCCTCGTGGGACGAGCTCTCCGAGGAAGAGCGCGCACCACTGCGCGAGCTCTACGCGAACCAGATCTTCCCGGTGCTGATGCCGCTCGCCGTCGACCCGGCGCACCCGTTCCCGTACATCTCGGGCCTGTCGCTGAACCTCGCCGTTCGCGTGCGGAACGCGAAGACGAAGAAGGAGCAGTTCGCACGTCTCAAGGTGCCGACAGTGCTCCCGCGCTTCGTGCGCATCGACGGCGGCGGCTCGGACAAGATCCGCTACATCCTGCTCGAGGATCTCATCGCGAACCAGCTCGACGAGCTGTTCGCCGGGATGGAGGTCGTCGAACACCACGTCTTCCGTGTCACGCGCAATGAAGACGTCGAGATCGACGAAGACGAGACCGAGAACCTGATCCAGGCTCTTGAGAAGGAGCTGCTTCGTCGCCGCTTCGGGCCGCCCATCCGCCTCGAGGTCACGGAGGACATGGACCCCGTGACGCTCGACCTGCTGGTGCGCGAGCTCGACGTCACCGATCAGGAGATCTACCGGCTGCCCGGGCCGCTCGATCTGCGCGCGCTCTTCGACCTCGGGCGCATCGACCGGCCCGAGCTCAAGTACCCGCCGCACGTTCCCGTGACGGCCGCGCAGCTGCAGCCGAGCGAGCCGAACGCCAAGCCCGACATCTTCGCCGCCCTGCGCCGTCAGGACGTGATGGTGCACCACCCGTACGAGTCGTTCGCGACCAGCGTGCAGGCATTCCTCGAGCAGGCGGCGCGCGACCCCAACGTGCTCGCCATCAAGCAGACCCTGTACCGCACGAGCGGCGACAGCCCGATCGTCGAGGCCCTCATCGACGCGGCCGAGGCCGGCAAGCAGGTGCTGGCCCTCGTCGAGATCAAGGCGCGCTTCGACGAGCAGAACAACATCGAGTGGGCGCGCAAGCTCGAGAAGTCCGGCGTGCACGTCGTCTACGGCCTGGTCGGCCTCAAGACGCACTGCAAGCTCGCGCTCGTCATCCGCCAGGAGGGCGGCCGGCTCAAGCACTACAGCCATGTCGGCACGGGCAACTACAACCCGAAGACGAGCCGCATCTACGAGGACCTCGGCCTGTTCACCTCCGACGACCAGGTCGGCAAGGACCTCACCAGGCTCTTCAACGAGCTGTCGGGCTACGCCATCGAGAAGAAGTTCAAGCGGCTGCTCGTCGCGCCGCTGCATCTGCGCAAGGGGCTGCTCAAGGCGATCGCGCAGGAGACCAAGAACGCGCAGGCGGGGAAGCCGGCAGGCATCCGCATCAAGGTCAACTCGATGGTCGACGAGGCCATCATCGACGCCCTGTATCAGGCCAGCAGGGCGGGCGTGCCCGTCGACATCTGGGTGCGCGGCATCTGCGGCCTCAAGGCCGGGCAGGAGGGGTACAGCGAGAACATCCGCGTGCGCTCGATCCTCGGCCGCTACCTCGAGCACTCGCGCATCTTCAGCTTCGTGAACAACGGCGACCCGCTCGTCTACATCGGCAGCGCCGACATGATGCACCGCAACCTCGACCGCCGCATCGAGGCGCTGGTGCGGCTGACGAAGCCCGAGCACATCCAGGAGCTCTCTGACAACTTCGATCTGGCGATGAGCAACGAGACGTCGTCATGGGAGCTCGAGTCCGACGGGTCGTGGGCGAGGCACGCGGTCGACGAGTCCGGTGCGCCGCTCGTCGACCTGCAGAACCGCCTCATGTACCAGATCTCGCACCGTCCGCGTGCGGCAGTGCGCCTGTGACGGACGGAGTCGTACTTGCCGCCGGAGCGGTGTGCTGGCGGATCGTGGACGGCGACGTCCGTGTGCTCGTCATCCACCGTCCCCGCTACGACGACCTGACTCTGCCCAAGGGCAAGGTCGACCCGGGCGAGACGTTGCCGCAGACCGCCGTACGCGAGGTGCGCGAGGAGACCGGGCTGACGGTCACGCTCGGGGTTCCGCTGTCGCAGACGCGCTACACGATCGCGAGCGGCCGCGAGAAGGTCGTGCACTACTGGACGGCTGAGGTGACGGATGCCGCGGTGAGGGCATCTCGGTTCCGCCCGAATTCCGAGGTGGATGCCGCGCACTGGATGCCCCTCTCGAAAGCCAAGGTCGCGCTCAGCTACGAGCACGACATCCGCCTGCTCGAGGAGTTCGCGACACTGCACGAGCGCGCGGGCGGCTCGAGCTTCGGGGTCATCGTGCTGCGGCACGCGAAGGCGCTGGGGCGCAGTGAATGGGGCGGCGTCGACGAGAAGCGGCCGCTTGCGGCGCGCGGGGTGCTGCAGGCGCAGCGCATCGTGCCGACCGTTCGCGCCTGGAGCCCGCGCCGCATCCTCACCTCTCCGGCCGTGCGCTGCGCCTCGACCGTCGCGCCGCTCGCGCGAGCACTCGACCGCAAACCGCGCTACGAGCCGGGAGTGAGCCAGGACGCCTGGGACGACGGCCTGTCGACCGTGCCCGAGGTCGTGGCGAAGCGCATCGTGTCGGGGCGGACGGCCGTGCTGTGCAGCCACAGACCCGTTCTGCCCGACATCCTGCGGGAGTTCGCCCTCGCCACGGGAACGCCCATGACCTGGCAGCTGCGCGAGGCCGCGGTGCTCGAGCCCGCCGCGTTCACGATCGTGCATCTCTCCGTGCTGCACCCGACGGCCGGAATCCTCGCGGTGGAGACCCACAGCCCGCTGTAGCGCGCGGGCGGCGTTTCACGCTCGTTCACCCCCCGTTCACCCTCGCGGAAGAGGTTGGTCAAACGCCGCCCTTAGCGTCGCCTGCGGGTCAGCACCGACCCATGCCCCGCGCGTACCCGAACTTCTCGTTTCTCGCGCGCGGCGGCTGAAATCCATTCCGAAGGGAACACAGTGAAGCTCAAGAACGTGGCGGCTGCGGGCGCTCTCGCCCTTGCTACCGCTCTCGCGCTCTCAGCCTGCGGCAGCAACGACAACGGCAGCAGCCCCAGCGACACCTCGACGAAGTCCCCGGCCGCGGCCGGCCCGACCATCGACCCGTCGCTCTCGGGCACCATCACCGCTGGTGGCTCGTCGGCTCAGGCCAACGCGCAGAAGGCATGGACGGCCGCGTTCACCGCTCAGGCGGCCGGCGTCAAGATCAACTACGACGGCTCGCAGGGCTCCGGCGGCGGCGTCACCAACTGGCTCGGCGGCTCGTACGACTTCGCGGGCACCGACTCGGCGCTGAGCTCCGACCAGTTCACCCAGGCGCAGACCACCTGCGGCGCCGACGGCGGTCTGAACATCCCCGTGTACCTCTCCGGCGTCGCGGTCATCTACAAGCTTCCGAACGACCCGAAGGTCAACCTGAGCGGATCGGTCATCGCCCAGATCTTCAACGGCAAGATCACCAACTGGAACGACCAGGCCATCGCGGCGCTCAACTCGGGCACCACGCTGCCGAACCTGCCGATCTCGGTCGTGCACCGCTCCGACGGCTCGGGCACCACGAACAACTTCACCAACTACCTGAACCAGATCGCCCCCAGCGACTGGACGACGCCGGCCAACAACGCATGGCCGAACAGCGTCGGCTCCGGGCAGCAGGGCGGCTCGGGTGTCGTGAACACGGTCGAGGCCGGTAGCGGCACGATCGGCTACGCGGACCAGAGCTCGATCGGCTCCGCGACCAAGGCGAGCATCCAGGCCGGCACCTCGGGCAGCACCTTCGTCGCCTACTCGGCCGCCGCAGCGACCAAGGCCTTCGACTCCGCCGCCAAGGATGCCGCACAGGGCACCGGCGACCTGACGAAGAAGCTCGACTACACCGCGATCACGGGTGCCGACGAGTACCCGATCCCGCTGCTCTCCTACGATGTCCTCTGCAAGAGCTTCAAGGACTCGACGCAGGGCAAGCTGACCGCGGCCTACATCGGCTTCATCGGCAGCAAGGTCGGCCAGGAGGTCGGCGAGAAGAACGCGGGCGCCGCGGCTCTGCCTGAGAGCATCCAGACCGAGATCGCCAAGACGATCGCACTGGTCAAGTAAGACAGCACCACCCACATGCGACGGTCGGGCTATCAACTGGTAGCCCGGCCGTCGCACAATGAAGCGACACCCACGATCCCCCACATCGACGAGGAACGAGACGCATCCCGTGACTGAGTCAACCGCCGCAGCTCCCTCGCGTCGGATCGTCGCCAAGGCCAGGCCCAGCGACCGCATCTTCAAGTTCCTGAGCACCGGCTCGGCCACCCTGATCATCGTGATCCTGGCCGGCGTCGCGCTGTTCCTCATCATCAAGTCCGCGCCGGCGATCACCGCCAGCTGGACGACGGGCGACCTCGCCGAGGGCACGACAGCACATCACTCGAGCTTCTGGAGCTACACGGCTCCGCTGATCTGGGGCACGCTCTGGGTCTCGCTGCTCGGCCTGCTCATGGGCGCCCCGGTCGCGATCGGCATCGCCCTCTTCATCTCGCACTACGCGCCGCGCAGCGTCGCCGGCGTGCTCGCCTACCTGGTCGACCTGCTCGCCGCCGTGCCGTCGATCATCTTCGGCCTCTGGGGCATCTTCACGATCCGCAAGTTCCTGCTGCCGTTCCAGGCATGGCTGAACCACCACGTCGGCTGGTTCCCTCTGTTCGGCGGCGACCTCAGCACGACGGGCTCGACGGCATTCGCCGGCGGCGTGGTGCTCGCGGTCATGATCCTTCCGATCATCACCTCAATCACCCGCGAGATCTTCCTGCAGACCCCGCGCCTCCACGAAG
Source organism: Gryllotalpicola protaetiae (assembly GCF_003627055.1). NCBI lineage: Bacteria > Bacillati > Actinomycetota > Actinomycetes > Micrococcales > Microbacteriaceae > Gryllotalpicola > Gryllotalpicola protaetiae. Next base: position 904,938 of record NZ_CP032624.1, read on the forward strand.
AGGCCGCACTCGCCCTCGGCGCGACGAAGTGGGAGACCGTGCGGCTCGCCGTCTTCCCGTATGCGCGCAGCGGCATGCTCAGCGCGATCCTGCTCGGACTCGGCCGCGCCCTCGGCGAGACGATGGCCATCGCGCTCATCATGTCTCCGACGATCGGCTTCTTCCTCAACTGGTTCACCGACAACCGGAACTCGCAGACCATCGCGGCGAACATCGCCCTGAACTTCCCCGAGTCGAACCAGCTTCAGCGCGAGGCGCTGATCGGTACGGGTCTTGCGCTGTTCGTGATCTCCCTGGTCGTGAACTTCGCTGCGCGCTTCATCATCGGCCGCACCGGCAAGTCGGGTGGCGGCAAGAAGGTCAAGCGGCTGCCCCCGACGAATCCGTCGACCATGCTCGCCCTCGATGACGCCGAGAGCCCGCTGGCGGCCCTTCACCCCCACGCGTCGTCTGCTCACCCTGAAGGCCTGAAGCCGAGCCAACCCGAAGGACCGCGTTCATGAGCGCCACCGCCATTCCCAACGCACCGGCTCCGAAGCGCCAGGTCGACAACGCGCTGACGAGTGGCCAGCTGCCGCGCTACTTCGAGCTCTGGTCCCTGCTCGGCGCGCTCGTCGTCAGCGCCGTCCTGTTCGCGCTCGTCGGCTTCAACGTCGTCGGCTGGGTGGTCGTCGCCGCGATCATCTACCTGCTGGCCGTCGGCGTCATCTCATCGTTCACCGAGAGCCGCCGCAAGGCGGTCGACCGCATCGTGCGCGGCGTCGTCGTGATCATGTTCCTGCTGGCGCTCGCGCCTCTGGTGTCGACGCTCATCGACGTGATCGCCCGCGGCGCGAAGGACGCGTTCGACCCGAGCTTCGTCTTCCAGACCGGCGGCACTCACTTCGACCCGGTCTCCCTCAAGGTCACGACCACGATCGGGGCATGGCAGTCGGTCGTCGGAACGCTCATCATCACCGGCATCGCGACCGTGATCAGCGTGCCGATCGGCCTGCTCACCGCCATCTATCTGGTCGAGTACGGGCGCCCCACCGCATGGATGAACCGCGCGGTCACCTTCCTGGTCGACGTGATGACTGGCATCCCCTCGATCGTCGCCGGCCTGTTCGCGTTCTCGCTGTTCACGCTCATCGTCGGCCCCAAGGCGTTCAGCGGCTTCTCCGCCGCGATCGCACTGTGCGTGCTGATGATCCCGATCGTCGTGCGCTCGAGCGAGGAGATGCTGAAGCTCGTCTCGATCGAGCTGCGCGAGGCGTCCTACGCGCTCGGCACCACGAAGTTCGTGACGATCACGCGCATCGTGCTGCCGACCGCGATCTCCGGCCTCATCACCGGCGTTATGCTCGCCATCGCCCGCGTCATCGGCGAGACCGCGCCGATCTTCATCGCGGCATCGTTCACGAGCAATTTCAATGCGAACCCGTTCCGCGACGCGATGTCGACTCTGCCGGTCATGGCGTACACCGGCTACAAGTTCCCGAGCACCGACATCCCGGCCTCATACGACTCCGCATGGGGCGCGGCGCTGCTGCTCGTCATCCTCGTCGTCATCCTCAATCTCATCGCCCGCATCGTCGCCCGCATCTTCGCCCCCAAGGGCCTGCGTTAGCCACCGAAAGAAACGAAACGGATTCCTGTGTCCAAGAGCATCGAGGTCAACGACCTCAACGTCTACTACGACAAGTTCCTGGCGGTCGAGGGCGTGTCGATCAACATCGAGCCGCGTTCCGTCACCGCCTTCATCGGCCCCTCCGGCTGTGGCAAGTCGACGTTCCTGCGCACGCTCAACCGCATGCACGAGGTCATTCCGGGCGCGCACGTCAAGGGCGAGGTGCTGATCGACGGCAACGACCTCTACGGCCCCGGCGTCGACCCGGTGCTGGTGCGCCGCCAGGTCGGCATGGTGTTCCAGCGACCGAACCCGTTCCCGACCATGTCGATCCGCGAGAACGTGCTCGCCGGCGTGCGCCTCAACAACACCCGCATCTCGAGGAACGACGCCGACGACCTCGTCGAGTCGTCGTTGCGCGGTGCGAACCTCTGGGAAGAGGTCAAGGACCGCCTGAACCTGCCCGGCTCCGGCCTCTCCGGCGGCCAGCAGCAGCGTCTGTGCATCGCGCGCGCGATCGCGGTGAAGCCCGACGTGCTGCTGATGGACGAGCCGTGCTCGGCCCTCGACCCGATCTCGACGCTCGCCATCGAGGACCTCATCGAGGAGCTGAAGAAGGAGTACACGATCGTCATCGTGACCCACAACATGCAGCAGGCGACCCGCGTGAGCGACAAGACGGCGTTCTTCAACATCGCGGGCACCGGCAAGCCGGGCCACCTCATCGAGTACGACGACACCCAGACGATCTTCTCGACGCCCAAGGTGAAGGCGACGGAGGACTACGTCTCAGGTCGCTTCGGGTAGGCATCCGACCGCTACGCGTACCGCGAACGCCCCGGGGAAGATCCCTGGGGCGTTCTCCGTTACACTCGATGTGCCGGGCCGCAGTAACCCCGGGCTCCATTTTTCGCCGCTTCGAGCGGCCTTCCGCCGAGAGGCGTTCTGCGGCCCGGTTATTCTTTTGCCCTGCTTATGAGGCGACGGATGCCGGCACGCGGTAGCCGCCCGCTCGCACCTCGTCGATCAGCGGGGCACCGGAGGGGGCCCAGCCGAAGGCGGCTCGTGCCTTGTCGGCGCGAAGCGTGCTCGTGCTCCGCAGCACGTGCGCGAACGCACCGAGCTGCTGCTCCGCGGTCTCGAACGGGATCGACAGCGGCTTCGCACCGGTCAGCTCCGCGATCGCCTCGGCGAGCTCTCGGAAGCTGAACGGATGCTCCCCCACCGCGTTGTAGACACCGGAGACAGGATTCGCGAGCGCAGCCAGGTAGAGCGCAGCGAGGTCGTCGACGTGAATCGGGCTCCAGGTGTTCTCGCCGTCTTCGATGTACGTGGCGGCGCCCGTCTGCGCGGCACTGCCGATGAGCCCCGTGAGGAGACCGGAGCCGCCCCTGCCGTAGACGAGGCCCGCGCGCACGACGATCGGCGTGGTGCCGGCTGACCCCAGCACGATGCGCTCGGCCTGCGCCTTGACCGGCTGCGCGCTCGCCTCGGGCAGCTTGGCGTCCTCTGTCGTATCGCGCTCCGGCGCGAAGCCGTACACGAGGCCGGTGCTCGTGTAGACGACGGGCTTGCCGGCATCCGCCGCCCCTGCGCCTTCGGTGAGCGCTGTGACGGCCGCAAGTTCCGCGGCGTTCGCCGTGTCGCTCATCGTGTAGTCGACCGCCGCGTGGATCACCGCGTCTGCGGTTTCTGCTGCGGCGCGGAGCAGCGCGGCATCCGCCAGTTCGCCTCGGACCGCCGCCGCGCCCGCCGCCGCAAGCCGCGCACCGCTCGCCTCTGACCGGGCGAGCGCGCTGACCTCGTGCCCCGCCGTGACCAGGTGCTCGACGAGCACAGAGCCGACGTAGCCGGTGCCGCCGGTGATGAAGACCTTCATTTCCGTCCCTTTCCTCGCGCCGCCGCGCGGCGTCGGAACGACGGTAAACTCTGACATCAATGTCAAGGTCAAGCGCGAAGGCGGATGCCCGTGAAGATCGGTGAGCTGAGCGAGAGGTCGGGGGCGAGCGCGCGTTCGATCAGGTACTACGAGCAGGTCGGGCTGCTGCGGTCGCAGCGGCTGAGCAACGGCTACCGCGAGTTCGACGATGACGCGCTGCGCACCGTCGAGACGATCAAGACGCTGCTCGACCTGGGCTTCCCGACCGAGCTGATCGAGCGCGTGCTGCCGTGCACCGGTGACGCGGGGCCCGTCGAGCAGGACTGCGGCGTGCTGATGCAGCGGGTCACCGAGATCAGGGACGAGATGGATGCCAAGGCCCGGCGTCTTACCGAGACTCGGGACGCGTTGAGCCGGTTCCTCGCGCAGGCTGAGGCTGAACGCGCCGCATAGACGGAGGACACCATGGCCGGGCAACGCATCTTCTCGTTGAGCTTCGCGACTCTCTACCCTCTCTACGTGACCAAGGTGGAGCGGAAAGGGCACACGCGTGAGGAACTCGACCGGGTCATCGAGTGGCTCACCGGATACGACGCGGACGGTGTGCAGCAGGTCATCTCAGACGGCGCCGACCTGCAGACGTTCTTCGCAGGCGCGCCCGACTTCAACCCGAACGCCTCGCTCATCACCGGGGTCATCTGCGGCGTCAGGGTCGAAGACATCGAGGACCCGCTCATGCAGAAGATCCGCTACCTCGACAAGCTCGTCGACGAGGTGGCTCGTGGGAAGAAGATGGCGTCGATTCTGCGAGCTTGAGCAGCGCGGATTGGAGAGGGATGTACTTCGACCGTTTTCGAACACTCGCTGACGCCAACTATTACCCGCTCGCTCATAGGTGATTCGAGCGTGGCAATTCCGACACCGAATATCGCACTTCGCGATCTCGGCATCGATCCGGGCTTGGCCGAACCCGTTTGCAGCCAATCGCGTGACCATCGCGGTCTTTCCGCTCCCCTCGCGATGATCGAAATCGAGCACCCGGACATCGCGTTCGCCGCAATCCACGCACGGATGGGCTAGCAGGTACTGCGCGAGATACTCCTGCGCGGCTTTTCGGATCAGCCGACGCCTTGCGACGATGACGCGAACGTGATGCTCCCGATTTTTCGCGTAGTACTCACGCGCTTGCTGCTTGTTGCAGTTTCGGCAGATCCGCTGCAGGCCGTCCTTGCAGCCCTTCGATTTGTTGTACTCGCTCAGCGGCAAATCACGACCGCATCCCCCGCAATGCTTCATACGGCGATCCTTGACGGGACCACTGACACTGGGACCGATCAGAGAGTGCCCCCGGTCGGGCTCGAACCGACGACCTTACTGATTAAAAGTCAGATGCTCTGCCAACTGAGCTACAGGGGCGCTACAACCAGCGTAACGTGCCGAGCACACAGAGAACCGCCCGGCGCCGGAGAGGGCGCCGGGCGGGAATCAGGGCGTGTCAGACTCGGTTGCGGCCACTGATGGCGCGCACGATCCAGACGATGATGGCGAACAGCGCAAGCACGATCCCGACCCAGAGCAGCCAGCTCGCAGCCTGCACGAATCCGCCCGTGAGCAGCAGAATGACCGCAATCACAGCGACGATGATCAGCAGAATGTTCATGCTTTGACGGTGCCCGGACGGGCATTGCGACAAAACCCCCTTGACAGAGACCTGAGGAATCCTGTTGGCAGACGACTTCCATAAGCCCGTTAAGCTCCCCGGCCGCGTGTTCGAGGCCTTCCACGGCGGGCAGGACCCGGCCGTGGCTCTGCGCGTCGCGCACGAGACCGCGCACGCCCTGATCTCGCGCGTGCACGCCGACCCGGACCCGGACGTGGTCGACCGGCTGGTCGGCTACACCGATCAGCACGGCATCGACGCCATCGCCGAGCTGTGGTCGCAGGCATCCGCCCGCTCGCTGCCCGGCGCGCTGTGGCGCATTTACCTCGTGCGGGTGCTGATCAGGCAGAGCCCCGAAGAGACGAGCTATCTGTACCAGCGCGGCGCCGACGTGACCCCGACGATCGACCCGATCGTCGCCGGGGCCCAGGAGCCGACAGGGCCGGTCGAGATCGTCGAGCTCGCAGACCAGATCCTGCGCGGGGCGTTCCAGGGCGACTTCGCGGACGCGCTCGACCGCGCGGCCGCGTTCTGCCGTGTCGAGGCTGCGGGAGCCGCCGCGCTCGCGGATTCCGTGGACGCCGTCGACCCTGAGCGGGCCACCGAGCTCACCACGCGCGCCTCGCGCTTCGTGCAGACGGGCGACGAGCTCGGCGCGTGCGCACGGCTGTGGCGGGCAGAGTCGCTCGACTAGCGGACCAGTTCCCCCGCGAGATACGCGACGATGACGTTCACGAGCAGGATCGTGCCGTGCCTGCGTCCGTCGGCCTCCGCAGGGTCGCCGAAGAAGACGCCGGACTCGGTGATCGTCAGCTTCGTCTCGTCACCGACCGGCGCGATCTCGATGGTGGCGACCGAGACCGACGAGCGCGTCTCGCCGTCGTACATCTCATAGGCGTAGACGATGCGCTCGTTCTCGACGATGTCGTAGTAGTGCGCTCGGAAGACGTGCGCGGGGCCGTCGGGCGTGCCGACCGAGTTGAACTCGTCGCCGCCGACACGGAAGTCGAAGGTGCGCGGCGCCTTCTCGACGAAGCCGTCGGGGCCGGTGAACCATGCGCGTTTCTCAGTGTCGTCGGCGAAGCAGGCGAAAACGCGCGCCGGCGAGGCTGGGACGGTGCGCTCGATGGCGAACGAGCCGAAGGTGGTGGGCATGGTTACTCCGTTTCAGTGTCGATGAGGTGCCGGGTGAGGCGGTCGAGGCGGCGCTCCCATTCGCGGCGGCGAGCGTCGATCCACGACTGCACGGCACCGAACGCCTCGGGGTCGACGGCGCAGGTGCGCACGCGACCGGCTTTCGCGGTGGTCACGAGGCCGCTCGCCTCGAGCACCCGCAGATGCTGCAGGACGGCCGCCATGGTCATCGCGAGTGGCGCCGCGAGTTCGCTGACGGATGCCGGACCACGTGCCAGCCGCTCGACCATCGCGCGCCGGCTGGGGTCGGCAAGGGCCTGGAAGGCCCGGTCGAGCGTATCCGAATGGTTAAGCATATGCTTAAGTATCGGCGCGCGCGCGAAGAAGTCAAGAGACCGTTTCGAGACGCGAGCTACGGAGCGGGCGCGGCCGGCAGAGTGGAGGCGGTGGGGGCGGTGTAGCGGATGCCCCAGGTGACGCTCCAGGTCTCGTGCGGCGCGAGGCGCTTGATGCCGAGACCGGAGTTGAAAGCATCCGTCGGCGCTGTCATCGGCTCGAGCGCGAGGGCGACCGATCCCGTGGGCAGCGTCGCGAACGAGCGATGCGTGTAGACCTGCACGAAGGTGAAC